>CASEZK010000031.1 GCA_949292425.1 uncultured Oscillospiraceae bacterium
GAACAACAGGAGAATTTGCTCTGCCAATGAAGGCATGCCTCCTCTAATCAAAAGGCAACTATATTATGCTTCTTTAGGCCATGCATATTAAATTTTTAGTTCCGCTAATAAATTGTGTCAACCTTTATTGACAATTTCAGATTATTGTATTTGATTATACAATTTTTGACAATCAGTTAAAGTTTTAATTAAATAAAGTTACACATTTGAAAATAAAATCAAGATAAATTCTTGAACTTTTCCTTGTAGGCATTAATAGCTGAAACGATGATTTTATTAGCTGACTCAACGCCTTGAACTTCTTCTACGGCTGTTTCTTTGTTTTCAAGAGCTTTGTAAACTTTAAAGAAATGGACCATCTCTGTAAATATGTGTGCAGGTAGTTGATCTATATTGGTAAAGTTGTTGTAAGTAGGATCGCTGTACGGTATGGCGATGATTTTTTCGTCATTTTCGCCTCCATCAATCATCGAAATAACGCCGATGGGATAGCATCTGACCAAAGTGAGTGGATATATCTTTTCAGAGCAGAGAACCAACGCATCTAGAGGGTCTTTATCCGCTGCATAAGTTCTAGGTATAAAGCCGTAGTTTGCTGGATAATGCGTGGAAGTATGCAGGATTCTATCCAGTTTCAACATGCCGGTCTCTTTGTCGAGTTCATATTTAGTCTTGCAACACTTAGGGATTTCAATAACAACGGTAAAATCTTCCGGTGAAATTTTTTTAGGGTCAATATCGTGCCAAATGTTCATTTTTATTACTCCTTTATATCTCTTTACAATTCTCACTTAAGAATAGTATAATAACATGGTAGCATAACTTGTCTTATATGTCTATGGTAACAGTTTATGACGAAATTTTTATTTTGTCTATAATTTTAGTTATTTTTTTGGAGGATGTTTTATGAAAAATACATTAAAAGTAATTTTTTCACAGGTACTAATTTTATTATTTGTGTTAACTATGTTTACCGGCTGTTTTAAAAAAGATTCCTCTCAAGACCCACAAACTGACGACTATTCATCAAACGACAGCTCAACAGGATACATTAACCCATTAACTGGACTTGATATAGAAAAAGATAAAGTTAATTTTCGACCGGTTTGTGTAATGACTAACAATATGAAAAAAGCTCAACCTTTGCACGGAGTCTCAGACGCAGACATGCTGTTTGAATGTTTAATAGAAGGTGGAATTACCAGAATTATTCAGGTTTACAACGATATTGCTTCTGCGCCAACTTTAGGCACAGTACGTAGCGCAAGGCCTTACTTTATAAATTTAGCTCACGGGCTGGGGGCTATTTATGTACATTTAGGTGGCAGCTTCCAAGCATATGACATTTTAAAAAGCGGATATATAAACTCAATAGACTTAATTACCAACGGAAATTATATGTGGAGAGACGCAGCTAGACGTAAAAATCTTGGATTAGAACACAGTGCGTTTACTTCCGGTGAAAAGCTAGTCCAAGCGATAAATAAAAAAGGGTACAACACTCAAATAGATAACAATTATAAGTTTAAGATGAACTTTTCAAATGATTCTCCGGTATTATCGGGAAAAGATGCTACTAAGCTTATAGCCAAATTTTCTGGATATAAATCAACAGTATTTGACTATGATGAGAAAAATCAGACATACTTGGTTTCGCAGTTTGATAAGCCTCAAATGGATGGAAATAAGAATATCCAAAATTCAAAACCAAATGTTATTATTTTAAGAGCAGAGACATCTCAAGTACCGAAAACTGAACTTTTAAGCATAAATCTTATTGGTTCTGGTGAAGGATACTACATGTCTCATGGAAAAATTATAGAAATTAATTGGAAACGCAATAATGACAATGAGCTTTTCACATACAGCACAAAGGACGGAAAAGACGTTCCGTTGCTCAAAGGCCAAACCTACGTATGTGTGATGACAAAAACCGCACCTGTTACGTTTTCGTAAAAAATAAAAAGGAAAACTCAAAATGGAAAAAGACTTTATTTTTGGCAGAAACAGCGTAAAGGAAGCCTTGAATGCAGGAAGAGACATAGAATATTTAATGGTGTCGAACGGAAAAAAAATTGGGTCCATTTTGCAGATTATAAATCTTGCAAAGAAAAATAATATTCCGGTCAAAGAAGTGGACTCAAGAAAACTTGATGCAATAAGCGGTGAAAAGCATCAAGGAGTAGCAGCGATTCTTTCTGCACATGCTTACTCAAGTGTAGATGATATTTTGAAGTTCGCCGAAAACAAAAAAGAAACCCCGTTTATAGTTATTGCTGACGGGGTGGAAGATCCGCACAACTTGGGAGCAATAATAAGAACAGCTGAATGTGCAGGTGTTCATGGGGTTATTATACCTAAACGCAACAGCGCTGGGCTTAGCTCAGCTGTTGCGAAAACTTCGGCGGGTGCGCTTGAGTATGTGAAAGTTGCTAGAGTTACCAACATATCTCGACTTATAGATGATTTGAAAAATAAAGGTTTTTGGTTTTACTGTGCAGACATGGACGGTAAACCTTACTACGACATAGACTTTGATGGTTCAGTGGCTTTAGTCATAGGAGGAGAAGGCAAAGGGGTTAGCCGCCTTGTAAAGGAAAAGTGCGACTTTACGATATCTTTGCCACTTAAAGGGAAAATAACTTCATTAAATGCATCTGTGGCAGCCGGCATTTTAATATACCAGATAGCCAAAAATAGATAAGGCATTATGAGAGGTGTTAAGTGTGAAAAATAAAAGAGAAAGAGTTAAATTATCCGATATAGTTTACAATGAAAATGCAGATATAGGCCTTATTAAGCGCTTTTTAAGCTATGCTGTAAAAAAATCTGAAATAAAAGTTATAGGAACAATATTTTTACTTGTACTCTATTTGCTTTCGGTTTTACTTCTAAAACTTGATATAAATTTGTCTGGTTTTAAGCTTACACCCGAAATTTTCACAGTATGTTCAATTTTGTTGCAGGGGATATCGTTGCTTTTTGGTTATAGTATTATCTCGCATGGTTTATCAAGCATTTTCAAGTTAAAACCAGATGAAAATACGGTATTTCTTTTAGCATTTTTCTCAGAATTTGCAAATTCTGTATTAACTTTGATAACAAAGAGTTACCCATCGGATAACACCAAACCGTTTATGGGAATAGGGGCTATTTTGCTTTTTGAACTGCTTATTAATAAGAAAAACCTGTATGTAGTAAAAAGAGTAAAACAGAACTTTAAGTTTGAAATTTCGGAGAAAGAAAAATATTTAGTAAAATTAAGTGAGAGCTCAAGTAAGGGAAACTCAACTGTAATAAATGAAAAAGTACAACACAATTATAGTTTTTTTGATTTAATATTAGACCAAAATCTTTGGGAAAAGGCAGTGCAAAAGCTATCTTTTTTTTCTGTCATTTTGTCTATTGCAGTAAGCACATTTAGCACTATAAAGAGTAAGAATTTTTTGTTTTGGCCCTCAAATATGTACACAGCTTTAATGTTGTGCTTTCCAATTTCTTTTTTCTTTAGTTTAAATTTCAAATTATTCTATTTTTCTAAAAAGGCATTAAGGAAAGGAATAATGCTACTTGGTCGAAACAATGTAAACGCCGCATCTTTGATAAATTCCATTACTTTTGATTCAGAAGACTTGTACCCTTCTGAAAATGTGATCTTGAAAGAAATAAAGACATTTCGTGGGCAGAGGATCGATGAAGCTATACTTTATGCTGCAACCTTGTCTTCTGCAAAGGAAGGCCCACTAAATACTGTTTTTAATAAGGTGATCTTGGGGCAGAAGAAAATGCTTACAAAAGTTTCAGAAGTTACGTATGAGGAAGATAAAGGATTAATTGGTTGGGTAAACGGCAAAAGAGTAATGATAGGGAACAGAGATTTGCTGAAGTCTCATGGTGTAGATCCGCCTAGCAGAGACTATGAAGATAAATACCACAAAGATAATGAAGGAATAACTTATATCTGCATTGGGTATGATCTTGTAGCTATGTTTGTGTTGGAGTATAACCCAAATAGGCGCCTATTAAATTCTTTAAAAAGTGCCGGGAAAAATAACATTAAAATTTTTATAAGAACATACGATAGTAATATAAATAGGGAACGTATTTCTAAAGATTTTGCTATAAGTTTAGGGGATTTAAGCATAGCACCACTTGAAGATAGTTTAGGTGAAAAAAATATTAGGGCGCAGACAGAGTGCTTTGAATGTATGAATAAAAGTGATAAATTAATAGATGGAGTGGTTGCAAGCAAAAGACTTAAAGCCAATTTTAAATTAGTTTTTGCGATTAATCTTTTATCGTTAATGTTGGGTTTAATTATTGTAGTTACTGTAGCTTTTAATGGAACACTACATCAAATAAGTGAATATGAAATTTTGATTTACAATTCATTTTGGTTGCTTTCATCTGTAGTTTGCGGTTAAAAGAATGCTTAGTTAAAAACTTTTCTGATAATATGATATTGTTTAAGCTTACTATAAAAGTCTTTGTAACATCTTCGCTTTATTTATTGAGAAAACTCGGTTATATTCTGGCATGTAGCTATAGCAATAATTAAGCTTAAGAATGTCATCTAATAGCTGTGAACATTCTGAGTAATCATTTGAGGAATTAGTTTCAGTAAAGGTACCACATGCGCTCATAAATTTGCTAAACTTATCTATTATTTCTAAGATAAGTCGATTTTTTTCAGCTCTGCTTAATTTTTGGCTATCTTTTAAATTTTGCATTATGTCATTAAAAATACATTGTAATTCATACTTAGCATTTTTGCTATTTAAAGTTACATTTTTAAATAGTTCTTCTAGCTGATCTTCTTGATTTGCTTTGAAATTCAACCACAAATTGCTAACTTTATCGTTACTGTTTAAGCGGTCTTTTAATCCAGATTCAAAAACGTTGTATTTACTTGTGATGAAGCTAAATGTATCATTTCCAATTTTGCTGGATGACTTTCCAACTTTATCTGAAAAGCTAAATGACACGGAGTCTTTGATTTTTGGATTTACTTTTAAGACACTAGAATCAACTCTTTTTATCAGCTTTAAAACCCATTCATCATTTAGTTTAATTATTGTTCTATCCTGCTCAGGCAAAGCTATCTGATTAGAATTCGGATTAGTTTTATCTATTTTTGTTAGATAAAAATTCAGATTTAAATAATTATTAAATGAAGAGAAAAAAGGGATGCCTATAATTCTTTTTATTCCAAGTTCTGAAATGATAGATTCAAATTTATTATCAATTAAAGATAAAGATTCTTTTAAAACGGAGGCCATAGGACTCTTTTCGTCTTTTGAAATTTTTGAGATTATCTCTTTTAATTTATTTTTCACTTTTTCTGTCCCATAAACTTTATTTTCAACCATAGGTAGCTGAAATTGTATGGAGAAGTCCTCGCTTGTATCGAACTTACATTCGCTTACTTGATCACTGTAAGACATATTTAAAAACGTTGTTCCGACTACAGGAATATCTAATCTGGTTTGAAAATTGAGGTTATTGAAAGCAGAGATGCAACTTGTGCTGAATTCAGCTTTTTGCTTAGTCAAGCTGGAAGAAAAGGTTTGCATTTGAGCAAGATGTTCTATTTCCATGTACAGTGCTTGAAACATGTTAATATCAGACTCTGTTACAGCAAATTCGCGCATGTACGATGCAATTGCTATAGCTGCTTTTAACATTTCAAGTCGACCCTTGCTTAGCCTAAGCAATTTATTTGTAGTTAACCAATCTTTTTCTATTTTATGTTTTAATTCTTTAGCATCAGCTCTTTCTTGTTTTGACGAACTTTTATCTGACAAAACGGATAAAGCAGATATGTAAAGCCTGATGTCTCCCTTTATGTTTGATATAATTATTGACAAGATTTTGCTTATTTCTTCGTCTGTCAATTTAAGGTTTTTATCTTTGCCCAAACTAAGTAAATAATTTTCCACTTGTTCTTTTATTTCGTTGTACTTTTTACATTTTTCAGCTTTTAAAAATGTTAAAATATCTGAAGCTTTTGTTACATATGAAGATGGCGAACAATCTCCATCTATTAAGCTCAAATATGAGTGTGGTCGCCTAGTTGAGGTTATTCCTGAATCGGCTGAAACGTTAAATCCTAGGGAGGCTAAAAATTTAGCGGAAGCGTTTATATCTAAGGTATCGGTAAAAGTAAACTCATTATTTGATGAAGTTGTAGCGGTTATATTGGGCCAGCTAAGACTGAGATTTTGTGGGACAATGCCTGTAGATTTTAGAAACCATTCTATTGAACTTTTTATTGTTGAGAGCAAGTTCTTTTCATTTTTTTGCATTACTTTTCTTGACTTTATAATGTTTTTTATTTCCGGAGCTCTTAATTCTATGCTGCTAATTTTTCCATCTATTGTATTTGTATCTAAAAACTGCTCAAGTGAATGAAAAATAAGTGTTCTGGTTACTTGTAAGTTGTTGCCCATTTCTATTCCTAAATATCCTTGCAGTCCTGTTCCAACAGCGCATCTTAAACCTGTGGAGTTATCTATTTTATAAAATGATTTTTCACTGGACGTTTCAGATGATTCGTTCGTAATAGAAATGTTTAAATTTGTGCCATCTAGAGGGATGCTGGCTGAAATGTCAGCGTTTCTGAAAACATTTTGACTACTCAGTTTTTTTTCTACAGAAGTTCTGGAATTTTCCAAAATTTGATTTGCAATTCGTCTGGAAATTAATACCTGATACGCATTTTTCATAGACGAAACAAACTTAAAGAAACTGTTATTGCTTGGAATACTTTTATCAATTTCCATCAACTTTTTTAAGCCGTTTAGCCTTTTTAAAATCTCGAATTGTTTGTCACCTTGGGTTATGTAGCTGGCTATGTAGTTAAGGGTACTTTCTATACATTCTTTTAAAAGTGTGTTTTGCATGATGCAATCTTTTATAGGCCCTACATCGTCGATGAAAGTGGTTGAATTTGTGTTTAGCAAAAAGTCAAAACCTTCTTTTAAAGCTATATCTAAATTATCGTTTTCAAATAGGTTTAAGGCTAAATTTTTTTCAGAAAACCCACTTTCCAATGAATCTATAGTTTTTTTTGATAATACAAAACCTTTCTGTGTCAAATCACTCAATATGTTGTGAACCTGCTGGGAAGAGTAATCTTCTATGCTTTGACTATTAAGAAGCTTTTTCTGCTCACTTAAAAGTTTTTCTCTTGATACAACTTCGCCGCCATACGGCATATTTACGTTTATAACGTTTTCATCAAGACGTTCGGCAGCATTAATTTGAGCAGAACATATCGACGAAAGCATCATTGTAGCTGTCATTGACACAGCGATAATTTTTTTGAACATCATAATAAATTCCTCCTCATTTACTACAAAGACAAAGTAAAAGATTGATAATAAAATTTAGTTAAAAGCAGCTGTAAATTTCACCTGATTTGTTAAAATATCATTCATTTTATTACCTTGCCTAAAAGGAATTATAACATTGCATGCATAAAATGTCAATATAATTTAAATTATATTGAATTATTTTTTGTAAAATATAACAGTTAAATAATAAAAAAACCAGTTGTTCTTAAAAATAAGAACAACCTGGTTTGGAAAAATATTAGATATTAAATTTTTATGGGGCGAGATCCATTTTCATTGAAGCTATAAAGTAATTGATAAGTGAAACCAACAGCAAAACAAAGAAGGTAGCAACTAAAAAGATAATGATTATAGAAGCTGTGGAAGTTATGCTTAACGTTATGGTCAGGGCAGAAACCGAACTTAATATTGCACCAACGGACGAGTAAATAATATATTTTGCGTAAGCAAGCACAGATCTTTTACTGCAACTACATTGAGTATTTTGCATTTTTGCAGTTAAAAATAAGATAGCAAATAATGCTAAAGCACTTATAGCAAGCACAATATAAATTCCAATAGTAATGTTTGTCAATACGTTAAAACTAAAAAGAGAAGCGGCAGCTATTCCTGCAATTATACTTATAAGCAGAGCTGTACCGATAGAGTTATGATTACACATATTTTTATATTCCTTTCAAAACAAGTTTACTTTATTATATGTTGAAAAATTGTAACTTGTTAATGAAAGTCTTTTCTTAAGAAGAGAAAGACCAGAATTAAAATAATGTGCTTTGCAAAAACTGTACTTAATTAAAAATAAAGTGATCTTTAAAATTTTCTCTAAACAAATTTGCAGAGTCTCCATTAAGCTTAAGTATACTCAAAATCCATTCAGTAAGAGAGTTATCGCCAATGGCATCCAGTGTTACTCTTGACCGCAATTTCCACCCTGCTTGCATAAAATTCTGTAAATTTTAAAAAAATAAATTAACTTTCTCGAATTTAAGCATAAAATTATTTTTTGTCATTTATATAACTTTTTAGTACCTGATAAATTTTCCCTTCTTGTGCTTTTAAAGCACTTTTTTGACATTCTCTGCTATACGTTTTTATTAACCTGAGCTTACTCCTTTTAGTATATATTGCGCACTCTCCACACAATAAAAAGACCGCACGTTAAATGCACGGTCTCCATTACACATCCTCATCCAGCAGTTATGAGTAATTAAAATGCAATCACTAAGCTCGCCATAATATTACGATAAGCTTGATAAGCACCAAAAGGAATTGTTAATATAAATGTCAACATCAACGTTCCCCATCCGAATTTTGCCGGCCCATCAAAAACGTCACCTGTAATATTTTTATTCTGCTTTGCATAAAAAGTATCTAAGTCTACTGATTTATTTTCTACTAATTTTAAATCATTATTGCTTATAATTACTTGCCCCGTGCCATTTAGCTGCGATCAGCTCGCTCTGTATGTACCGGCTACAGGATCATTACTATTTTCACTCACTTCTGTTGGCTTTGTGTTATCGACTACAGGATTACCTCTATTTTAATCTGTTTTCGCTTATGTTCTTAGCCAATTTGGCATTAATTCTTTTATTGATTCAGGCAATGTATTTTCAAAAATTTTCAAGCCTGCTACTGTTGCACCCACCATAACTGTAGTTCCTGCAGCTATACAGCCAGCAATCTTACCAGCCTTAACTACTGTTTTTTTATCGACCTTAAATTGTTCGCTACGTTCTTGATTTTGATCATAAGTCCCAATATTGTCCGACTGCTCATTTGCAAAGCATACTGTGCCTACCAATGGTGTTACTAGCACTACTAGTGCTAAAATTGTTAAAATTGTTTTTTTCATTTATATTTACTCCCTAAATTTATTTTTAATTATTTTACCAAGCAAATAAATATTTGTCAATACTTTGTCGAATATTTTTTCATATTTTCAAAATGTACGAACATAACATAAGCCATTCCTACACCTAATCGTACTCTTATACGATTTATTTATTGGATCAGGTAGTTTCTCTTCATAAATTTTCAAGCCTGCCAGCATTGCTGCCACCACTGCTACAATTCCTACAGCTATACAACCAGCAATCTTAACATGACTAACTGCTATTTTTTCATCGAACTTAAATTGTTCGCTACGTTCTTGATTTGGAACATAAGCCCCAACATTGTCAGACGGCTCATCTGCAAAGCATGTTGTGCCTACAAATGGTTTTGCTAGCATTACTAGTGATAAAATTGTTGAAATCGCTTTTTTCATTTATACTTACTTCCTAAATTTATTTTTAATTATTTTATCAAGCAAATAAATATTTGTCAATACTTTGTCGAATATTTTTCATATTTTCAAAATTTATGACAGAAGCCATTCTTACAGCTAGTCGTATACGATTTATTTATTGGCTCACGTTTCTCTTTATAAATTTTCAAGCCTGCTACTGTTGCCCCCTCACCATAACTGTAGTTCTTACAGCTATGCGGCCAGCAATCTTAACAGGCTTAAATTCTTCGCTGCGTTCTTGATTTTGAACATAAGCTCCAACATTGTCAGACGGCTTATCCGCAAAGCATGTTGTGCCTACAAATGGTTTTGCTAGCATTACTGGTGATAAGATTGTCGAGATTTCTGAGATTCTCAAAGTTGCTGATCTCGCTTAAATTGCTGATCTCGCTGAGCTCTCAGGCCTAGCGGATCTAGCGGATGCATCATGGTCCAATAAAAGAAACCGCCACAAATATCGCTCGAATAAACATTTTCCAAAAAAGCGCAAGTACTAAAAATCATTTTACGACTCACCGGAGCTGTGACCTTCAATACATAGGCTGTGGCATTCAATACATATGGTGCTATTTCATAGATACGTGTTTTTATCCAATTATTTATTGGCTCACGTTTCTCTTTATAAATTTTCAAGCCTGCCAGCATTGCTTCCCCCACTGCTACAGTTCCTACAGCTATACAGCCAGCAATCTTGACAGGCCTAAATTGTTCGTTACGTTCTTGATTTTGAACATAGGCCCCAACATTGTCAGACGGCTTATCCGCAAAGCATGCTGTGCCTACCAATGGTGTTACAAGCATTACTAATGATAAAATTGTTGAAATCGCTTTTTTCATTTGTACTTGCTCCTTAAATTTATTCTTAATTATTATAACAAAAAAATAAATATCTGTCAATATTTTGTCGAATATTTTTATAATTTTCAAAAGACTTACTTATATATATCATCAGTATTCTATGCAACGTCCTTTATTTTTAATGAACTAGATCTGTTACAATAATAAGCAATTCACGTGAATTAACGTGTGTTTTTTACACATAAAAATAAGCCTACCTTTAAAAAGATAGGTTATTTTCAATTTTTATATATTAGCCATTAATAGCTGTAACAACACCTGATCCTACAGTACGTCCACCTTCACGAATAGCAAAACGTAGACCTTCTTCAATTGCGATAGGTGTAATGAGCTCAACGTCCATAACAACATTATCGCCAGGCATACACATTTCAGTTCCTTCTGGAAGCTTAATTACACCCGTTACGTCTGTAGTTCTAAAATAGAACTGTGGACGGTAATTGTTGAAGAATGGAGTATGACGTCCACCTTCTTCTTTAGTCAAGATATAAACTTGACCTTTGAACTTAGTGTGAGGATTGATTGTTCCTGGTTTTGCAAGAACTTGACCTCTTTCGATTTCATCCCTTTGAACACCACGAAGTAATGCACCAACGTTATCTCCTGCTTCACAATAGTCTAGAGTCTTGCGGAACATTTCCATGCTAGTAACAACTGTTTTATTACGTTCTTCTGTTAAGCCAACTATTTCAACTTCGTCACCAGCTTTAAGTTGTCCACGTTCAACTCTACCTGTAACAACTGTTCCACGACCTGAAATCGTCATAACATCTTCAATTGGCATCAAGAAAGGTAAATCTGATTTTCTTTCCGGTGTAGGAATAAATTTATCAACTGCATCCATTAAGTCAAGAACACATTTGTATTCCGGAGCTGATGGATCTGTTGAACTTGATTCCAATACTTTTAAAGCTGAACCCTTTATAATTGGAGTTTCGTCACCAGGGAAACCATACTCGTTTAGAAGTTCACGGATTTCCATTTCAACTAAGTCTAATAGTTCTTCATCATCAACTTGGTCAGTCTTATTCATGAATACTACAATGTATGGAACACCAACTTGACGAGCTAAAAGAATGTGTTCTCTTGTCTGAGGCATCGGGCCGTCTGCTGCAGAAACTACCAGAATAGCTCCGTCCATTTGCGCTGCACCCGTAATCATGTTTTTAACGTAGTCAGCATGGCCAGGACAGTCAACGTGTGCATAGTGACGAGTTGCTGTTTGATACTCAACATGCGCAGTATTTATGGTAATACCACGTTCTCTTTCTTCAGGAGCTTTATCGATATTTGCATAATCAACAAATTCTGAGTCTCCCTTTAGGTTCAATACCTTAGTAATTGCCGCTGTAAGAGTGGTCTTCCCGTGGTCAACGTGACCAATTGTGCCAATATTAATATGCGGCTTACTTCTTTCAAATTTTGCTTTTGCCATTAGTTTTTCCTCCCTTGTTTACAGTAATGTAAAAATATTTTCCAATGTTTACATTCTATCAATTAACATATAAAAAATCAATAGTTTTAACAAAAATTAATCAGGCTTTTTCGTCCTAGCTGAAATAATACTTTCAGAAACTGATTTCGGAACTTCTGCATAATGACTAGGTTCCATAGTGTATTGACCTCTGCCCTGAGTTTTTGATCTCATATCAGTTGCATAGCCAAACATTTCAGATAAAGGCACATGTGCATTTATTCTTTGTGCTCCTGAGATCGCTTCCATTCCTTGAATCATACCACGGCGAGAATTTAAGTCACCTATAACATCACCCATGTATTCTTCAGGAACTATTACCGATACCTTCATAATAGGTTCAAGCAATACCGGATCTGCTTTTCTCATAGCTTCTTTAAATGCCATAGAACCCGCTATCTTAAAGGCCATTTCAGATGAGTCAACTTCATGGTAAGATCCATCATACAGCGTGACTTTAACATCAACAACATTATAACCTGCTAAAACACCAGAAAGCATTGCTCCTCTGATACCTTGGTCAACAGCTGGGATGTATTCTTTTGGAATAACACCTCCAACAATATTGTTAACAAATTCATAGCCTTTAGTTGGGTTCGGTTCAATTTTAATCTTAACATGTCCATATTGACCACGTCCACCAGACTGTCTTGCATACTTGTTATCGACATCTGCCGATTTTCTGATAGTTTCTTTATACGCAACCTGTGGCTTACCAACATTTGCTTCAACTTTAAATTCGCGCAAAAGCCTATCAACTATAATCTCCAAATGAAGCTCGCCCATACCTGCTATGATGGTTTGGCCCGTTTCTTCATCCGTATAAGCTTTGAAGGTTGGGTCTTCTTCAGCTAATTTAGCTAAAGCTATTCCCATTTTTTCTTGCCCAGCTTTTGTTTTCGGCTCTATAGCGACCCTGATAACAGGTTCAGGGAATTCCATAGATTCCAATATAACAGGTGCTTTTTCAGTACATAATGTATCACCTGTAGTTGTATTTTTAAGTCCAACTGCAGCCGCAATGTCTCCCGCATAAACTGTGTCTATATCTTGTCGGTGATTTGCATGCATTTGTAGAATTCTGCCCAAACGCTCATTGTTGTCTTTAGTTGAGTTGTACACTGTAGAACCTGCACTTACAGTACCAGAGTACACTCTAAAGAAACAGAGTTTCCCAACAAATGGATCTGTTGCGATTTTAAATGCCAACGCTGAAAACGGTTCATCGTCGGATGAATGTCTTTCGACTTCCTCGTTGGTATCAGGGTCAACACCCTTCATCGCCGGAACATCTGTAGGAGCTGGCATATAGTCTACAATAGCATCAAGTAGCTTTTGAACACCCTTGTTCCTATACGATGTTCCGCAAGTTACTGGAACCATTTTATTTGCCAAAGTTGCTTTTCTGATGCAATCTTTTATCTCTCGTTCTGAAAGCTTTTCGCCCTCCAAATACTTTTCAAAAAGCGCATCATCTTGTTCTGCAACATGCTCCATCATTTCTGTATGATATTTTTCAGCAATCTCTTTCATGTCCTCCGGAATGTCTTCTACTCTGATATCTTTTCCAAGGTCATCGTAGTAAACGTAGGCCTTCATTTCAACTAAGTCAATGAGTCCTTTAAAAGTGTCCTCTGAACCTATCGGCAACTGAATTGGCACAGCGTTGCATTTAAGGCGCTCTTTCATCATTTTTACAACATTATAGAAGTCTGCTCCCATAATGTCCATCTTGTTAACATAAACCATACGCGGAACGCCGTATTTATCAGCTTGACGCCAAACTGTTTCAGATTGCGGTTCAACGCCGCCCTTTGCACAAAGTACTGTAACTGAACCGTCCAACACCCTCAGTGACCTTTCAACTTCAACAGTAAAGTCAACGTGGCCTGGGGTATCTATAATATTTATACGATGGTTTTTCCAGAAGCAAGTTGTCGCAGCGGAAGTTATAGTGATTCCACGTTCTTGCTCTTGAGCCATCCAATCCATGGTGGCAGCCCCGTCATGTGTTTCGCCGATTTTATGGTTAACTCCCGTATAAAACAGTATTCGTTCTGTTGTAGTAGTTTTACCAGCATCAATATGAGCCATAATGCCGATATTTCTCGTCAAACCAAGTGAAACCTGTCTTGCCATAACATTCTCCTTTCTTACACCCTTTGCGAGTATATAATAAAAAATTAACATCTACAATCAAGTATAATAGTACTTTTTAACATTGCTTTTAATCTACGTTAACCATCCTCCATTTATAAAAATTAAATGACGAAAAAAATCTAAATTATTCACTGCTTCAGAACCTGCTTCATCCGTATTTTTTTTAATATACTCATAAAGTTCAACTAATTCTGAAGGTAAAATCCCATCACCATAACATTTTTTATTTGGCAATTTTATAAGCCTATTATATAAATTTATAACATATATCTCGTCCTTACTGTTATCGAACTTCACAGGATCTTCTTCATCCCAGACAAACCTACAACAAGCAGAACTAATATTTCCATAAGTGCTAGCAAAGCACATTGACCCTATTGACATAATAGCCATTAATAAAATTAGCAAAAAGCACGTAGCTTTTTTTAAAAAAACTTTTTTCATAAACCAAAATACCTCCATCAAAATAAAAATGATTTTTGTATTTAATTAGTTTGTGAAATTTTAAAGTAAAATTAAAATCTAAAATCATTGCAATCAATTTTTCTAAAAAATTATTTAACCCATAACTCTGCAAGCTTGCTCCATTAAATGATAAATTACCATCTATAGTGTGCAAAAGCTTTATTTGCTTCAGCCATCTTGTGCGTGTCATCACGCTTTTTGACTGCTCCGCCTGTTTCGTTAACAGCATCTAAAATCTCAGACGCTAGTCTCTCTCTCATAGTTCTTTCAGATCTCGCTCTCGAATAGTTGGTCAACCATCTAAGCCCTAAAGTTTGACGCCTTTCAGGCCTAACTTCTATTGGCACTTGATAAGTCGCGCCTCCTACTCGGCGAGCCTTAACTTCAAGAACTGGCATGATGTTTTCCATTGCTGCTTCGAAAATTTCAAGCGGTTCTTTTCCTGTTTTCTCTCTTATTATGTCGAACGCTCCGTAAACTATCCTTTGAGCTACACCGCGTTTACCATCATACATGACATTGTTTATTAAGCGAGTAACAAGCTTTGAATTGTACATTGGATCTGGCAAAACATCACGTTTCGCTATTGAACCTCTTCTTGGCACTTTACTTCCCTCCTTCATACAAGTGATATCATTGGTACTCGAAAGCGACAAACTCCCGTCTTGCCAACACAGAGGCATTTATAATAAAAACACTTCCGCGTTGCATGTTAACTTAAGTTTTGTCAATTTCTTCTCTACTTTTTAGCAGCACCAGCTTTTGGTTTCTTTGCTCCATATTTGCTTCGAGCTTGCATACGTTTCGTAACACCTTGAGCGTCTAGCGTTCCCCTAACTATATGGTAACGAACACCAGGAAGGTCTTTTACACGTCCACCTCGAATCAAAACAACACTATGCTCTTGTAAGTTGTGACCTTCGCCCGGAATGTATGAACTTACTTCTATTCCGTTCGATAGCCTTACCCTTGCAATTTTCCTTAGCGCTGAATTAGGTTTCTTAGGCGTTGCTGTCTTTACAGCAGTGCAAACTCCTCTTTTCTGCGGGGATGTTTGATCCGTTGATTCTCGCTTTTTTGAGTTCCATCCTTTAGAAAGAGCAGGAGCAGTCGATTTCTTTTCAGAAACTTCCCTACCTTTTCTGACTAACTGGTTAAAAGTTGGCATACTACACCTCCTTAATTTAAAATTATATATGTTAAAAATCTGTCGTTTATATAAGTTAAATTAAGATAGTTATGCTACCTTCCAGCCGCAAGGCCACAAGCGCTTTGCACTTGTGGAAAAAGGTTTTTGCCTTTTTTGTGCCGTCACTATAAGTGACGGCGCACCTTGCGGCGAGCAACTGCTACCCTCAAATATCCTATAATTACAACCGATTTATAACCGAGAATAAAAGCTAAGTTTCCTTTATTTTTATTTACATTTGTTATTAATAAACTTGGGCAAATATTAAATTTGCCCAAGAAAACTTTAACTGTTTTATAATACCATATTTTTTAGTTTTCTGTCAACACTTCTTCAATTTCTTCAGAAATTTCGGTTTCCTCACAGTTTAGCTCTTCCACTTGAGGTTCCTCATTTTTTTCTAAAACCACATCGCTGTACCTGTGCATTCCAGTACCCGCAGGAACTAATTTACCAATAATTACATTTTCCTTCAAACCTATTAAAGGATCGACTTTGCCTTTTATAGCCGCGTCAGTTAATACCCTAGTAGTTTCCTGGAATGAAGCTGCCGATAAGAACGAGTCTGTTGCCAAAGATGCTTTAGTTATACCCAAAAGTACAGGTATCGTTCTAGCTTCTTGCAAGCCTTCTTCACCGTTAGCCAGTCTTTCTTTAATTTCATTATTAGCTTCCTCGACATCGACCTTATCCGCAAAAGTACTTGCTAAAAGTTTCGTGTCTCCTGGATCCTTAACCCTTACTTTTCTCATCATCTGTCGCACAATGACTTCTATATGTTTATCATTAATGTCAACGCCTTGCATACGATAAACCCTTTGTACTTCTTGGATAAGGTAATTCTGTACAGCGGATGCACCACTTATAGCCAAGACATCATGTGGGTTAACTGACCCTTCGGTCAACCTATCTCCGGCGGTGATTTCTTGACCTTCCTGCACCCGTATCCTAGAGCCGAAAGGTATCATGTACGAGACCTCTTCACCTGATTCTTTGTTGCTTATCACAACATGGCGATTTTTCTTAATTTCCTCAAACCTAACCGTTCCCGAAAGTTCACTGATAATTGCCAAGTGTTTCGGCTTACGGCTTTCAAAAAGTTCTTCAACCCTAGGTAACCCTTGAGTAATATCTTCTCCACCTGCTACACCACCAGTGTGGAAGTTTCTCATGGTTAGCTGAGTACCAGGCTCACCTATAGACTGTGCTGCAATAATCCCTACTGCTTCACCTATAGTAACCGGCATACCATTTGCTAAGTTAGAACCATAGCATTTCTTACATACGCCATGTTTTTCTTTACATGTCAATATAGATCTTATTTCAATTTTTTCTACACCGGATTTCAAAATAATTTCAGCATCATTATCATCCATCATTTTATCTTTGCTTACTAAAACTTCTCCGGTTTTCTCATCTACAAAGTCATGGCATAAGTATCTGCCCACTAGCCTTTCGTTGAGGCTCTCAATAGATTCGTTACCATCCTTTATTTTAAATACTACAAGTCCTTCTTCTGTTCCACAATCGTCTTCACGGATAATAACATCTTGAGCGACATCCACCAAACGCCTCGTCAAGTATCCAGAGTCGGCCGTTCTAAGAGCCATGTCGGCTAAACCTTTTCTAGCACCACGAGATGAAATAAAGTATTCAAGTATGTTTAGACCTTCACGGTAATTTGCACGAATCGGGACTTCAATCGTTTCACCAGACGTATTCGCGATAAGTCCACGCATACCCGCCAACTGTCTTATCTGACTCATTGAGCCACGAGCACCTGAATCTGCCATCATAAAAATTGGGTTATATTTATCCAGGTTATTTTGAAGCGCTGAAGTTACATCATTTGTAGCCTTTTCCCAAATCTTTAAAGTATGCTCTCTTCTTTCTTCATTCGATACAAGTCCCCTTTTAAATTGACGGCCTATCTTTTCTATTTGCTCTTCAGCATCCTTTATGATTTCCTTCTTAGCCGGTGGAATAACTGCATCACAGACCGCTACGGTAATAGCCCCTCTGGTCGAATATTTAAAGCCCTGTGATTTTATTTCATCTAAAACTTGTGAAGTTATTTTCGTACCGTGCTTCTTCATACATTTTTCTACTATTTTACCAAGTTGTTTTTTCCCCACCAAAAAGTCAACTTCTAACCTCAAAGCGTCTTCAGGTGTATTTCTGTTCACAAAGCCTAAATCTTGCGGTATTGGCTTATTGAAAATAATTTTACCCGCTGTTGTATTTATAATTCCGGTTATTTTTCTGCCATCAAACTCTGCAGTTCTTCTTACTTTAATTTTCGCATGAAGTGTTATAACTTTTGCATCGTACGCCATCAGCACTTCGTCAAAGTCTCTAAAGACTTTGCCTTCGCCTTTTTCTCCGTCTTTTTCCAACGTCAAATAGTAAGAGCCTAATATCATATCTTGGCTAGGCACCGCTACAGGACGTCCATCAGATGGTTTCAAAAGGTTTCCCGCAGCTAGCATCAAGAACCTTGCTTCTGCTTGAGCTTCCGCTGAAAGTGGTATATGCACAGCCATTTGGTCTCCGTCAAAGTCAGCGTTGTAAGCCGAACAAACCAACGGATGTAGTTTTAACGCTCTTCCTTCTACTAAAACAGGTTCAAAAGCTTGTATTCCCAACCTATGAAGAGTAGGTGCACGGTTTAAAAGCACAGGGTGCCCTTTTATCACCGTTTCTAAAGCGTCCCAAACTTCCGGCTTTGTTCTGTCCACTGCTTTTCTCGCAGATTTTATATTGTTGGATACGCCAGTCTCAACAAGACGTTTCATTACAAACGGTTTAAATAATTCCAGCGCCATTTCTTTTGGCAAACCACACTGATACATTTTTAGTTCCGGCCCTACAACTATAACTGAACGCCCTGAATAGTCTACACGCTTTCCTAAAAGGTTCTGCCTAAATCTGCCTTGTTTACCTTTTAACATGTCAGATAACGATTTCAGTGGTCTATTATTTGCGCCCGTAACCGGCCTTCCACGCCTACCATTGTCTATAAGCGCATCCACAGCCTCCTGAAGCATACGTTTTTCATTTCTGATGATAATATCAGGTGCACCAAGTTCCATTAGCCTGGATAAGCGGTTATTTCTATTTATAACCCTTCTGTAAAGGTCATTTAAATCAGACGTTGCAAATCTGCCACCGTCCAGCTGAACCATTGGTCTTAGATCAGGCGGAATTACCGGCAGCACATCCAAAATCATCCATTCAGGTCTGTTTCCGGACATACGGAACGACTCAACTACCTCTAATCTTTTTAAAAGCCTCATGCGCTTTTGACCTAGCGCTGATTCAAGTTCGCCTTTTATTTCTTTTGCCATTTTGTCAAGGTCCAACTCGCTAAGAAGCTTCTTTATAGCTTCAGCGCCCATTAAAGCTTCAAATCCATCTTCATACTTTTCTTTTAAATCACGATATTCACTTTCAGTTAAAAATTGGCATTTGTCAAGTTCCTTCGCTTCACCAGGATCTGTAACAATATAAGTTGCAAAATATAAAACTTTTTCAAGCATCCTTGGTGAAATGTCTAAAAGTAGTCCCATTCTTGAAGGTATACCTTTAAAGTACCATATGTGCGACACCGGCGCTGCCAGCTCAATGTGTCCCATCCTTTCTCGTCTTACCTTAGATTTAGTAACCTCAACGCCGCACCTATCACAAACCTTACCCTTATATCTAATCCTTTTATATTTGCCGCAATGGCATTCCCAGTCCTTCTGAGGTCCAAAAATTCTTTCACAAAATAATCCGTCTTTTTCTGGTTTTAGCGTCCTGTAATTTATCGTTTCCGGTTTTTTTACTTCACCATGCGACCATTTTCTAATTTGTTCGGGAGAAGCTAATCCGATCTTAATTGATTCAAATACATTAAATACCATTATTTCGTCCCCCTATTAATCTAATTCTGTCGTCAATTCATCCATATCTTCAAGATCACCGTCGCTATCGTCAAGTGCATCTTCTACATATTCGTCCATGCTCTCATCTGTGTCATCGTCGTCATTCATTTCATTAAAAATTTCCGTATCAGCTAGCGCATTATTGTCATCGTCGTCTTCATCAAGCGAGAACCCTTCAAGTGATGTCACCACTTCATCTTCCTTAAAGTCACTATGCTTTGTCGGAATAAATTCTGCAGCATCGTCTTCGCTAAAGTCTCTCTTTAAGTCTATCTCACTTTTGTTTTTGTCTAAAACTTTTATGTCCAGGCTCAAAGACTGTAGCTCTTTTATAAGAACTTTAAACGATTCTGGTATGCCAGGTTTAGGTACATTTTGACCTTTAACTATCGATTCATAAGTCTTTACCCTACCTACTACATCATCTGACTTTACAGTCAAAATTTCTTGCAATGTGTACGCTGCGCCATAAGCTTCCAACGCCCAAACTTCCATTTCTCCAAAACGCTGTCCACCAAATTGAGCCTTACCACCCAAAGGTTGTTGAGTAACTAACGAGTAAGGGCCTGTAGATCTTGCATGGATCTTATCGTCAACCAAATGGTGAAGTTTCAAGTAATACATATAGCCTACCGTAACAGGATTGTCAAAGTACTCTCCTGTTCGACCATCTTTCAGCCAAGTTTTTCCGTCTTCACTATATCCAGCTTTCCTGAAACATTCAAATATATCTTCTTCATGTGCACCGTCAAAAACCGGAGTCATTACCTTCCACCCAAGAGCTTTTGCAGCGTACCCCAAGTGAACTTCAAGTACCTGACCGATGTTCATACGAGACGGAACACCTAGCGGATTAAGTACTATGTCTAAAGGTGTACCGTCCGGTAAAAACGGCATATCTTCAACAGGTAAAATCCTTGAAACAACACCTTTGTTACCGTGACGGCCAGCCATTTTGTCTCCTACAGAGAGTTTTCTCTTTTGCGCTATGTAGCATCTTACTACCTTATTTACTCCCGGTGGCAGCTCATCGTTACTGTTTTCTCTCGTGAATACTTTTACATCTACAACCACGCCATATGCGCCATGTGGTACTCGCAAAGATGTATCTCTAACTTCCCTTGCTTTTTCCCCGAAAATAGCACGAAGCAATCTTTCTTCAGCCGTAAGTTCTGTCTCCCCCTTAGGAGTAACCTTACCAACCAGAATGTCACCAGCGTGTACTTCTGTACCTACCCTGATTATCCCAGTTGCATCTAAATCTTTAAGTACATCTTCACCTACATTCGGAATGCCCCTCGTAATTTCCTCCGGACCGAGCTTGGTATCTCTTGCTTCTGTTTCATATTCCTCTATATGGATGGATGTATACACATCGTCACGAACTAATTTTTCACTGATCAAAACAGCATCTTCATAGTTATAACCTTCCCAAGTCATAAACCCGATCAAAGCATTCTT
Source organism: uncultured Oscillospiraceae bacterium (assembly GCA_949292425.1). Classification (GTDB taxonomy): domain Bacteria; phylum Bacillota; class Clostridia; order Oscillospirales; family Acutalibacteraceae; genus UMGS1224. The sequence continues at coordinate 21,179 of CASEZK010000031.1, forward strand.
TCCTAAGCTTATTTCACCGTTATTTGTTGCTGGTCCATCTGCTAAAACTTCACCTTTAACAACTTTTTGACCTTCATTAACCACCGGAACTTGGTTTACACATGTGCTTTGGTTTGAACGAATAAATTTTGAAAGAACGTAAGTTTCCTTTTTCCCGTTATCATATTTAACAGTAATCTCTCTAGCGCTTACCTTCGTAACTGTACCGTCATCTTTTGCAAGCACACAAACACCGGAATCTACCCCCGCTTGATACTCCATGCCGGTAGCTACTATTGGAGATTCTGACTTTAAAAGCGGAACCGCTTGGCGTTGCATGTTCGAGCCCATCAATGCACGGTTTGCGTCATCGTTTTCAAGGAACGGGATCATAGATGTAGCAACAGATACAACCATTCTCGGGCAAATGTCCATGTAATCTGCCTTATCGCTTTCTATTTCAACAAACTCATCTCTAAATCGACCAATTATTTTAGCATTTTTAAAGCGTTCATCTTCAGTAAGCGGTTCGTTTGCTTGTGCAACTATGAAATCGTCTTCCATATCGGCAGTCATATAGACTACTTCTTTTGTGACTATGCCTGTTTCTTTGTCCACTTTCCTGAACGGTGCCTCTATAAACCCATATTCATTAATTCTCGCAAATGTTGCAAGGTACGAAATTAACCCTATATTAGGTCCTTCTGGCGTTTCTATAGGACACATTCTTCCATAGTGACTATAGTGAACATCTCGAACTTCAAAGCCCGCTCTGTCTCTTGAAAGTCCACCAGGGCCAAGAGCAGACAGCCTTCTTTTATGGGTAAGTTCTGCTAAAGGATTGGTTTGATCCATAAATTGAGAAAGTGGTGACGAGCCAAAAAATTCTCTAATAGCCGCCACTACAGGCCTTATGTTTATGAGTGATTGCGGAGTCAACAGTTCAAGGTCTTGCGCTTGCAGAGTCATTCTTTCTCTTATTACTCTTTCAAGCCTTGCGAAGCCTATTCTAAACTGGTTCTGAAGAAGCTCTCCCACACACCGTATTCTTCTGTTTCCCAAATGGTCTCTATCGTCTGTAGTCCCTAGTCCTTCTGCTAAGCACATCATGTAGTTTATAGATGCAAATATGTCATCCGTAGTGATAGTCTTAGGCGTAAGCTCATCAATACGTGCAGTTATAGCTTCTTTCAGCTCATCGTTGCCATCGCAACTTTCTAAAATTTCGCACAATACTCTAAAAGAAACTTTTTCTCTTATTTCACATTCTCTATGTGCATCAAAATTAACAAAATCATTTATTTCAACCATACCGTTTGAAATGACTTTTATTTCTTTTTCTTCTTTTAAAATATAAACAGCATGTGCTCCAGATTTTTCAATTTCTAGAGCTTTCTCATAAGTAACTGTTTCGCCTTTGTCTAAGATAATTTCTCCGGTCATAGGATTTGCAACCGGCTGAGCAAGAACATTGCCTAAAATTCGGCCCATTAAGTTTAGTTTCTTATTGTATTTATAACGTCCTACTCTAGAAATATCATATCGTCTTTCGTCAAACAAGAGCATTTCTAAGTGAGCTTTTGCGCTATCAAGTGTTGGAGGTTCACTCGGACGAAGTTTCTTATAAACTTCTATCAAGCCTTCTTCCAAAGTTTTGCAAGCATCTTTTTCAATAGTAGCTAAAATTCTTGCATCTCTCCCAAAATACTCTATAATTTCATCATCTGTGCCAAGCCCTAGAGCTCTTATCAGTACAGTTATGGGGATTTTTCTATTTTTATCTATTCTAACGTAAAGAATATCATTTGCATCATTTTCATACTCGAGCCATGCGCCACGATTTGGTATAACTGTCGACGAAAATAATTCTTTACCGGTCTTATCGTATTCCATTTTATAGTAAACACCCGGTGACCTCACCAGTTGCGATACTATGACACGTTCTGCACCATTTATAACAAAAGTGCCACTATCGGTCATTAAAGGGAAATCTCCCATAAACACATCCGATTCTTTTATCTCACCATTTTCCTTGTTTAAAAGCCTTGCCTTAACCCTAAGTGCTGCCGAATACGTCGCGTCTCTTTCTTTACATTCAGCTATACTGTAGTTTGGTTTATCAGAGTCTAAATGATAATCTAGAAAATCTAAAACTAAATTTCCGGTATAATCTGTAATGCCTGAAACGTCTTTAAAAACCTCCTTTAAACCTTCATTTAGGAACCAATTGTAAGAATTTTTTTGAATCTCTATGAGATTTGGCATCTTCAAAATTTCTTCATTATTCGAAAAACTCATTCTTACATTCTTTCCCATGTGCACCGGCTTAACATTTAGCATAGGCTTTACCACTCCATTCAATATTTACTTCATCTTTCTTCAATATGCTTTAGATTTATTATTTTGTTATACTATAAAAATTAAAAATAATTTATATATTTTTAGCAAAACAACAAGATTTTTTTGCATTTTTGGGCATACATATCCATTTTGATATAATGATTGATTGTACCACATACTATTTTTACTGTCAAGTTTTATTTTCATATCTAATGTCCATCTATAATATACAATTAAATTTACTCGATTTCTGTAGAACTAATGAATAAATCTATAAATTTTATAAAAGGTCAGAATTTTAATCACATTTGTTAAAATAAATAACATGATCTATAATCTGAGAAAATTATCAACCAAAAATGAAAGATAAGCAATATTTTATAATAGACCTCTTTCCAAACTAAAAAGAGCGGTCAAAATTGCAGATGCCGCAAATCAAATTGAACCGAAGTAATAACCTTTTTCTTCGGTTACGGTATCTATCAGATAAAATCTTGAAACGTTTGACAAATCCGATAATATGCTCAAATTTAATCCTTGCGCGGGAAATATCACGATTATTACGCTTGTCCTGTGAAGTTAAGAATGTTTTTTTGGTTTTCTTTTTGGGGATTTCTGTATTTTTGTACTGATATTGCTGTTTACCGTTCGGTTTCCCTTCTTTACATATATCTTCGCTCCCGCATTTAGGGCATATTATTTTTTTCATGTCTTACATTTCATCATATTATCTTTTATTTGGACACTCCCCATATTTTTCAACTATTAACTTCAGTTTTGTTTTTTTGATATAATCATTGTTGATCTTTGATGTTTTAAGTCCAATTTAGGTTTTATTTAAAGTAGGGATGTATCAAGACGAGAGATGATTTGATTTTATTGGCGAGACTTTTAGCTACAGATAATGCATTTAACCTAGCTTTTTCTTCGAAGATAACACCTGAGGAAAAATACGAACTAGCAAAAACGAAATTTACCAATCTAACTCAAGAAGATTTTTTGGGATTTTTGAAAAAGTTACAAGAGGTGCAAGAAAAAGAGCTTTCCCAAGAAGAGCTTGAACAAATCACTGGGGGGCAAAGGTTTGGCAAACAAACTTGCAACTGCAGCATTCCTTTTGGCTACGGTAGTACTTCCAACAGCAATGCAAAGTACATCGGTTGAGGAGAATAAATTTCATGAAAGACTTACATATTTAGCTAACCTTGACGTTGAGCAATACATGATTAAATTAAATAGAAAAATTGTAAAAGGGGGATATTGCTAATTTTCTTGATGCAATTGAAAAAGCAATGAATTTTTGGCTTGGCCCAAGTGCTTTTAATAACGAGATGGATAAACTTGGAATAATAGACGCAGATTTACAATCAGCACGAAGAAAAAGTACAATTTTGAAGAAAATACTTATTGAGGAAAGTGAAATTAAAAAACACAATGAATATAATTGTTTGAGGTACCTTTTTTCACAATTAAGAGGAAGATTTGAAAACGCATGTAAAGGAGCAAAAGAATTTGCACAAAAATCTCTTCATGCCATGAAGTCATTTGCCTTTCAAAAAAAGCAAGAAGTTCCTTATAATTGTGATGAAATATTAAGAAGATTCAATGGAAGTATATCATTTAGCTGTAATGAAGGTAACTTTAAATTAGACAAAAAGGGGGTAAACCATATCCTTAACGGTGAATTCGATGAAATGGGCCTTTTAACAGGAGGAGGGCACACTAAAGAATCCATTAAAAAACTGGAAGACATTATGACCGATCATTTGTGAGCACTGGAACAAGTAGCAAATGAAAATAATGATCGACTCTGGTTGAATAAATGGCTTAATGCATTTTCTCCTAATGATAGAGAAGTAGACAGTATGCAGCTGCAACCGGAAAAGTAGCAGGGAATGGAGTTATGGAATTTAGGCTTAAGTACGTTAGCTATTCCGGAAGTGATGGAGAACAAATAAAAACAGTGTTTCCAGAAAGCTGAACTGCAGAAAAAATTATAGGCGCAATGGGATATTACATTAAATATGGTACCTTTTTATTAGGTCCAAGCAATTTTATGGGACCCTCTTATTCTGCAGAAGTTGATGGGGTATTTTTAATTGTGCATATTAATATGGACGGAACTATTTCGTCTTGTTATCCTATATATAAATAGCCGTCTACGAATGTGGGATTTACAAGTGATTTTTATTATATATATGAAGAAAAATTGTATAAATTATATATAACTACAGTTCATAGATGAGCAGATGGAAGAGAAAAAATGAACATAATAAACATTCAAAAGGTTAATGACTTAAAAGAAAATTTATGGTGGTTAGAAGAAATTTATTGTGTAAGCGGAAATTCTTGCTGTTCTTTTGATTATATTAACTGTAAAACGAAAGCGCTTGAATTCTTTACTGGAGATGCTTTTGACGTAATTTCCATATTTGACTATCTTGACTTTTTCAGATCCTCATCAATCGCACATAATCGCACTTATTCCGAGCATTGTGAAAAATTTAAAATCAGTTGGTAAGAGATTCCTCTTCATTGAATACATTAATTCGTTACAAAAACGATACCCGAATTTGGATTTTTCCCAAGCTCTTTTTAGTTCGCAGTTAAATTCCGGTTTTTATAATGATGAATTTTCAGATAATAGCACTTCCGGGGAACCCTTCAGCGATGAGATTGAATTTTAAAACGCAGACTTAATCAAGTGAAGTGCCCCCTGTCAAGTAGACAGAGAAAAAATAAAAGGATCAATTTAAAGATTTTGACTTTAAATAATTTCTAAATTCGATTGGAGTCATACAACCCAATCGTTTTTGATACCTTTTTGTGTTGTAATATTCGATATATTGCTTGATAGCGGTTACAAGTTCATAGTAAGTTTTAAATGTTTTAATATAATACATTTCAGATTTCAAAGTGCCCCAAAACGCCTCCATAGGTCCA
>CASEZK010000032.1 GCA_949292425.1 uncultured Oscillospiraceae bacterium
TGTTCGGAGATATAGGAATGGGGGTACTAAAACTTCTAACGGGAGGCTGCTGCGGTATACTTTGGTTGATTGATATTTGCACTATTACTAATAAAACTAAAGAAGCCAACTTTAACGAGATTATGTCAATATTGTAAGTTAAGAAAAATCCATCCTTTATAAGGGATGGATTTAATTTATAAGAATTTTAAATTTTTTATTTTTATGATATAATTATAAAAAATTAAACTGAGAAAAGGTGGCGAAAATTATGCGTAAGTATAGATATAATATAAATAATTTAGATTGTGCAAACTGCGCTAGAGAAATAGAACAAATGTTAAACAAACATCCACAAATCAATAATGCAGCTGTGAATTTTTCTACATCTAAGGTTTCATTTGAATCGGATGAGAGTTTTTCTATGGACGACGTAAACGTGATGATTAAAAAAGTTGAACCAGACGTTTTTTTAACTAATGAAAAAAACAATACTCCAAAAGAGTACCATATGTGGACTTTGGCATTAGGAATAGTCTTAGGAGTGCTTGGTAATAAAATAAATAATGCATATGTTGGAAATATCTTATCAATTCTTGCGTATGGATTGCTCCTATATCGCCCAATTATCAATGCCTGCAAAACATTAGTGAAAAGTAGAAGCATTAATGAAAACATGCTTATAACGGTATCTTGTATAGGAGCCTACTTGGTAGGGCAGAAAATGGAGGGCATAATGGTTATTGCTCTTTATACTGTAGGGAAAATTCTTGAAGAAAAAGCGGTTAATAATTCAAGAAAGTCTATAGGTGATCTTATTTCTATAAAACAGAATTACGCTAACAAAAAAGTAAATGGGGTAATTGAAGAAGTAGATGTTAACAAAATAAATATTGGTGACACCTTGGTAGTGAAAAAAGGAGAAAAAATCCCTGTTGATTCAGTTGTTGTAAGTGGTAAAACGCAACTAGATACTTCCAGGTTGACAGGAGAAAGTGAGCTGGTAAACGCAATAGTTGGAGATGAAGTTTTATCCGGCACCATAAATATGGGTAACACTATAGAAATAAGGTCTAAAAACACCTTTTTTGATTCTACAGTTTCACGCATTTTGAATTTGCTTGAAGATGCAACAGATAAAAAAACAAAAACAGAAACATTTATTTCAAAAGTCAGCAAAATTTATACGCCTGCAGTCTTGCTACTAGCTGTTTTAGTGGCAGTTTTTCTGCCAGTGTTTTTTAGAGTAAATCTGTCCGATAGTATTTACAGAGCACTGACTTTTCTTGTAATATCTTGCCCTTGCGCGATCGCAATATCAGTTCCACTCTCTTATTTTTCTGGGATAGGCATAGCTTCAAAAAATGGAATCTTGATAAAGGGCAGCAATTATTTGGATAATTTAAGCAAAGTTAAAAACATAATATTTGACAAAACGGGTACGCTCACGAATGGAGAGTTTAAAGTAACTGGGATTGAAATTTTTGATAATGAATATACAAGGGAAGATATTATTGAAATTATCACCAAGGGCGAGTCGCTGTCCAGCCATCCTATAGCTAAATCTATTTTGAAGTTAAAACAAGGACCAATAGATAACGGAGCAGTTAAGGACTTCAAAGAAATGGAAGGGAAAGGGGTATCTTATGCGTTAGATAACAAAAATATAATCATTGGGACGCAAAAAGTTTGTAACTGCGATGAAGTAGCTACACTCCATCTCAATATAAACGGAAAGCATGTAGCTTCTATATACATAGACGACGGGATAAAGGAAAGCGCGTTCAGCGCGATACAAGACTTGAAAAAAAATAAGATAAAAACTTATATGTTCACCGGAGACAAAAAGGAAGTTGCACTGGAGGTGGGTAAACGTTTAGGCATAGACGAAATAAAATATGAAATGTTGCCAACTGACAAGTACGCAGAATATGAAAAAGTATCGAATAAGGGCGAGATGACAGTATTTGCAGGTGATGGAATAAATGACGCACCAGTTTTAAAAAGGGCTGACATAGGCATTTCAATGGGAAACGTTGGTTCCGCGTCTGCAATAGAAGCATCGGACATTGTGCTTATGTCCGGCGATATAAATAAAATACCCTTGTCCATAAATATTTCAAAATACACTGATTCGATAATAAAACAAAACTTGATTTTTGCCATGACAGTCAAAATTGCAATTTTGGCGTTAAGTGTACTAGGCTTAGCCAATATGTGGTTTGCAGTCTTTGCAGATACAGGCGTAACATTACTAACGATATTGAACACGCTAAGGATAATGAATGAGTTCAATTTTTGAAACCATTGCTCTTGTTATTATGTAATGGTGTTTTTTATTCAATTTTTAATATGGTGCTTTATTAATTGCGAATTATTCTAAATTAACTAGTGTTTTTATTTAATTTTATAAAAAAATTCATGCAAAGATACGCTAAAAATGAAAACCACAGTTACGATAGAAAAGTAGGTAATATTAAGTTTGCAATAGCGAGTGAGAAATTTACAAAAATGTTTAACACAATAGGTCTCTTTCCAAACTAAAAAGAGCGGTCAAAATTGCAAATGCGGCAAATCAAATTGAACCGAAATAAAAACCTTTTTCTTCGGTTACGGTATCTATCAGATAAAATCTTGAAACGTTTGACAAATCCGATAATATGCTCAAATTTAATCCTTGCGCGGGAAATGTCACTATTATTACGCTTGTCCTGTGAAGTTAAGAATGTTTTTTTAGTTTTCTTTTTGGGAATTTCTGTATTTTTGTGCAGTTTATTTATCCTTTGGTATCCCGAATCGGCAAAAACTTTTATAGCTGATAGAATTCGCACTCCGGATTCTTTAAAAAGGTTGAAATCGTGCTGCTTACCATTACACATGTTTGTACACACATTATTAAGCGGCTACATTCATCTGCCGCAACCTCTGTTTTCAGCGTATGTTGCTTTTTCTTTTCTAAACAGTAAAACTTTGGCCCCTTTTTGGAAGTTCTATTGGCGTTTCTGTTGCATCAATTAATATTACTTCTTGTTCAATTTCACTTTTCAACAAAGCTTTTTCCCCAGGTAGCGCTAATGAACCGTCTTTAATCAGCACGTCCTCTACCCATTTTATTGCTTTATAGGCATATGATTCACTTACTCCATAACTTTTTTCTATATGAAAATATGTTCTATACTCTCTTAAATATTCTAACGTCATCAGCACCATTTTTTCTACCGATATTTTGTTTTTCCGGCCTCCCCTTGCTTTTTTTTACTTTGTATGCTTCTTTTACGATTTCTACCATTTTTTCATATGTTTATATTTTTACTCCGGTTTATCTTCTAAAATCTTTTTCTTTCATAGGCTTATTTTATCACATCTTCTTCAGTTTGGTAAGAGGCCTAATGTTGGAATAACAAAACTTTTTAACTATTCCCCAAACATGGATTTGATTTTTTCAAAAAAACTTTTTCTTTTCTGATAGTTTTCTTCACTCGCTAAAGATTCAAATTCCTTTAAAGCTGTTTTTTGTTTTACAGAAAGATTTCTAGGCACTTCAATGACTACTTTTACAAATTGGTCTCCCTTACCCCTAGAATGCAATTTTTGTATGCCTTTTCCTCTTAATTTAAAAACATCTCCAGGTTGAGTCCCTTCGTGTATGCTGTAGCTTACTTTGCCGTCTATCGTAGGAACTGTCACTTCACAACCCAACACTGCTTGAGCAAAAGTAATAGGTAACTCACAGTACACGTCAAAGCCCTGTCTTTTAAAAACTTCATGAGGTTTTATATTTATAAGTACATGCAAATCTCCACTTGGCCCGCTATTTCTCCCAGCATTTCCATGCCCTGAAACATTCAAAATTTGACCTTGATCTATCCCAGCAGGCACATTAATCTCTATTTTCTTACTCCTGCTAATATGCCCTGTGCCTGAGCAGCTCCTGCATGGTTTTTCTATTATTTTCCCTTGCCCATGACATCTGTCACAAGTTCTGGAAGTTTGTACAACGCCAAAAGCAGTCCTTTGTGTAACCATAGTTTGACCTGTACCATGACACATCGGGCAAGTCTTTGCACTGCTATCTTTCTCTGCCCCAGTCCCTGCACACTCTTTGCAGTTTTCAATAACGCGATACGAAATCTCCCTTTTACAGCCTTTAGCAGCTTCCTCAAACGTCAAACTTACAGATGCACTGATATCACTGCCTGCCACAGGGGCACTTGGATTTTTCCTGTATCGTTGCCCTGAGAAACCACCAAAGCCTCCTCCAAAGAAGCTACTAAATATGTCTCCTAAGTCTATATCCCCTGAAAACGGACTTCCACCCCAACCGGCACCACCCGCTCCATAGTTCGGATCTACCCCAGCGTGCCCAAACTGGTCATATTTTGCTCTTGAGTCTTTATTTGAAAGGACTTCATAAGCCTCATTGACTTCTTTAAATTTGGCTTCAGCTTCTTTATCTCCAGGATTTAAATCAGGATGATATTTTTTGGCAAGTTTTCGGAACGCTTTTTTTATCTCATCTTCACTTGCTGTTTTATCTACACCCATCACTTCATAGTAATCTCTTTTGTCTGCCAAAATCATCAAATCTCCTTAAAGCAATCTATTATCTACATTTTTAAAGCCCGCACTATGCCGCGCGGGCTCATAATAGCCTTTAAGCCAATATTAACAAAATTTACTTATTGTCAACATCCTTAAAGTCTGCATCATAAACATTTCCATTTGCACTGTCATTAGTTTGGCTTTCTGCACCTGTTTCAGCGTTCGGTGCAGCCTGCTGAGCTGCTTGAGCATTCTGGTAAAGTTTAGCCGAAACTTCATACATTGCTTTTTGTAAGCTTTCTGTCTCTGACTTAATGCTATCAATGTTTCCTGACGTGATTGTTTCTTTTAACTTTTTAACTTTCTCATTAAGTGAATCTTTGTCAGTTTGATCTATCTTATCTACGTTTTCGTTCAAAAGCTTCTCTATAGCATAGCAAAGATTTTCAGCCTCATTTTTTGCATCTACTTCTTCTCTACGCTTTTTATCTTCTGCCGCAAATTGCTCAGCGTTCTTTACAGCTTTTTCTATATCTTCTTTTGACATATTCGTACTAGACGTTATCGTGATTTTTTGTTCTTTTCCTGTTCCCAAATCTTTAGCATGAACATTTACAATACCATTTGCATCTATATCAAAGGTAACTTCTATTTGTGGTATGCCTCTCATGGCAGGAGCTATGCCCGCAAGTGTAAATAGTCCCAATTGCTTATTATCTCTCGCAAATTCACGTTCACCTTGCAAAACATTAATTTCAACTTGTGTTTGATTATCCGCAGCTGTTGAAAATATCTGACTTTTCTTGGTTGGTATAGTGGTATTTCTGTCTATTATTTTAGTCATAACTCCGCCCATAGTCTCAACACCAAGTGACAACGGTGTAACGTCAAGTAACAACAAACCTTGAACTTCCCCACCTAAAACTCCTGCTTGAAGTGCCGCACCAATAGCCACACATTCATCTGGATTTATCCCTTTAAATGGGTCCTTGCCTATCAAGTTTTTAACAGCTTCTTGAACCGCCGGAATTCTAGATGATCCACCAACCATCAACACTTTGTCGATTTCTCCTATCGCTAAGCCAGAGTCTTTCAAAGCCTGGCGTACAGGTCCCATAGTATTTTCAACTAAGTCCTTCGTAAGTTCATTAAATTTTGCCCTAGTAAGTGTTAAATCTAAATGTTTAGGGCCTGTAGCATCGGCCGTAATGAAAGGAAGGTTTATAGCCGTTGTAGCTACGCCTGAAAGTTCAATTTTTGCTTTTTCTGCAGATTCTTTCAATCTTTGCATAGCCATCTTATCGTTTTTCAAATCTATGCCTGTTTCAGATTTAAACGAAGATACCATCCAATCTATAACTCTCTGGTCAAAGTCGTCTCCTCCTAAGCGGTTGTTGCCCGCCGTAGCTAAAACTTCCTGAACACCTTCGCCCATTTCTATAATAGATACGTCAAATGTTCCGCCACCTAAATCATACACCATGATTTTTTGATCATTTTCTTTATCTATCCCGTATGACAAAGCGGCAGCTGTTGGTTCGTTTATGATACGTTTTACTTCTAGACCTGCTATTTTGCCAGCATCTTTCGTAGCTTGCCTTTGAGCATCTGTGAAGTAAGCTGGTACAGTGATGACAGCTTGCGTTACCTTATCACCCAAATAACTTTCTGCATCCGCTTTCAGTTTCTGTAAAATCATTGCTGAAATTTCTTCCGGTGAAAAATTCTTGTTATCGATAGATACTTTATAACTCGAACCCATTTCGCGTTTTATCGAAGTTACAGTGCGTTCTGGATTAGTTATAGCTTGACGTTTAGCTACTTGACCAACCAATCTCTCTCCGTTTTTAGAGAAAGCTACTATTGACGGAGTCGTCCTCGCTCCTTCAGCATTGGCTATAACTACAGGTTCGCCACCTTCTATAACCGCTACACATGAATTTGTTGTTCCTAAATCGATTCCTATTGTCTTTGACATAAAAACTACCCCTTTCCGCTTTTCTTTAAGAAAAGCTTGGCAAAAGAAACTACGTTTTGCCCTTTTTGACCATTTATATATTTTTTATTTTCTTGACTATAAATTAGTTTACATCTTAATTTAAAGCCGTTCTCTTAAGGGAATCCATTACTCAAGCAGTAAACTAAGTTTTGCCATCTTTGACCATTTATTATATTCTGTAAATTAATTCACAACCCAGTTTAAAACTGTTCCATCAATTACAAATCTTTAAAAATCAATATCGTAAACTCAACCTTGTAAACCTTGTGATTGTCTACACATATCTTCTATCGTGATATCGTAGATCTCACCTAGTGATGCACAATACTGTAAAATTTGCCATGGCTCATTAGTGTGAAAATGTATTTTTATCAAGTCCTCATCTCCGACTACTAGAAGGCAGTCTCCGCTAAAGTGTTCTTTAACGTACTTGTTTATTGCATTTTCATCTAAATTTTCACCCTCTATAAGTAGCTGTGTATCGTATTTAAACTCCAAATTTTCGCCTCCCATCGGTAAAATTCCTCACCAAACAAAGGGTTTCTAAAGGACAAAGCTCTTTGTGTCGGTTCAGGAAAGCCCAAGAGAAGATCGAAACTCCTCTCGGAATATTTTTGGTTACTTTTGTCATTTAACAAAAGTTACAATTAATTTATTACCTTCACCATTGCGTGACGAATAACCTTATCGTTCAACTTATACCCACGCTGGAAAACCTCAACTATAGTGTTTTCCTCTGCATCTGCATCTTCGCAGTGCGCAATGGCATTATGAATATCGGGATCAAATTTATCCCCCACATTGCCAAAAGATTCCACACCAAGTTTTTTAAAAGACGCATTCAGCTGATTGATAACCAACTCCAGACCTTTCTGGTAGTCTGATTGCGTCCCACCAACCGATTTTGCCGCCATTTCTAAACTATCTGCAACAGACAACATATTTTCAATAGCGTTTGCTGTCGCATCGTTATAAATCAAGGCCTTATCACGCTCAGTGCGCTTTCGATAATTGTCATATTCAGCAGCCACTCTCAAAAATAAGTCCTTTTGCACTTCAAGTTCTTTTTTTAGTTTTTCGTTTTCGGCCAATACCTGCGAAACGTGTACGCTGTCTAAGTCTAATTTTTCATCTTGCGCCAAGTCATTCTCAAGTTCTATATTTTCTAAAATTTTTTCTTCCGCCAAAATTACATCTCCTTATTGCTAAATTTCTAAAATGTCACCAAGTAAATTACCAATCGTCAAAGTCAAATAATCCACATATGACATTAAAGCACTATAGTCCATCCTCATAGGTCCCACTACTCCTATAGAACCAAATTCTTGACCGTTTACACAGTATTTATTTACTATTACACTGGAGTTTGCAAGTTCATCGCAGTTACTTTCTTTCCCTATGAGTGCGTTTTGGTTTTCGTGAGCCTTTAAGAAAATTTTATCTACGCTGTTTACTTCTTTTAATAAGTTTATAGTGTTTACAGCTTCGTACGAATTTACATCAGGAAAAAATAGAAGGTTCGTTTGCCCTTCAAGATAAACCTCTTTTTTAGAAACATCTTGGCAGAGTTCCCAAAAAGCTTTCAGCATTCCCTTTATGGTATCCGAAAAGTCCGAAAAGCCCAACAAAACATCTTTTACAGCTGATAATGTTACACTTGAAACAGGCAATGTAAGAAAATTTTCATTTAAGATTGAGTTGAAAAGCTTTAACGTTGCTTCTGTTACCCTTGCTGAAATTTTAAATATTTTGCTTTTCACTATCCCGGTTGAAAGACAAACTACAATCATAGCTGTATGGTCGCTTGTTTTCAGTAAATTAATGCTATTGATTTTAGCATCATTCGAGCATATAGTCGTAACAACTGCACACTTTGTAATATCTGCTAAAACGTTTGCCGCAGCACTTAATAGATTTTCAGGCGTTCCTGAATTTGTCTCTAAAAAATCATCTATAAATTTTCTAGCATGAGCAGGTACACTTTTTTTGTTCATCAGTTCATTTATATATAGCCTATATCCCTTATATGACGGGACCCTGCCTGCCGAAGTATGCGGCTGCTCAAGATATCCAAATTCTGTTAGCTCTGCCATTTCGTTCCGGAGTGTTGCCGAAGAAACACCTAAGTTTAAAGTATTGCATAGATTTTTAGAGCTCACAGGTTCTCCATTTTCAATGTAGCTTTCAACTATCGCAGATAAAATTTTTTGTTTCCTCTGTGAAAGTCCTATAGAAATCACCTCCAACTACAGTGCTACAGTAGTCTTGCGCTAAATTAGCACTCACTTTACATGAGTGCTAATTTAAATTTACCACAACATTCCTTGTATGTCAATACAAGTACAAGGTAAAGTTTTACTTTTATGCTTCTTGATAAAATGCATTTAATGTGTTCCGTATTAAAAATAAATCCTCTACATTAGACTTAAGGCTAAAAATGTCACGTACTCTTATGTGCGTCAACGTGGAGCTGGAGAAGAGATTTGAACTCTCGACTTCATCATTACGAGTGATGTACTCTACCAACTGAGTTACTCCAGCACAT
>CASEZK010000033.1 GCA_949292425.1 uncultured Oscillospiraceae bacterium
GAGCGTAAAAACTTAGACAAGCTTTTTGAGTTGCTTAAGCCTTTCCCAATTGGAAAGGTTTATATGGGTCATAATTTTGCTTATGAAAAAAGTATTTTTGCACAACAGCTTATTTGCGGAAAAAAGAACACTCAAAAAATAGAAAGGGATCATCTGACTCTGCGTACTCGCATCAAAAAAACTCTGCCATAAACCTATTTGTTTTTCCAAGAGTAAATAGGTTCATAAAGCTGTTATTGGTACCTTTATCTTGTTCTTCTTTGGCAATCTCATTGTGTCAACTATACTGTGACGCCACCTCTTTTTCGTATGAAAGATTTTTATAACCATCTTTTTTTGAGTTTGCACTTGTCATTATCATCTTAAAATTTATATGTGTACTACGATTTTATCAATGTGTACTGTAACAAAGAAGATGCAATGGAGCTAAGAAAAAATATAATGACACAGTTATAAAAAATGCTTCAAAGAGGGACAAAATCAATCATCGGTGGAAAAAAACTGCGGTACAGTCATGTAGACACTAAACCATTGAATAAAAAATTTCTCACAATACTGCGAGAGCACAAGAAAAAGGGAATTGAAGCGACGACATTATTTGTGAGAAGAATATAAATTTACGATTTTTATAGATAAGGAAAGAGTAAAATTTAGAAATAGATGGTGTTAAAGATATATACTAATTTTAAATGTATGTTGTGCTACAGGACGATGACATATTCATTACAAAAATGTAGGATAAATTTGGGTTACAACAACTAGTTTACACATAGGTGAAAAGACTTAATTTTAGGTCAGTTACAAAGTGAAAATGTCGCATAGGTTTTATTTGTTTTACATTGTCAATGAGCAAAAAGTCTATAACTGTTCAAATTTTAGATATGGTTGACAGAATATTCTAGTGTATATTGCGCCGGAAAAATCAATTCATTTATGATAAGGGTTACTGATTTTTGTACAAACCTTTTATGGTATATTACCTTTTACCTGTATTTTGGCGTGAACACTATACGATAACTTGCGTAATTTTTGCTTTATTTGGTTGGTGGATATTTTAATAAGAAGTACAAGCATTTGATTGGCAAATTTTTGATATGTGTAAAAGTATTTAAGTGAGCAAAATAGTAAGTAGCTGTTTATTGACAAAGTTTAGTTTAAGTAGTAAAATGTATGTAATATTTGTGTTCGGCTTTATATTTTTTAAATTTTATTTATAGATTTCAAAATTTTATCCGGCACCGTTTGCGGATTAGTAAAAACATATAGATGGAGGTATGTATATTAATGATAGAAATGAAAAAAGAGGAAAACCATCAAGTTAAGAGAAATCGCCGTTTTGGCACAACTTCAGAAAGAAAATTAAATCAAACGCTGTCAATCAAAACTAATGAAAACGCTAAAGAATCTAATGCTGCAACGAAAAGAAATACAGTTAAATCTAATAAAACCGAAATGGATAAAAGAAAACCGTACAATAAAAATAAAGAGCTTGCAAAAGATGAAAAAAAGCAACCACAAATATCTAACACTGTGAAAAGAAAAAGAACAAACAATAGACGTCAAGCGGCAAAACCTTCTATGAAAGTGGCTTTTTTAGGGGGGCTAAATGAAATAGGAAAAAATGTTACTGTTTTTGAATGTCAAAATGACATGTTTATTTTAGACTGCGGAATGGCTTTCCCGGATGCTGAGATGCCTGGCGTGGACCTGGTTATACCGGACTTTTCATATATTGAAAAGAATGCCGACAAAATAAAAGGGCTAGTTATAACGCATGGACACGAAGATCATATCGGTTCAATACCGTATCTTTTAAGGAAAGTGAATGTGCCGATTTACGGTACGGCCTTGACTATTGGACTGCTTAATGGCAAGCTTAAAGAGCACAATCTATTAAATAAAGCAAACTTAAATGTTGTGAAACTTGGTAGCAAGATTAAACTTGGGTGTATGGAGATTGAGTTTATTAGAGTAAACCATTCGATACCGGACGCTGTAGGCGTAGCGATTAATTCACCTGCCGGAGTGCTGATTCATACAGGCGACTTTAAGGTTGATTTTACTCCAGTCCAAGGAGAAGTGATAGATCTTGGCAGATTTGCACAACTTGGTTCGAAGGGAGTTTTGGCTCTTTTTGCAGATTCTACCAATGCCGATAGGCCTGGCTACACTAAAACAGAGAAAAACTTAAATGCTTCTTTTGATAATCTTTTCAGAAAAGCTGGGAAAAACAGGATCATAATTGCCTCATTTGCTTCAAACATAGGCAGAATTCGACAGATAATAAATTGTGCTGTAAAATATGATAGAAAAGTGGCTTTTTCGGGAAGAAGCATGATAAACTATGTCACAATAGCTAGCGAACTTGGGTATTTGGACGTACCTGAAGGTGTTATAATAGATATAGATTTGCTGAACAAATATCCAAAAGAGCAAATCGTTTTACTTACTACAGGCAGCCAGGGCGAACCTATGTCTGCATTATCTAGAATGGCATCGGCTGACCATAAAAAAGTTGATGTTGGACCGGAAGATTTTATAATTATTTCGGCAAATCCTATACCGGGAAATGAAAAAATGATAGGCTCTGTTATAAATGACCTGATGAAAAGAGGTTGTACAGTCGTTTACGAATCTATGTATGAAGTGCATGTTTCTGGTCACGCGTGTGCCGAAGAGCTAAAACTTATACAAAGCATCGTTAAGCCTAAATATTTTATTCCAGTTCATGGTGAGCAGAAACATTTAAGGCGTCATGGCGCGCTTGCGGTAGAGATGGGTATGCCAGCTTCAAATGTATATATTGGCGATATTGGTGATTTACTGGAAATAAATCAAAATCATATGAAGAATATAGGAAAAGTACCAGCCGGCAGGGTTCTAGTTGACGGTCTTGGTGTTGGAGATGTTGGAAATGTTGTGCTCAGGGATAGGAAACATTTAGCACAAGATGGACTGATAGTTGTAGTATGTGCTATAGATTTTTCAAGTGGATGTGTAGTATCGGGACCCGACATCGTTTCGAGGGGCTTTGTCTATGTAAGGGAATCGGAGTCGTTAATGACAGCGGCAAAGGCTAAAGTAACTGAGATTTTAAGTGAATGCAATAATGAAAATATTTACGAGTGGGGAATGATTAAAAGCAATATAAAAGAAGCATTGTCTAAGTTCTTTTATGAACAAACCAAACGTAGCCCAATGATTTTACCCATAATAATGGAAGTATAAAATTTATTTTTTTATCTGGGGGAATATGATGCAGGTTATTTTGCTATGTGATGTTAAAGGTAACGGGAAAAAAGGGGATTTAGTGGAAGTTTCAGACGGATTTGCAAGAAATTTTTTGTTACCGAAGAAACTTGCAAAAATAGCTGACAAAGAAGCAATCTTAGAGCTGAAAAGCCAAAAATTAGCTAAGCAGCATAAGCTGGCTGAGCAAGTAAAGGAAGCTAAAATTTTAGCGGAAAAACTTGAAAAGAAAACTGTGGAAATATCGGCCAAAGCAGGCGAAAACGGAAAACTGTTTGGCTCAGTTACAGCTAAAGAAATTGCGCAGGAAATTAAGAAAGAATATAATTTAGATGTAGATAAGAGAAAAATAAATTTAAGCGAAGAAATAAAAAGTTTTGGCACTTATAAGATATCCATAAAATTACATCAGGGCATTGTTACACAGATGCTAGTAGTGGTAAAAGGAAACTAATTTTACGTCTTTGACTAGGAGCTGAATTTTAAGATTTTAGCTTCTAGTCTCTATATTATTTTGACATTGTAATGTGGTTATACCGCTACAGTTTGCACAGACGCAAAGGGGAAATAAATGGAAAAATTAAATGTTGCATCGACATATGACGGAATGAAACTACCGTTTAGCTTAGAAGCAGAACAATCGGTTTTAGGCGCTATTTTGCTTGACTCGAGTTGCATAGATAAAGTTGCAGAAATTTTGCCGCGACCTGAGTATTTTCACCTGGGAAACCACAAGATAATATATGAAACTTTGCTAGATATGTTTACGCAAGGCAGAACTATAGACTTTGTCACGCTGCTGGAAGAGTTGAAAAAAAATAGTGTTTTTAATGATTCAAACGGCAAAACTTATTTGATGGAACTTGCTCAAATTGTACCGTCGATATCGAATGTAGAAAACTATGCCCGCATCGTTAGAGATAACTATGATGTTAGAACTTTGATAATAACAGCTAGAGACATTATAGAAGATGCTACGCAAGGGACGTATGATGCATCTGTTTTGATAGACAGCGCAGAACAAAAAATATTTGATATTCGTCGTGGCAAAAGTATGCAGGGACTACAGAGAGTTAATGAATCTATAATAGAGACGTTTGATAGGTTAGATGCGTTAAATTCAGATTCTCAAAACCTTTATAGGGGCATACCAACCGGCATAAAATATCTTGACGATACTATTACAGGGCTTAATAGGTCTGATTTAATTCTTTTAGCGGCCCGTCCGGGTATGGGTAAGACTAGTTTTGCCTTAAATATAGCAAGGCATGTGGCGGTTAAAGAAAGCAAAAAGGTTGCATTTTTCTCGCTTGAAATGACAAGGGAACAGTTAACCTCGAGGCTTCTTTCCACAGAAGCTATGGTACATGGTGTGAAGCTCAGAACCGGTAAGCTTGAAGAAGATGAATGGATCAGGCTTATTGAAGCGGGAGATATTTTATCTAAGACTCAATTATATTTTGACGACACGCCTGGAATAACAGTACCGGAAATGAAAGCAAAACTTAGAAGACTTAAGGATGTAGATTTAGTTGTGATAGACTATTTACAGCTTATGTCTAGTGCGAAAAGAATAGACAACCGCGTTCAAGAAATATCGGAAATAACCAGGAATCTTAAAATAATGGCTAAGGAAATAAATGTACCTGTAATAACTCTATCCCAGCTTTCTCGTGCAAGCGAACAAAGAGCAGAGCACAGGCCAATGTTATCTGATTTGCGAGATTCAGGTTCTATAGAGCAAGATGCAGACATTGTGCTTTTCCTTTATAGGGGAGATTACTACAAAAACGCTGAGGCTATTGAAGAAGATTATGATAAAAATAGCGGAGAATGTATTGTAGCCAAAAACCGTCACGGCGAGACTAAAACTGTGCCGCTGCATTGGCAGGGCGAGTTTATGAGATTTACAGGCAGTGCAGGGTCAAGGTATGAATGAGATAGAAAAAAAAATTTATAATGATATTGAAAAGTTTGATATGCTGCCTTACGGAGCAAGTGTAGTAGTTGGTGTCTCTGGCGGGTCTGACTCTATGTGTCTGCTGTGTTTTCTTTTAAAGATTCAAAAAGAAAGGCGCTTAAAAATAAAGGTAGCACACGTAAACCACATGTTAAGAGGTCAAGAAGCAGAACGAGATGAAAAATTTGTAGTAGGTTTTTGTAAAGAAAAAAAAGTTCCTGTTAAGGTCTTGAGAAAGGACGTAAAACTAGAAGCCAAGAAGCAGGGACTAAGTGTAGAAGAATGTGGAAGAGAAGTTCGGTATAAGTTTTTTGATGAAGTAGCGGAAAATGAAACAACTAAAATTGCCACGGCGCACACACTTTCAGACAGCGTGGAGACTTTAATTTTAAACATGTCTAAAGGGACGTCGCTTTCTGGACTATGTGGCATACCGCCCGTGAGAAGCAGGATAATACGTCCGATCATTTCTTTAAAAAAAGCTGAAACCGTGAAGTACTGCAGAGATAACAGCATAGATTTTATAGAGGATAGCTCAAATTTTGATGTTAGATATACTAGAAATAAAATAAGGTTAGAGGTAGTTCAGAAGCTATTGGAGGTAAATCCGAATCTTGAAAATGCATTTTTCCGCTCTATGGAGAATTTTAGATTTGATGAAATGTATTTACAGAAAATCTCAAAAGTAGAACTAAAAAAAGCTAAATTATCCGATTGCAAGTATAATCTAAATATTTTAAGAAAGTTAGACAGGGCTGTGCTGTCAAGGGTTATAAAACTATTATTAGGTGAAAATTTTGCTTACACAAGGTTAGACTTTACTCATATGAATCTTATTTTTGACATTGTAAAAAGCGGCACAGGAACTGTGACTTTACCCGGTGATGTTTATATAAAGGCTAAGGGTGATATTTTGAATGTTTTTGAAAAAACAGAAAAATTACCGCTTAAAAAGTTATTTATCCCTCTTATTAAGCAAAATAATTGCTTGACAGAAAATTCTAGAAAGTTCATAATTAAAATTGTAAAAAGAGCAGATTATGAGAGACTGTGTGGCATAGATGCAGGAAAAAATGCTTTGGACTGTGATAAGATTCCTGAAGGAAGCGTTTTTAGGAATAGAAAAGAAAAAGATAAATTTTCACCGCTTAGAAGAAATGTTACAAAGTCATTGAAAAAATTTTTTAATGAGCAAAAGGTACCGATTAATAAAAGAGAAAGTTTAGCGATTTTAGCTCATGAAAGTACAGTTATTTGGCTCGAAAGCTTTGGGGTAGCAGAACAATTTAAGGTTGAAGAAAATACGCAGAATGTGTTACTTATTGAAGTAAAATGATATTATAAACTTATTTTAAAGTTAGGAGTGGCGAGAAGTTTGAAAGATAAGAAACAAATACAATCTTTATTATTTTACATTGGTATACCAATACTTGTTATCATTTTGATGGTAACTTTGTTTCGAAGCTCGAATAGCAGCAGTAAGGTTTACTCAGACATAATAAAATACTTTGAAGATGAGCAAGTTACAGAATATTCTATGAATTTAGGCTCCGGCGAGATGAGGATAAAGTTAAAAGACAACACAATAGTAGAATACACAGCACCTAGTGTGTTTTGGGTACGCGAGGACATTAAGGAGTACGTGAATAAGTACAATGAAAAAAATCCTGATGCCCAAATGAAGCAAGATTTAAAAAGAGCAAGTGAAAACTCATGGTGGACTACTCTTTTACTAGATGCAGTTGTGTTTATTGGCCTTGGGCTTTTGTTCTGGTTCTTCATGAGAAAGGCTATGTCTGGTCTGGGTGAAGGCGGCAGAACGATGATGTTTGGAAAAGCCAAAATAAAGAACCTTACAGATGAAAAAAGAAAGACTACTTTTGCAGACGTAGCGGGCGCAGACGAGGAAAAAGAGGAACTTCAGGAATTAGTGGAGTTTTTAAAAAATTCTAAAAAATATAATGAACTTGGTGCGAGAATACCTAAGGGAGTGTTACTGGTGGGGCCTCCTGGCACTGGTAAAACTTTGATGGCTAGAGCGATTGCAGGCGAAGCGGGCGTACCTTTCTTCTCAATATCTGGGTCTGACTTTGTGGAAATGTTTGTGGGTGTTGGAGCTTCTAGGGTTAGAGACCTGTTTGATCAGGCAAAGAAAAATGCTCCTTGCATTGTGTTTATAGATGAGATAGATGCTGTCGGCCGCCAGCGCGGGGTAGGCATGACAGGAGGACACGATGAAAGAGAGCAAACACTTAATCAGTTGCTAGTAGAGATGGATGGTTTTGGAGTAAATGAAGGCGTAATAATGATAGCCGCTACGAACCGTCCAGATGTGCTAGACCCTGCATTGATGAGACCAGGCAGGTTTGATAGGCAAGTTATGGTAGGACTTCCAGACATCAAAGGGCGCGAGGATATATTGAAAGTTCACGCAAAAGGCAAGCCGCTAGCTCCTGATGTATCGCTTAAGACTATAGCTAAATCTACAGCAGGTTTTACTGGGGCAGACTTAGAAAACCTCTTGAATGAAGCAGCTTTGTTGGCGGCAAGGCGTGACCTCAAGGCCATTACTATGAAAGAAGTAGAAGAAGCTACCATTAAGGTGGTTGTTGGAGCTGAGAAAAAGTCGCGTGTCATGACGGATAAGGAAAAATCTCTTACGGCTTATCATGAGGCTGGTCACGCAATGGCTACTTATATGTGTCCTACGCAAGATCCAGTGCACCAAATTTCTATTATTCCGAGGGGTATGGCCGGAGGCTTTACAATGTCGTTACCTTCTGAAGATAGAAATTACAAATCAATGTCGGAGATGAAAGAGGACATTATCGTGTTGCTGGGAGGAAGGGTTGCAGAAGCTTTGGTTTTGGGAGATATATCCACGGGTGCATCGAACGATATAAAGAGAGCGACGGAAATTGCGACTTCTATGGTAAAGAAGTACGGCATGAGTAAAGACTTAGGACCTATTGCGTATTCTGCAGAAAATGAAGGCATGTTTATAGGAAGAGATCTTTCATCAAGTAGGAATTATTCAGAAAAAGTTGCATCTAAAATAGACGAAGAGATACATTCAATTATTTCAAACAGCTACGATAAGACAGAGGAAATCTTGAAGGAAAACATGGAAAAACTTCATAAAGTGGCTCAATATTTGTTTAAGAATGAAAAAATGAGTGGAGAGGAGTTTACCAAGATAGTTGAAGGGCGCGATGAGGAAACTGCTGTAGAAGAAAGCAAAGGAAAAGACTCTGAAGCTTAAAGTTGATTTTATTGATGAAGTTAATGGTACAATAGCCATTAACTTTTTTGCTTGTTATTTGAAAGTGCTAAACTTGACATAGCTTTGCAAACTGATGTAAATTATATACTGTAAAGTCAAGAAAGGGATAAGGTATGATGCAAACGAAGAAAAATACTTATAATAACGAGAGCATATCATCGCTTAAGGGCGCGGACAGAGTAAGAAAGCGCCCGGGCGTTATTTTTGGCTCAGATGGAATAGAAGGCTGTGAACATTCGATATTTGAGATTTTGTCAAATTCCATTGATGAGGCGCGGGAAGGCTACGGCAAAGTAATAACGGTTACGTTGTTCCAAGATAAATCTATTGAAGTGGAAGACAACGGCAGAGGAATTCCTGTAGATTTCAATAAAAATGAGCAAAGATATAATTGGGAACTTGTTTTTTGCGAACTTTACGCTGGAGGGAAATATAATAATTCATCCATTGACAATTATGAATATTCATTAGGCCTGAATGGCCTGGGTCTTTGTTCGACGCAGTATTCCTCGGAATATATGATTGCTGAAATAAAACGAGATGGCTTTTTGTACAAGCTAGAGTTTAAAAAAGGGGAGAATGTAGGAGGACTAAAAAAGGAATTTTATAAAGGAAAAGATACGGGTACGAAAATTAGGTGGAAACCGGACATAGATGTTTTTACAGACATTTCTGTTGGCCCGGAATATTTTAAGGACATCTTAAAAAGACAAGCTATAGTAAATGCGGGCATAGAGTTTGTCTTTAAACAAGAGGAAAATGGGAATTTTACTGAAACTACGTTTAAATATGAGCAAGGAATATTGGATCATGTGAAAGAAGTGGTCCAAGATGAAGCGATGATACCAGTGCAGTTTTGGCAAGCTGATAAAATGGTGCGAGATAGGGAAGATAAGCCTCTATACAAGACTAAAATTAGTGCCGCTGTGACTTTTTCTAATAAAATAAAACTGGCGGAATATTATCATAATTCAAGTTTTCTGGAGTATGGAGGAGTACCTGAAAAAGCTGTTAAAAATGCGTTTGTATATGAAATAGACTCATACTTAAAGCAAAATGGAAAATACACTAAAAATGAAAGTAAAATAACATTTACCGATGTTGAAGATTGTTTAGTTATAGTTACGTCATCTTTTTCCAATATTACGTCTTATGAAAACCAGACTAAAAAATCAATAACTAACAAGGGCATTCAAGAAGCTATGACATCGCTGTTTAAGCATCAGCTGGAGGTTTTTTTTATTGAAAATCCGAGTGATGCGGAAAAAATAGCAACTCAAGTTTTAATAAACAAAAGAAGTAGGGAAGATGCTGAAAAGACGAGACTTAATATAAGGAAAAAGCTCACTACAAATATGGACATGGCAAATAGGGTTGCAAAGTTTGTGGATTGCAGAAGTAAAGATGTTACGGAACGAGAACTTTTCATAGTTGAAGGTGATTCGGCTCTTGGTGCTTGCAAGCAAGCCAGAGACCCAAATTTTCAAGGCATTATACCCATTAGAGGGAAAATTTTGAATTGTTTAAAAGCTGACTACAATAAGATATTTAAAAGCGAGATAATCACAGATTTGCTGAAAGTTTTAGGCTGCGGAGTGGAAATAAAATCTAAAGCTAATAAAGACTTAGCAAACTTTAATTTAGATCTATTGAAGTGGAATAAAATTATCCTTTGCACCGACGCGGACGTAGATGGATTTCAAATAAGAACTCTTTTACTTACTATGATATATAGGTTAGTGCCGACGTTAATAAATGTTGGAAAAGTTTTCATAGCAGAATCACCGTTGTATGAGATAAATACTAAGACGGAAGCTTATTTTGCATATACTGAGCAAGAAAAAGAACTGTTTCTTTTAAAGATTGGCAATGAAAAGTACAGTATACAACGTTCAAAAGGGTTGGGTGAAAACGAACCTGACATGATGAACTTAACCACCATGAATCCGAAAACTAGACGACTTATAAAAGTTATGCCGGAGGATGCTCATAAAACGGCAGAGATTTTTGACATTTTGTTGGGTGATAACTTAGCAGGAAGAAAAGAATATATCGTGAAAAATGGACATTTGTATATGAATGATATAGATGTAAGCTAAAAGTAACAGCGTTTAGGACTTTGCAAAAAAGAAAGGAAATGGAAATGGCGCAAAAGAAAAACCTACAAAAGCAAAATCGTGTACCTACGATGAAGGGTATAATTGAAGGCGCAGGTGAAGTAGTAGAGCAACCGATAGTTAGCACTATAGAGAAGAACTATATGCCGTATGCTATGAGCGTAATTTTGTCTAGAGCGATTCCGGAAATAGATGGGTTCAAGCCATCACATAGAAAATTGCTTTATACTATGTACCAAATGGGGCTTTTAGAAAAGGCTCGAACGAAATCTGCCAATATAGTTGGCCAAACGATGAAGCTTAACCCTCACGGAGACAGTGCAATTTACGATACCATGGTTAGACTGAGCCGAGGCTATGAAGCACTTTTGCATCCTTATGTAGACTCTAAAGGAAACTTTGGAAAGTTTTATTCAAGAGACATGGCATGGGCTGCTTCAAGGTACACAGAAGCAAAGCTTGATAAGATATGCGAAGAACTGTTTTTGGATATAGATAAGGACACAGTAGACTTCGTACCAAACTACGACAATACATTGATAGAGCCTACTCTGTTGCCGGCGAGGTTTCCGTCAATTTTGGTAAATGCAAACACTGGCATAGCAGTAGGAATGGCAAGTTCTATCTGCCCGTTTAATTTAAAAGAGGTATGTTTAACGACAATAGAACTGATAAGGAACCATGACCACGACATAAAGAGCACGTTGATAGCGCCTGATTTTTCAGGCGGTGGCAATTTAATCTACGATAAATCTGCCATTGACGCTATATATAGAACGGGTAAAGGCAGCATAAAAGTTAGGAGTAGGTATACCTACGATAAATTGGCAAATTGTATAGATATAAACAGTATTCCTCCAACTACCACGACGGAAGCGATTATTGAAAAAATAGTGGAACTTTCAAAGAAAAATCAAGTAAAAGAAATTAACGATATACGTGATGAAACGGGTATAGACGGTCTGAAAATAACAATAGATTTGAAGCGTGGTACAGACCCTGAAAAGCTTATGCAAAAACTTTTCAAAATGACAACGCTAGAAGATAGTTTTTCTTGCAATTTTAATGTTCTTATAAATGGAACTCCAAAAGTTTTAGGGGTAAGAGAATTACTTTCCGAGTGGGTTTTGTTTAGGACCAACTGTGTAAAACGTAGAACGCGATATTCTTTAAATAAGCAAGAAAAGAAACTGCATCTTTTGAGTGCGCTGAAGTGTATTTTACTTGATATAGACAGAGCTATAGAGATAATCAGGAATACTAAAGAGGAAAAGGATGTCATTCCGAACTTAATGGAAGGATTTTTGATTGACGAAAATCAAGCTGAATATGTTTCTGAAATCAAACTTAGGCATTTAAATAAGGAGTATTTGCTGAAAAGAGTAGAAGAAATAGATGTGTTGGAATCGAGCATAAAAAAGCTAAAAGATGTACTTAAAGATGATAATAAAATCAAATTAATTTTAATAGGGGAACTGCAACATGTTGCTGAAAAATACGGTCAAAATCGTAAAACTATGTTGATATATCCTGATCAAATCACTAAGTATGAAATAGAAGAAAGCGTTCCCGATTATGCAGTTAATTTATTTTTTACAAAACAAGGGTACTTAAAGAAGATAACGCCACAATCGCTCAGGATGAGCTCAGAACAGAAGCTTAAAGATGGCGATGAAATTATTTCACATACTGAGGGGGAAAATACAGACGAGCTATTGTTTTTTACAAATATGCATCAAGTGTATAAAGCCAAAGCTAGTGATTTTCAAGACACTAAAGCAAGCGTTTTAGGCGAGTATGTTCCAGTGAAATTTGAGATGGATGAAGATGAGTTACCAGTATGTATGTTGAATTTAAAAGATTTTAAAAATGGGTTTGTATTATTTTTCTTTGAAAATGGCAAGGTAGCAAAAGTTTCGGCATCGTCATACAGAACAAAAACAAACCGCAAAAAGCTTTTGAAGGCTTATTGTGATAAATTTAAGTTAGTATCTGTTTTTTATTCTGAAACAGAAAAAGATTATATTTTAACATCTTCATCAGGCAGAATGTTGCTTATAAATTCTTCAAAGATAACTTTAAAAACTACACGCGACACACAAGGAATATCGGTGATGAGCCTTCCGCAAGGACAAAAGCTCATTTCGGTGAAAGAATATGACGGGGGACTTTTAGACAGTGAACATTATAGAAGTAAAACTATTCCTGTGAGGGGTATATTTTCATCAAAAGATGTAGGACAAAACTCACAACAGATTAAGTTATATTAACACAATTAAGATAATGACTTTTACCTAATTGCATAATTATTTGGTGGACTTATAACATTAACTAAAATATTAAGAAAAAGAATAGCAAGGATAATATAAACCAAAAGATATTTAATGATAATTACTATAATTGTTAACTTAATGCCAAAATTGATAAAATAATGCAATATTTAATAATATTTATATTTGTGTATACGAGTTTTATTTTTTCACTTTAATTTTAGTCCTGGTTATGATATAATAAATATAATATTTAAATGTTAAAAGAGGAGTACAAAATGAAAAAAGTTATATCTCTACTATTAATTGTGATAAATTTTTTATTAATGATACCAACTTATACTTTTGCGTCAGAATACTACTATCCAGGGAACAATGAACATGTAGTTATTGTAGAAAAAAGTTCAGGGACTTCAGTATCTGATGTTATTTCTGTTGTAAAACTTGCTTTAGGGGCAGGGATTTTATATGTACTTTATAAAGCAGGAATAATAGGTTTGCTGGGTTCGTTTGCAGGCTTATTAGCTAAAGGAATAAGTGGCATAACTAATGTAGGAGCTGATATACGCGCAGGGAAATTCCCCATATTCGAAGATGCAAAGAATGCAGGTGGGGGGATTTTTGTAGCAGGAGGAGGAGTAAGTGCGGTTTATGCTGGGCTTAAACAGCGATGGAAAAACATGATAGTAAGTTTGGGTGCATTAGTAGCAGGAATTGCGGCGTTGGCAATATAGTTTTATTTGTTACCTTTTGACACAAATTGATATTTTTCTCCCAGTGGTAGTTTTATAATCACTCTAGAAGGGAGAGAGAAAATTGATCAATAAAAATAACTTTTCTGAAGGTTATTCTGTTGACTATAGAAGCAGTCAAACAGAAGATAAATGTATTCAAAACAAAAGCGCTAAAACTGTCGTGGCAAATGGCCATAGAATTAGAAAAATCCAGAAGAAAGTTAATGTAGAAAAAACTAAAGAAAAAAACATACCTTTTAAAACCGTCAAAGATCAAACTTCTGAAAAAGAAAGTAAAAACTTAGACGTTTACACAAAGGTTCATTCGCCAAAAAAAGTTTTAATGTACAAGACTTTGTATGCATGTTTGGTTGTTCTTCTAGCCTTTATCGGTGTTAATATATTTTCATCAAGCCTCGGAAGAACAACACCATCATGCGATACATTAGCGCATTCTTGTAGTCAATACAACAAAATCTTAGCACCAGTGGTAATGCACGATCCGGCCCCTTTTGACAGGCCTGAAAATGCAAATTTGCAAATGGTTATATCATCTTGCATATGGTATGCTATCACGAAAAATGGTACTCAAAAGTATAATACATTTGATGAACGTGGGTTTTCTCTTATACCAATTTCTGACGTTGTAGATGCTTCTCATGAAATTTTCGGAGAAAACTATAAGCTCAATACTGATGAAGCCTTATTTGGACCATTTTATTCATTATACTCTGGAGACAGTAATTTTCACGTTTCGGCTATAAGCAACCAAAATAGCTGTATTCCTTATGTAGATGGGGTAAACGAAAGCGAAGAATTTATTATTTTAAACGTTGGATATGTAACCAGAGACGATAAATTTTTAAGGTCAGACTCAGAAAAAGCTTCAGAACCTAACCCAATAAAATATATGAAATATAAACTTAAGAAAAATCCTAACAATTCCTTTTTTATTTACGCGGTAGAAAATCCTTGAATTAATTAATAACTAAGTACATAAGCGCTAAAATAAGACTAGTATCACACTTTTCATCCATCAGCAGTAAAATTAGAATTAGCAGCAAGCTTCTCTCATTGTCTTTCATCAGAGCATCTAAGATGTTTTTAGAGCTATACTCATTTGCAATTTTTGCAACGGAAACTTGACTTTTATTAACAGCTTGATTAGTTTCTTTTTCTTCGCAGTTACATTTTGTATCATTTTCAGTATTTGTTTTGTTTATTTCCTGTTGAGTAAAACTTGCAAGCTCAAGGGACTTCTTTGCCCTTTGTTGCATTTGCTGTACTCTTCGAATGGCCTCTTCCTGCATGCGTCTTACATCATCCATATTGTCGTAGCTGATTTTCATATCTTTTACTTATCCCCCCCTTAAATAAACCACTTTTACAATATCCCTTGACCTTTTAGCAAAGGCAAAACTTTAATCATCTGCATCATTTTTACTGATTCATCAAGCTTTGTCTGCCTTTTATCGCTTAACAGAGGCCGCAATGCTGATAGAAATTTGGTATTTTTGTCTTCTTTGTTTATTGATGAAATTATAGGCATTATTTTCATTATGGTACTTAAAGTTTCAGCGGGCAAAGCTGATACATCGCTGGCTTGTTCATCTTGTTGGTCTTGTGTGTTTTTATTTTCAGTTCCTGCCTGAGCTGAAATCATTTCTGAAAGGTTTTTTAAGTTATCCAAGTTTTCAGAATTTCCAAGCATGCTGATTAACTTTTCTCTTAAATCATCCATCGTTAATTATCTCCCATTAAGTCTTTCATGAGCTTTTGAGCCTGTGGTGTGGATAGTAGCTTAGCAGCAAGGTTTTTATCCGTTAAAACTTTTTGTATCTTCTGAGCGTCTTCTTTGCTAATATTTTTTAAGCTTTGAGATAAGTCACCGGAAGTCATTGCTTTTTTCAAACTTTCGGGAGTTTGGCCCAAATGTTCAGATACTTTGTTTAGCAAGTTGTTTGCTTTACTGTTCGAATCGGAATTTGAGTTTTTATTTGACACATTATCACCATCCTATAAAATATTTTATGAAAAGTTTTTTGCGATTATGAAAATTAAGAAAATGATATTACATGCGCAAAATTGAATATGTTTTTCACTTTGCGAAACAATAAAACTGTAAATTTATTTTAGGGGGTAATTGTTTTGCAGGAGACCGTAAAAGATATTATGACGAAGGAAATAGTGGCACTTTTGCCGGACGACACAGCAAATGAAGCCGCTGTTTTAATGTATGAAAATGACATTGGTTCTGTGCCTGTAATCTCGGATGGAAAATTAAAGGGCATTATAACCGACAGAGATATAGTTACAAGATGTATAGCGAAAGGTAAACAACCAGATAAAACTAAGGTTTCTGAACTGATGTCTACGAACATTGCATTTTTAAATCCGGACCAAACAGTGCACGACGCTGTAAGCTTAATGGCAGAGGAGAAAGTTCGTAGACTTCCGGTAGTTAAAGACGGGCATCTCGATGGAATAGTTAGCTTAGCTGATATTGCAAGAATTCATTCGGGGCCTGAAATTGCCAACGCTATCTCCGAGATCAGCCTTCCAAATTTTGACGATAGCTTTAAAAGTAAAAAAACAAGAGCAAAATGGATTAATGACGCGCCATAATTTCATGGCGCGCAAAATAAGAAAGGTAAACAATGAAACACAACGCACCGCTTTATAGTGCACTTAAAAAATATAAAAATGAGAATATTTCATCTTTTCATACGCCGGGGCACAAGTGCAATAAGAAATTTTTAAAGTATAATTTACTTTCGTATGACTACACGGAACTGGCGCAAACGGACAATCTGTTTTGCCCAAAGGGAAGTATACTATTGGCTGAAAATAGAGCAGCTAAAGTTTTTAAAGCTCGAAGGACTTTATTTTCAAGTGGAGGGTGTAGTCTTTGTATTCAGACGATGTTGCGATTAGCTTTGCCAAGTGGCGGAAAAATTATTACGTCTAGGTTTATACATAAGTCGGCTGTAAATGCTATGTCTTTACTTAATATTACCCCTGTTTGGATAATGCCGGAAAATAAAAATGACTCCACATTCTTTGCAGCTGTTTTACCAGAAAAAGTAAAAGAGTTGTTAGAGACTAATAAAGACGCAAAGGCTGTATATATAACAAGCCCGGATTATTTTGGAACTATCTCAGACATTAAAGCTATATCTAGAACTTGCAAGGTTTATGGGGTACCTTTGCTTGTAGACAATGCCCATGGGGCACATTTGGGACTGCTTTCTGAAAACTTACACCCGCTTAATTTCGGCGCAGATATGGTAACGGATTCTGCACATAAAACTTTGCCGGTTTTGACAGGTGGCGCTTTTTTGCATATAAATGATCAAAAATATGTAGAAAAAGCAAAAACAGATATGAGCCTTTTTGCGTCTACAAGCCCGTCATATCCAATCATGGCTTCACTAGATTTGTGCTGCAACTGGATAAACGAATATGGCAAGAAAGCTTTTCAAGGTTTAGAGGAATCTGTGACCGAGATTAAGAACATAGCAGAAACTCAAGGATTAATAGTGAAAAAAGGAAACTTGGTTGACACTGCTCGTTTGAGTTTTAATACGTCTAAACTTGGAATTTCCGGTGAAACTTTAGCAGAGCATTTTAGAAAATTTAAGGTGGAACCGGAATTTTCACTTGGAAACTTTTTAGTTTTGATTCCTACACCGTTTAATACAAAGAAGGATTTCAGCCGGCTAAAAAAGGCTATTTTGTCTATTTCAGCAATAAAAAATAATGGTAACTTAAATAATCAAAAATTTGATTATTTGAAAAATCTAGAGTTGCCACGATGCGGTTTGCCTTTAAGGGAAGCTTTATTAGCAGAATCTGAAGCTGTAGAGATCAAGAATGCTCTGTGGAGAATATCGAAAAGTATGATTTGCCCGTGCCCTCCGGGGATACCCATTGTGCTTCCGGGAGAGGTAGTAACTCTGGGAGTTGTAGAAAACCTATTAAACTATGGCATTTTTTCTTTGGACGTGATAAAATAATTCTTAAAGAAAATTTATTTTGTAAAAAATAGTTATTTTAAAGCAAAGGAGGAATTTAAATGAAATTAGTTCTTTCTATCATCAACAGTGAAGATGCTTCGAATGTATCTTCTGCGTTGACTGAAAAAAGATTTCAGGTAACTAAGTTGGCAACTACAGGAGGATTTTTGAAAAATGGAAATACGACGTTTATAACAGGCGTCGATGACGATAAGGTGGATGAAGTTATTGAGACCATTGCAAAAACCAGCAATAAACGTAGGCAAATGGTCCCAAATGCTTCTACATTAGACATGGGGGTATATTCAGCTTTGCCATTTGAAGTAACTGTTGGCGGTGCTACCATATTCGTTTTGAATGTTGATAGATTTGAAAAAATTTGAAGGCGCTAAAGGGAACAGAGCATGAATTTCAATGAATTTGTAGGAAATGAGTTTTTAAAAAATCAATTTATACATGTGGCGAAAAGCAAGAAAATTCCGCATTCTATTATTTTGCAAGGCGATGCTGGATTAGGGAAATGTACTTTTGCTAAATTGATAGCAAAGTTAATATTTTGTGAGAATTTTTCTGATACGACCTGTGATGAATGCAGCAACTGTAAAAAAATAGATAACAATGTACATCCAGATTTTATATTTCCGGAAACTTCCGGAGCGCTTGAAACCTACAATATAGCTACAGTTCGTAAGGTAAGGGAAGATGCGTACATATTGCCGAATGATGCAAACTTTAAAGTTTATGTGTTTAAAGATGCAGACAATATGAACACGTCAGCGCAAAACGCGTTGCTCAAAGTCATAGAGGAACCACCGAGGCATGTGATATTTATCTTTACATGTAAGAAAAGCACTTCTTTTTTAGATACGATTTTATCTCGTTCGCAGGTGTTTTCCCTAAACGCTGTAGATAAATCAATGGCAGTAGGATTTATTGCGAAAAAGGTTCCGGAACTTAGCTTTGAAGTAATAAAAAAATCTGTTGATAATTTTAATGGAAATATAGGAAAAAGTTTAGAGTTTTTGAAATCTGATGGTAAAAATGATGCGGTGACAGTAGCAGAGGAAATATTAAAATCATTACTAACGCCAAATGAGTTTGAGGTTTTAAGAGCCGTTTCGCAAATAAAATCTGATAAAAATTTCTTTAAGCAAGTACTAAACAACATGCTTCTCATTTTAAGAGATGCATTGGTGTTCAACTATATAACAGTGCCGGAAACCAGTGCTGATTTGGCAGAACAAATTTCAGAAAAGATATCAACAAAAAAAATATTAAAATTGATGAATTTAGTAAATGAATTGAATGACTTGATTTTTTATAATGTCAATCAAAACTTGTTGGTTACTTATTTAAGTTCAAGCTTTTATTCGATTACTTTTCAAGAAAATTAGTTTTAAGTAGGAGAATTTTAATGGTTCAAATTGTCGGTGTAAAATTTAGCGATAGTGGAAAAACTTATTATTTTAATGCCAGGAACATCAGTTTGAGACCTGGAGATTTTGTAGTGGTGAAAACTCACGCTGGTGAACAGATAGGAAAAGTTGTAATTGCAAACAGGCGCATTTCTAATACTGATTTAACGCTTAAGCTAAAAAGTATAATAAGAAAAGCGAACAGTAAAGATTTAGAATATTTGAAGAAAAATGAAGAACTAAAAAACAAGGCAAAAAAAGTATGCGTTGAGAAAATAAAAAAATATAAATTAAATATGAAACTTATAGATGTAGAAGTAGAATTTGACAAAAGTAAAATTATATTTTTCTTTACGTCTGAAGAAAGAGTGGACTTCAGGCAACTTGTAAAAGACCTTGCAAATGTTTTTAAAACCAGGATAGAGCTTAGGCAGATAGGTGTAAGAGATGAAGCAAAAATGCTAGGAGGACTAGGCGCCTGCGGAAAGGGTCTTTGCTGTGCAACTTTCTTGGATAATTTTCAGCCAGTTTCTATAAAAATGGCTAAAGAACAGGGACTTTCGCTGAACCCTACTAAAATATCTGGAACTTGTGGACGACTTATGTGCTGCCTGAACTACGAACAAAATGTATATTCTGAACTGCTAAAAAATACACCCAAAATGGGTACAAATGTTATGACACCTGAAGGTGCAGGTGTGGTGAAAGATGTTAATTTATTAAATCAAACTTTAAAAGTACAACTGAATGAAAAGAAAGAATCTATTCCATCACAGTTTAGTGTGAAAGTTGTAAAGCCAGTGAATGAATATCAAGAAAAATAATTTAACATTTTCAAAAATAATCTTAAAAATTACAAATTTACAGATTTTTTTTAAATGCCCCTTGCATACTTTTTATTATTATGATAAAATCATTGAGGTAGTATAAAATTATATTTGTATGTTTTAAACTTAAATAATAAAAATTATTGAGGTTTGATTATTTAAATGTAAATATAATCTTAATAAATGTACTGGGAGTGACTTTTAATGAACATAGCACTTATTGCACATGACGTAAAAAAAGAATTGATGGTACAATTCTGTATAGCTTATTCTGGAATTTTAAGCAAGCATAATCTTTGCTCAACAGGAACTACCGGCAAAATGGTTTCTGAGGCTACTGGCTTGAAAATTCAAAAGTTTTTAGGCGGTAGTCAGGGCGGCGCTCAGCAAATAGCTGCTAGAATCGCTTGCAATGAAATAGATATGCTCATTTTCTTTAGAGATCCTATGGCTTCAAATATGCGAGAAGCGTCAGACATGAATTTATTAAGACTTTGTGATATGCATAGTATACCAGTATCTACAAACATAGCAACCGCTGAAGTGCTTATCCACGGTCTCGACAGAGGCGACCTTGAGTGGAGAAATATATTAAACCCACGTATGTAAAATTTATTACTTTTATATTAAAAGTCCTCTTCTTTTAAGGAGAGGACTTTACTGTGTGAAGTTTTTGTTGTATAGTTTTTAGTAGAACTTGTGAATGAAAGAGAGTTTTTAACCATGAAATTATTAACACACGCTCCCAGAGGTACAAAGGATATATTGCCGGGAGAAAGCTACAAGTGGCGTTTTGTGGAAAATACTATGCTACACCAAGCCTCAACTTTCGGCTTTAGCGAGATAAGGACACCTGTTTTTGAACATACAGAATTGTTCCTTAGATCTGTAGGTGATGATACAGACGTAGTTCAGAAGGAAATGTACACTTTTTTAGACAAAGGAAATCGTTCTATAACTTTAAGGCCTGAAGGCACCGCAGGGGCGATAAGAGCGGCATTAGAGTATAAACTTCTAAATGATAATTTACCGACTAAGTTAAGCTATATAACATTGTGCTATAGGTACGAAAAGCCGCAATCTGGAAGATGGCGAGAATTTAGCCAGTTCGGATGTGAGATGATAGGTAGCAAAAGCCCTATGGCTGATGCCGAAGTTATTTTACTTGCGAAATCTGTATTCGAAAGGCTGAATTTATCGGACATAGAACTTCAGATAAATTCAATAGGCTGTAAAAAATGCCGGACGGAATATTATGAAGCTTTGAGGGCTTATTTTGCAAGCTATAGTGACAAACTGTGCGCAACTTGCCTTTCTAGGCTTGAGAAAAATCCCATGAGGATATTGGACTGCAAAAGTGAAATTTGTTCAGCGTTAGCAGAAAAGTCACCAAACATTTTGGATTTTCTGTGCGAAGAATGCATGGAACATTTTAGATTAGTTAAAAAGTATCTTGACAAAGTCGAGGTAAAATATACTGTTAATCCGAAAATAGTAAGAGGGCTGGACTATTATACAAGGACTGTGTTTGAGTTTGTTTCAACGCATGAAAACACTAAGGGTTTGGTTTGTGGCGGTGGCGGAAGATATGATGGACTTATTGAAGAATTAAGTGGCAAGTCTGTGCCGGCTTTAGGGTTTGGTCTTGGCATTGGCAGGATTTTACTTGCTATGGAAAAACAAAACATATCTATACCGCAAGAAAACCTAACTGATGTTTTTATTGTGACCTTAGGCGAAGAAGCCAAAGCTTTAGCGTTACTTTTGGCAAAAGGCTTGAGAGAGTCTTCATTTATCGCGCAATGCGATACGATGGATAGAAGCTTAAAGTCTCAAATGAAATATGCAAATAAACTGAGCGCAAAGTTTGTCCTTGTTTTGGGGGACGACGAGGTAAGTACCAATAAAGCTAAAATTAAAAATATGCAAACAGGAGAAGAAACTAAAATTAATTTAGATGAGAGATTTTTAAAAGAATTTTATAAACTGTTTGATGACTTAAAGAGTAGAGATTTCTTGTCTTAATTTGATTTAATGTAAAGGAGAAAACAAAATGCTTGAAAATAAAAGCGTACAATTACCTGAAAAACGTACAAATTATTGCAATGACCTTGACATAAACGATGTTGGAAAAGAAGTGACCGTATGTGGTTGGGTGCAAAAACAAAGAGATTTAGGTCAACTTATTTTTATAGATTTACGCGATAGAACCGGGATAGTCCAACTTGCTTTTGATGAATCAGTTACCTTGCCTGAGTACTTTAAAATGGCTTTTTCGGCACGAACAGAATTTGTACTTTGTGCAACAGGTTTAGTAAGGGAACGCTCATCGAAAAATAGGAAAATAAAAACTGGAGATATCGAGATTTTAGTAAACAAGATGACAGTTTTAGCAGAGTCTGAAACTCCGCCATTTGAAATTTTGGACGACACCAATGTAAATGAAGAATTGAGGTTGAAATATCGCTATTTGGACTTAAGGCGTCATAGCGTGCAGGATAAAATAATAAAAAGACATAAGATAGTCAAAATAGCACGGGATTATTTTGATGAAAACGGCTTTATAGAAATAGAAACTCCGATATTGATAAAATCTACTCCAGAAGGGGCGAGGGACTATATTGTTCCATCTAGAGTATTTCCCGGTCAGTGTTTTGCATTGCCGCAGTCGCCTCAGCTTTATAAGCAGCTTACAATGTTGTCAGGGTTTGATAGATATTTTCAAGTTGCAAGATGTTTTAGAGATGAAGATTTGAGGTCTGATAGACAACCTGAATTCACTCAGCTTGATCTTGAGATGTCATTTGCCGACAGTGAAGACATCATGAGTATCTCAGAAGGTTTTTTGAAAAAAGTATTTAAAGAAGTTTTAAATGTAGACATTACCTTGCCACTTCCTAGAATTTCTTACAGCGATGCTATGGAACGTTTTGGTTCAGATAAACCAGATACTAGGTTTGGCTTAGAGATAACAAATATAACAAATTTACTTAAAAATACAGGCTTTAAGGCTTTCCTTTCGACGATAGAAGGTGGTGGATCTGTTAGAGCCATTAAGGTACCTAGCTTGGCTTCTAAAATATCGCGAAAAGAAATAGACAGATTGACTCAATGGATAAAAACATATGGAGCCGCAAGTCTTGCTTGGACTAAGATTAATGATGATGGTACCGCAAGTTCATCTTATGAAAAATTTTTAACAGAAAACGAAGTCTTAAGCGTTCGACAAAAGCTTAATGCTCAAAATGGCGATGTCATTTTCGTTGTAGCAGATAAAAAAAATAAAATCGTTTTGGAGAGTTTAAGGGCTTTAAGATGTGAGCTAGCTAATAAGTTTTCTTTAATAGATAACACAAAGTTAGATCTCCTGTGGGTTGTTGATTTTCCGTTGTTTGAATACGACGAAGAGGGAAAAAGGTATGTTGCTATGCATCATCCTTTTACTCACCCTAAGTTTGAAGATATAGACAAATTAGAAACAGAACCAGAAACGGTTCATGCGCTGGCTTACGACATAGTGCTAAATGGCAACGAAATTGGTGGAGGCTCAATAAGGATAAATAATAGAGACCTTCAAAAGAAGATGTTTAAAGCGCTTGGCTTCACGGAAAAGTCGGCCGAAGAGCGTTTTGGATTTTTAATGGATGCTTTTAAATACGGTGCACCACCTCATGGTGGACTAGCTTTTGGACTTGATAGACTGGCTATGCTAATGTTAAATTGTGAGAGCATTCGAGATGTAATTGCGTTTCCTAAAGTTGCTACATCTGCAGAGCTAATGAGTTCGGCTCCCGGCAAAATAGAGGAAAAACAATTAGATGAATTAGGTCTTTCGCTGCAGTAATGGAAATGGGAAAACGCTGTAATTGAAGACAGCGAAAATCAAAGGGAATGCAAGAAAAAATAACCGGATGAAAGAGTTAAAAAAAGTTGTTGACAAAGGGAAAAGCATGTGATAAGATAATAATCACGTTGCGAAAAGAAAGCTTTTCAGCAGCAAGAGGACCTTGAAAAT
>CASEZK010000034.1 GCA_949292425.1 uncultured Oscillospiraceae bacterium
ATTTTCAAGGTCCTCTTGCTGCTGAAAAGCTTTCTTTTCGCAACGTGATTATTATCTTATCACATGCTTTTCCCTTTGTCAACAACTTTTTTTAACTCTTTCATCCGGTTATTTTTTCTTGCATTCCCTTTGATTTTCGCTATTTCCATACAGTATTTTTATTCTTTGATTTTTCATAAAAAGAAATTTACTCTAAGTTTTTAAAGCATTTTACGTACACACTGTATATTCTTTTCCAGATAAATTTCAAAAGTAATTTAAAAAAGTAAGCATCCGCTCTTTTGGAGCCAACGCCTTTTTGCTGACTTTTGTTTTCTTTAGCTTTTTTATTTTACCATCTCCTCTCATTTTTGTCAAGTACTTTTTCAAAATTTATTTTGAAAGTTTTCCTTTTTCCCAGCACTGATAGCAAAGAGCCGTATATTTCTCGTTTCCCCCTATGTCTATTTGGTCCCCTTCATATATAATCTTGCCATCTTGATACTTTGCATTCACTATCGCTTTTCTGCCGCATTTGCAAGGCGACTGTATCTCCCTTATCGAGTCGGCCACCTCAATAATCCGTTTGCTCCCATCAAACAGCTTGCACATGTAGTCAGTTTTCAGTCCATAACACATAACCATAACACCCGAATTTGTTAAGTCCCTAAGTTCATCGACTTGACCTGGATTCAAAAACTGCGCTTCATCCACTATTATAATATCGTAGTCGCTTTGTCCCATTAGCAAACTCTTTATGCTTTCGTTTTCGCTTACAACAAGTGCTTCACAAGAGAGCCCTATCCTAGATTTAACTACTATTCTGCCTTCCCTCATGTCAGTGCTCGGTTTCAGAAGAACAACTTTCTTGCCATGCTCCTCAAAACTAAATTTCTTCATCAGTGCCATAGCCGTTTTGCTAGACCCCATTACGCCGTAATAAAAATACATTTTCATAATGTCACCTACGTTTCATTGCATTATTTTTTCTTTGATCGGAACCTGCATAGGCACCCTGTTTTTAAAAACAGTAAAATTGTCAAATCCAGCTTTCAGCAACATATCATAGCTCTGCTCTATGCCCCTGCCTATATTTTCGCTTTTGTGAGCACCAGACCCGACTGTTACATATTTCCCGCCCGCTTTTTTAAATTCATACAATAAGTTCTGATTTAAAAATATGGAAATGTCCCCAAAAGCCGCAGACGATGTGTTTATTTCCAGAGCTTTTCCCTCTTTAGCTAGTTCACTTAAGACATGCCGCACCTTACCTTCCACTTTTTCAGAATCTACCACTATGCCGAAATATTTCGTTATGTACTTTATTGGATAATTGAAATGGGCCAAACTATCAAACAAGCCTATATGCACCACTTCAAGCACTTCGTCTAGGTAATCGTTCAAAATATTGTATATATCACCCTCGCTGTAATCTATATCATAAAAGTCGTTCAACCCTTTAATATTATGAACCGCCGCCAAAACAAAATCAAAATTCGCCGCATTTAAAATTTTTTTGGCATATTTTATATTCCTGTGCATCTGAGATAATTCCATTCCGGAGAAAACCTGTAAATCATTTGCAAAGCTTATCTGAGTTTTTTTTGCCTCAAAGTGCAGTTGCTTTAAAGATTTTTCATATTCTCTTTTTTCAAACGTATCACATTCGCAATTATCCACAACTGTAATTGAATAAAAGCCCTTACCTACCGCTGTTTCACATATCTTCACAATCGGATCAATGGCATTCGATGAGTTATCGCTATGAATATGGCTATCCGAAAAGAACTTATATTTCATAAAAATATCCCTCCATTTTCGAATTATATCACACTTTTTTTCGCTTTTCTATCCTTTATATTTTTGCATTGACAAAACAAACTTTCTGTTTCATAATATGTTTGTTAAAAACATTTGAAATATTGAAAAATGTTTTGGGGCTTGTAAATTGTTAGTTTCTTTATTCTCGGAGGTGTTTTTATGCGAGATATGATCGAAAGAATCATGGAAATGGATAAGGCTGCACAAGAGGTCACTCAAAAAGTTCAAAAAGAAAAATTAAGCTTGGAACAAGAAATAAAAAATCTTAAGAAAAAAATTCGTTCAGAATACCTTGAACGCGCAAGAAAAAGAATCGAAAATAACCGAATTGAAGAGCAAAAAGCCGCAAACGATAAAATAGAAACTATCAAAAATTCTGAGAAAAATATATCACAACGTATAGAAAAAAGTTACCTTGATAATAAGAATATGTGGATAAACGATATAGTAAAAAGAGCGTTAGGAGAGTGAAAAAATGTCTTCTAATTTCTCATCAAACGTCATTTTGGCAAAAGCTTTAGCTATGTACGGCAAAAGAGTTAAAGGTCTTGACTATGATGAATTGATAAACTGCAAGTCTGTTTCTGAAGTTGCTTCTTATCTTAAAATTAACACTGCATATTCTTCGGTATTGAGCCAAATTGATGAAATAAACATCCATCGACATGAGCTTGAAGCACTATTAAAAGAAAAACCAATTAACGACCTTGCAATATTGGGAAAATATGAACTCACCACGAAAGAGATCCTTTCAGATTTTATAATCATTAAAGCTGAAATAGAAATGATAATTCATGCTTTGATGTCTCTAATAGCTCAAAAAGATTTTTCTTACTTTAAAAAGGTTCCTGATTTTTTTAAAATACACACAAAAATAGATTTAATTACTTTGTCTAATGCAAAATCTTACGATATCTTTTTTAAAGCTATAGAAAAAACTCCTTACTACAAGCTCCTCTTACCAATAAAAAATAACAACGATATTAACTTATCTAAAGCTGAACAGGCGTTGTATAATTACTTATATAATAAACTTTTTGAAATTTTAACCAAAATAAAAAATAAAAGAATAAGAAATAATTTGAAAAATTTATTCGTCTCTTATATAGACTATAGCAATTTTATTCGCATTTTAAGAATAAAACACAGTTTACCAAATGCTTCGTCTTTTGCTATATTGAAAAAAGGCAGCATAAAAGAAAAATATCTCAACGATATGATGAAAGCTAATACTGAAGCCGATACTTTTGAAATAATGTATAACATCGTTCAAGGTAAAAAGCTTTTAAAAATTCAGTATAGCTACATTGACCAAATACCTTTGAAAGCTTTGTACTACAGTTGCCGTCACACTATACATTCTTCCAGCAACTCTTCAATTGTATTTATTTCCTATATGTTCTTATCTCAAATCGAACTAAGCAACATAATAAATATAATCGAAGGGATTAGATACAATGTCTCTAAAGACGAAATAAGAAAACTTTTAATATTGAAGGCATAGATTATTCTACGCTAAAAGGGGGTATGACTTAAAGTGGCTGTTTCTAAAGTCAAAGTTGCAAGCATCATTGGCGTTGCTTCTGCTATTGACAACGTTGTCAAGGTATGTGGAAAATCTAAAATATTTCATCCGGAAAATGCATTAACGTTTTATTCTAAAAATAAAGACTTTGTTCCCTTTACCGATAAAGATGAATTTTCAGCTCCTTTAAAAAAATTACAGAGCATCGTTTCTTCCATAGGGCATAAGCTCGAACTCTCCGATATACGTGATTTTGATGTATCTGCAAGTGAAGCTAACGACTATGTGGATTATTTATATATTAAGATTGAAAAGCTTTTAAAGAAAAAACAAGATATAAATTTGCTTATTGAGAATTATGAGAAATCTCTTTCGCAAATAAAACCGTTTGTCGGGCTTGATATAAATTTGACAAAAGTTTCAAATTGCAAATATATAAAGGCAAGGTTTGGAAAATTGCCAAAAGAAAGCTACAACAAGCTCCTTTCGTATGAAGGCAATCCTTACGTTATTTTCTTTCCTTGCACAAACGATGAAAATTTTTATTGGGGTGTTTACTTCACTCCCCTCGAAAACCGCGAGGAAATAGACAGAATTTTTGCCGGGTTATATTTTGAAAGAATTAGAATTTCTGAAAAAGATGGAACCCCCGAAAGTAAAATTCTTCATATAGAAAATTGTATAAAAGAAGAAAAAGAAAATCTTAAAAAACTTGAGGCTAAAATAGAATCCTTTTGGAATATCCAGAAAGACCAGTGTATGCGGTTTTATTCTAAACTGGAAGAATTGAACACATATGCAAGCATAAAAAAGTTTGCAGCTAAGTATCACAATAGTTTTATTTTGGTTGGATGGGTACCTGAAGACAACGAAAATGAGCTTTCTGCACAGCTTGATAAAATAGATGGTGTAGAATATTCCATCGAAAAAGCTGACTCGGATAAAAAACATAAACCACCAGTTAAACTTAAAAACAATTGGTTTTCAAGACCGTTTGAGACTTTTATAGACATGTATGGCTTGCCAGACTACAACGATATAGACCCCACTTGTTTCGTTGCCATCACTTACACTTTAATGTACGGCATAATGTTCGGCGACTTAGGTCACGGTTTGATTTTAGCATTGGTTGGGGCAATTTTGTGGAAAATTAAAAAGTTTAGTTTAGGACCAATAATGGTTCGCTGCGGCATTTCGGGGGCAATCTTCGGTACTATTTACGGTTCTGTTTTCGGGTACGAGCACGTGCTTGACCCGATGTATAAAAAATTATTTAACCTCGATGAAAAACCAATAGACGTAATGGCGCCCGACATGATAATGAAAGTCATCGTAGCTACAATAGCTCTCGGAATCTTCTTGATAATAGCCGCAATAGTAATGAAAATAGTTTTATCTATAAAATTACATGATTTAGAAAATTTATTTTTCAGCCAAAATGGCATATGTGGGCTAATTTTCTACGTGGCAATAATAGTAGGACTAGTAGGACAATTGGTTTTAAAAATTCATATATTCACACCCGTGTACATCTTAGGGTTACTAGTCTTGCCTATGGTTTTGATATTCCTTAAGGAGCCGCTTGGAAAGATCGTATCCGGCAAAAAAAACTGGCAACCTGAATCTTGGGGAGATTACTTATCTCAAAGTTTCTTTGAACTATATGTAATTTTGCTTGAGTATCTCTCAAACACAATCTCATTTTTAAGAGTTGGCGCTTACGTACTATCGCACGCAGGGTTTATGATGGGAATATTTATTATTGCAAACATGCTACCTCCTGCGGGAAATGTCATGATAGTGATTTTCGGAAATATATTCGTAATAGGTTTGGAAGGCTTGCTTGTAGGCATACAAGTACTTAGACTTGAGTTCTACGAGATGTTTAGCCGCTTCTTTGAGGGTAATGGCAAACCGTTCGTACCTGTTACAGTTCCGTTTAAATAATTAATATTTTGGAGGTTTTTTCATGAGTACTATTTTATTTGTATTTCTTTTCGTATTGTTGATGAGTTTGTCTGTGTTCTTTGCAAATTTAGCTTTTAAAAAAGGTAAAAATGTAAAAAAAGCACTTGCTTGCCAGATTTTATCTTTCGTTATGATCACTGGAATTTGTTCTGTTTCTGCTTCTTTATGCGCTCACGCTGAAAATGCAAACAACCAAGAAACAGTCGCTACAGAACAAGCTTCTTCAAATGATTCCTCAGGCACTGGGCTTGGGTACCTTGCCATGGGTATCGCTATTGGTTTAGCTTGCCTTGGCACAGGGTTGGCCGTTTCTTCTGCTGCTTCTGCCGTTATCGGCGCTACCTCGGAAGAACCTAAACTTTTTGGTAAGTACCTTATTGTAGTTGCGCTCGCAGAAGGCGTTAGTATCTTTGGTTTCCTCGTTTCTTTGTTCATTTACAGCAAAATTTAACAAAAG
The DNA here is from genome assembly GCA_949292425.1 of uncultured Oscillospiraceae bacterium. Classification (GTDB taxonomy): domain Bacteria; phylum Bacillota; class Clostridia; order Oscillospirales; family Acutalibacteraceae; genus UMGS1224. The sequence goes on from CASEZK010000034.1 coordinate 5,751, forward strand.
TAAAATTAAGAGGTGCATTATGAGATTCCATTTGCTCAGCGATAACATGGATACATTAGTGGGTATGCGACTTTCTGGCGTGCCCGGCGAAATTGTACACGGTGAAACTGAAGTTAAAAACGCTATAAAAAACGCCATTGCAGACGAAAATATCGGCGTAATTTTGATAACAAACAAGCTGATGGATCTCTGCAGAGATTATATATATGATGTGAAACTTAACGTGTCTAAACCCTTGATCGTCAAAATTCCAGGCAGGCACGGCAACTGTAACTTAAAAGATTCTATATCGAAATATATAAAGGATGCTATTGGAATTAAAATTTAATTGGTTTGGGAGGTGTTTAATAAGTGTCAATGAGTAGCAAAACCAGCAATTTTTTGAAGGCTATAGATAAATACGCAAAAGAACAGCAACGCGAAATTAAAGCTAAGGCCAATGAGTTTAAAATAAAAGAGTTGCAAAGAGCCGAAGCAGAAGTTTTGAGGGATTCTTACCATCTCATACAAAGGGAAATGGCTTCTATGCGCAAGAAAATAGATGGAGAAGTTTCTAAAGTCGAAATAGAAAAGAAAAGAGCTCTTCTTTCAAAACGATATAAAATTACTGAAAATATTTTTAATGAAGCTAAAATGAAATTAATTGAATTTTCCAAAAGTAAAGAATATTTGAACGTTCTTTTAAAATCTGTTAGGGAAATCTCAGAAGTATTTAACGACACTGATGACGCTATTTTCTACGTAAAAAAGGAAGACTTAGCATATGAAGAAGATATAAAAAAAGAATTCCCGCTTACGTGCAAGGTTAAGGAAAATAAAAAAATTCAAATTGGCGGTGTTCTTGCAAACAGCACTAAACTGGGGATAAACATCGATGAAACTCTGGATTCTAAGCTTGAAAATCAAAGAGAATGGTTTGCTGAAAATTCTAACCTGAGTATAGTGTAATCTTCCTTTTAATGGAGTGTGTATTATGGAAAATCAAGACGTTATATACGGTATAAATGGACCTGTCGTGACCGTTAAAAATACAAAATCATTTTCAATGTTAGAAATGGTTTACGTCGGGAATGACAAGCTTGTTGGAGAAGTTATCGGCATAAACGAAAATTTCACTACCATACAGGTTTATGAGGAAACTACTGGACTTAAACCACTTGAGCCTGTGGAAAAAACAGGCCAGCCTATGACTATCACCTTGGGTCCTGGTATCCTTGACAATATTTTCGATGGTATTCAACGTCCACTTAAAGATATAGAAAAAGCTTCTGGCGCATTTATAAAAAGAGGCGTTAGCGTGAACGCTCTGGATAAAACCAAACTTTGGGATGTAACTATAGATGTAAAAAAGGGCGATGTTTTATCACCCGGTCAAGTCTACGCACAATGCAATGAAACCAGTATTATTCGCCATAAATGTATGGTTCCTCCAGATATTTCAGGGGAAGTAATTAGTGTTGCTAAGAATGGAAAATACAGCGTAACCGACACTGTAGTCACGCTTAGGAGCGAAGATGGTACGGAATGGCCACTTTCTCTTTGCCAAAAATGGCCAATACGCGCCCCTCGCCCCATAAGCAAAAGATTGCCCACAAATGTTCCTTTGATAACCGGGCAGAGAGTTATTGACACGCTTTTCCCTATAGCTAAAGGGGGAGCCGCCGCAGTTCCCGGCGGATTTGGAACAGGCAAAACTATGACACAACATCAGCTAGCTAAATGGTGCGACGCTGATATTATCGTATATGTTGGTTGCGGTGAGCGCGGAAATGAAATGAGCCAAGTCTTAAGCGAATTTTCAGAACTTATTGATCCAAAATCTAACAAAAGAATGACTGAAAGAACCGTCTTAATCGCTAACACATCAAACATGCCTGTGGCAGCTAGAGAAGCATCTATTTACACCGGTATAACCCTTGCAGAATATTACCGAGATATGGGATATAACGTCGCTATAATGGCCGATTCCACTTCTCGATGGGCCGAAGCTTTAAGAGAAATTTCTGGAAGATTGGAAGAAATGCCAGCAGAAGAAGGGTTCCCGGCATACTTACCATCGAGGTTATCTGAATTTTATGAAAGAGCTGGAATTGTTGAAAACTTAAATGGGTCAAAAGGGTCTGTTACAATTATTGGTGCTGTGTCTCCACAAGGGTCGGATTTTTCCGAACCCGTTACCCAAAATACTAAAAGATTCACACGTTGTTTTTGGGCCTTAGACAAAGCTTTGGCTTACGAAAGGCATTATCCCGCTATAAATTGGACTCAAAGTTACAGCGAATACTTTTCAGACTTGGATCCTTGGTTTTTTGAACATGTTGGAGAAGGGTTTGTAAAACGCAGAAAAAGAATAAGCGCTATTTTGCAAGAAGAAAATAAACTTATGGAAATCGTAAAGCTCATTGGTTCTGACGTTTTACCGGACGATCAGAAGCTTATAATAGAAATCGCTAGAGTTATTAGAGTCGGTTTCTTACAGCAAAACGCCTTTCACAAGGATGATACCTTTGTGCCGCTTGAAAAGCAAAAGCTTATGATGAAAACCATTTTGTATTTATATAAGAAATCTAAACAACTAATAAGCGCGTCTATACCGATAGCTAGAATTATGGAAACAGGGCTTTTCGATAAGCTCATTAAGATGAAGTACGATATTCCAAATGACAACCTCGATATGTTTGAATCCTACATCAATCAAATAAATAAAACTTTTGAAAGTATATTAAAATTACATTGAAGATATTGCTTAATTACAGCTTTGTGCGCGGCTGAGGCGAAAAAAAATTTTTTCGCCTCAGCCGGCAGGTTAAGGTCTTAACCTACCGGCTGAAAATATATAAAATTTTCAGCCGCGCCTTAGCATAAAAGGAGTGTAGTTAATCTCATGATTATTGACTATTTAGGCGTAAAAGAAATCAATGGTTCTTTGATAGTGATTGATGGTGTTGAAAATGTTTCTTTTGAAGAAATTGTAGATATACGCCTTGAAACTGGTGAAGTGCGGCAAGGAAGAGTCGTTCAAATAGATGGAAAAAGAATAGTTGTGCAAGTTTTTGAAGGTACCAGAAACATTTCACTTGATAACACCAGAACCAGACTAACAGGTCGACCCATGGAAATGCCATTATCCCCTGAGATACTTGGCAGAGTTTTTGACGGAGCAGGTCGACCAATAGATGGTCTTGGAGAGATTTTTCCAGAAAAGCGAGTTAACATAAATGGAACACCTATCAATCCAGTTTCAAGGGAATACCCTAGAAACTATATAAACACCGGCATTTCCTCCATAGATGTTTTAACAACCCTCATTAGAGGACAAAAACTTCCTATATTTTCAGGTTCCGGAATGAAACACAACGAACTGGCAATCCAAATAGCACGACAAGCGAAAATATCCGGCGCCGATAAAAATAATTTCGCTATAGTTTTTGCTGCCATGGGTGTAAAAAACGATGTTGCCAATTATTTTAAGAAAAGTTTTGAGGAATCTGGTGTATTAGAGCGAGTAGTCATGTTTTTAAACCTTTCAAATGACCCTGTTATTGAGCGGACCTTAACGCCCAGATGTGCTCTAACTACCGCCGAATACCTCGCTTTTGAGCTGGATATGCATATCCTCGTGATAATGACAGATATGACATCTTACGCTGAAGCTTTGCGTGAGTTCAGCTCATCTAAAGGCGAAATACCTGGCAGAAAAGGGTATCCTGGTTATTTATATTCCGACTTGGCTTCTTTGTATGAAAGGGCCGGAATGATAAAAGGTAAGCCGGGTTCGGTAACTCAAATACCGATTCTTACAATGCCAAACGACGACATTACTCACCCTGTGCCTGATTTGACAGGATATATCACTGAGGGGCAAATAGTCCTTGACCGCGCTCTCGAGTTTTCCGGAATCTACCCTAATGTGTCCATTTTACCGTCCCTTTCACGTTTGATGAAAGACGGCATAGGTGAAGGTTTTACTAGAGAAGACCATTCTGCTTTGGCTAACCAACTATTCGCTTGCTATGCCAAGGTCATGGAGGCTAGATCGCTCGCTTCTGTTATTGGTGAAGATGAACTTTCGCCAGAATATAAAAAGATCATGGAATTTGGTAAATCTTTTGAGTCTAAGTTTTTAAACCAGGGCATAAATGAAGACAGGACTATCAAGCAAAGTTTAGATTTAGGTTGGCAGCTTCTATCCAAGTTGTCTAAAGAGGAACTCGATCGTATAGATCAAAAAATCCTCGATAAATATTATCACGAGCAAAACGATGCAGAACAAGAAAAATCTAAAAAATAACAGTTTTAAAGAACTTAAATTTGATATTAATGTTTGAATTCGAGGTGAAAAAATGAGCACACCCGTAGTCCCTACAAAGGGTAATTTAATATCTTTAAAAAAGTCATACGAGCTTTCTAAAGTTGGCTTTGAGCTAATGGATAAAAAACGAAATATTTTGATTAAGGAACTCATGGCACTTATAAAAAAGGCCAGCGAAGTCCAAAACAAAATAGATTTTACCTACAACCAAGCGTACAAAGCTTTGCAAAAAGCGAATATCACTCTTGGCATTTGCAAGGAAATTTCCGAAACCGTTCCTATAGACAACAGCTTAAAAGTATCTTACCGAAGCGTTATGGGCGTGGAAATTCCTATTGTCTCTATCGATGAAACTCAAAGAGTCGATTTCCCTTTCGGCATATATACTTCCAACTCTATGCTCGATGAAGCTTACAATAAATTTATTGAAGTAAAAAAACTTAACGCAAATTTGTCCGAAATAGAAAATAGTATTTATAGGTTAGCCGATACCATAGGTAAAACACAGAAAAGAGCTAATTCACTTAAAAATATAGTAATACCTAATTTTCAGCGAAATATCAAGTATATAAGCGATGCACTCGACGAAAAAGACCGCGAAGATTTCTCGAGATTGAAAGTTATAAAAAAAATAAAAGAAAATAAATTAAATACTCAATAGCAATCACGCACAAATCAGGATATATTCTCGTTTGTGCGTTTTTTTGTGCACTTTACCATTATAGACAACACTTGCAATCTAATGTAAACTTATAATGAGGTATGTATTTTATGTTCAAATAAAATGTTGATTCTTTTTATAGGAGATTTTTGATTTAATGCGTTTTGATAAACATTTTTTCAAGAAACTACTGTTTGCATTCCTCGGTGTTGCATTCATGGGGTTTGGAACAGGCTTTAACGTGAGTACTGGTTTTGGGGCTGACCCTATATCGGTCCTTTTCGATGGGGTAGGCAAATGCTTTAACGTTTCACTCGGAACTGCAATAAATATCTTTACAGCGGCATTTTTCATTTTGATGTTGCTTTTCGGTCGCAAGTACATAAGTATAGGCACGATATTCGGGACTTTTCTTTTCGGCCCTTTTTCTGATTTAGCTTTCTATGTATATAAAAAATTAAGTTTAAATTTCCCGTTAAGGTTAATCTCTTGCGTTTGTGGGCTTTTAATGCTATATTTCGGAATAGCCCTTTTCATTACAGCAAATATCGGCCTTGATACCATAAATGGTGTGATAATGATCTTAAAAGACAAAATCAAACTGGACTTTCGCGTTATTAAAGTATCGACAGACATACTTTCATTATTTATTGGGTTCTGCCTCGGTGGATCATTCGGTATAGTCAGCATTATCTCAGCAATTGTTGCAGGACCAATAATCCAAAAATTAAAAACTGTTTTATCTAGGGAAAGAGAGTGTATTTAAATGAAAAAAATTTTATCTGTATTATTTACTTTCACCATTCTGGCAAATTTTAACTTTGCTTTTGCTTTAAGCTCAGAAAGAACACAGGCTGTTGAATATATGGACACAATGGCCAATATACCGTGGAAATCTGAATCCAATATTGAAAATGACAAAAAACAATATGGTGTAACTTACCAAAAAGGTAACGTTTACTATGGTATTCCTTATTCCCAAAATTTCAGATGTACTGATCTTTTAACTTTCTTATTTCTCATGAGGGGCGATTCTTACATAGGCAGACCTACCGGTAGTCATGTTTTCATTCACGGTTCTGACTGCTCCAGCGCTGTGTCTATGTCCTGGCAACAGCTAAACCAAAGCATACCGTTTTTGAGCACGTATCATATGATACCCACACTGGACAACGAATTTATCGTAAAAGTCGGAAATTATGAAGTCCCAAATAACAGCAAAACTACAATCGAAGTTATTAACGCAAACAGCAAAGAAAAAATAATGGAAGCTTATTCTCTGTTACAACCCGGAGATGCCATCGTTACAAGAAGCTTAAAAAGCGGTCATGCAGCTTTGGTTAAAGAAAATGATGTAGAAAATTTTCAGGTTACAGTCATAGAACAATGTGGCGTAGATAAAAATGGAATATTACTAGGCAAAGACGGCAGAAGTTCTTGGAGGGATTCTAACGTTAAATCATACGATGAACTATGCGGTAAAAATTATATTCCTATCTCTACTCCAGTCTTAATCGCTTCTGACAAAAACAGCAGTACAGATACTGTCGATGCTTTAACTAACTCTGGCAGCAGTTTAGCCGCTTAATAGCTAGCTCAAAATTATCTTTTATTCTGGGGGAAATTGTATGGTTAAGTTGCCCACACCGCACATAGAAGCCACCCTAGGCGAAATAGAAAAAACTGTCATTATGCCTGGTGACCCACTGAGAGCCAAGTTTATTGCCAACAACTTTTTAGAAAATGTCAAATGCTTTAACACTGTGAGAAACATTTTAGGCTTTACCGGTACTTACAAAGGAAAAGCCGTTTCGGTTATGGCTTCCGGTATGGGCATGCCCTCCATGGGCATTTACTCCTACGAGCTTTTCAATTTTTATAACGTTGAAAATATTATTCGTATCGGCACTGCAGGCGCGCTGCATGATGACATTAAATTAATGGATTTGGTTTTTGCAGCAGGCGCTTGTACAGATTCAAATTACGCACAACAGTTTGGCTTAAATGGTTCATTTGCTCCCATTGCCAGCTTTAGTTTGTTGCAAAAAGCCTTTCAGATAGCTTCAGAAAACAAACTTAACGTAAAAGTCGGAAACGTTTTATCTACAGATGTATTTTATCACGATAACCAGCAAGCTATGCTTTCATGGAGAAAAATGGGCGTTTTGGCTGTAGAGATGGAGGCGGCAGCTTTGTATATGAACGCTGCAAGGTCCCACAAAAACGCACTATGCCTATTGACGATTTCCGACCACATATTTAAAGATAATGAGTCGTTGACCGCGAAAGAGCGCCAAGAGAGTCTTGTACAAATGATAAAATTATCTTTAAAACTAGCTTAAATTGATACCTTTACGGAGGAATTTGTGAAAAAATATATTTACATTGTTACAACCTTAATTTTTATTTTGTCTTTCACCGCTTGTTCTTGGACAGGCCCTGAAAATATAAAAAATGATGGTGTTTTTAAAATCGCTATGGCCCCAGATGTTGGAGGCATAAACGATCAGTCATTTAACCAATCTGCATGGGAAGGTTTGAAAAAGTTTAGCAAAGAGTCTGGTGCAGATATTTCCTACGTCGAGTCTAGACAAGCTTCAGATTTTACACAAAATTTAGATAAACTTTCAGACGGTGACTACGACTTGATATTCGCTGTGGGCTTCTCTATGGCGGACGCGCTTCTGGATACCGCTACATTAAACTTAGACAAAAACTATGCTATGGTCGATTTTTCCTATGGAAAAGATACCCCAAACAACGTAACCTGCATTATGTTTAAGGCCGAAGAAGCTGGATTTTTAGTGGGTTATATAGCAGGTCGTTTTTCTAAAACTAAGCATGTCGGCTTTGTAGGTGGAATGCATGGGTATATCATTGACCAGTTCGAGTATGGCTTCAAGGCCGGTGTGCTGTTTGCCGCGAAAGAAATAAAACAAGATGTCATTGTAGATGTTCAATACGCTCAAAGCTTTACGGATGCAGCAAAGGGCAAAGCTATAGCTACCAAAATGTACAATGACGGTTGCGACATAATATTCCATGCGTCAGGCGGCGTAGCTTACGGCATAGTGGAAGTAGCCAAAGAAAAAGGCAAATATGTCATAGGCGTGGACAGAGATCAATCTTACCTTGCACCAGACAATTTCTTGACATCTGCTTTAAAAAACGTGGGTACAGCGGTTGAAATTACGTCTCAGAAAATTATGAACGGAGAGAAACTGGGTGGTACCACCCAAATGTACGGCGTAAAAAACGGTTGCTTGGGAATTCCGGAAAGGGCCCTTTTCCTTGATAAAAAAATATACGACGATGCATTAGACTTACTCTCACATATTGAAGATGGTAAGCTTCATATAGAAAATGTCACTTTAACAATTCCCGACAGCGTTAAAACTTACGAAAAGTTCGCAACAGATTTAAATAAAAACTTTTAGCATGCATCATTTAGAGGAGGGTTGTTTTTGAAAAAAAGCAATACAGATCTGGCCATACAAATGAAAAACATATGTAAAAATTTTGGCCCAATAAAGGCTTTGCAAAATGTTAACTTAAGCATAAAAAGAGGCAGTATCCATGCACTTTTAGGCGAAAACGGTGCTGGAAAAACGACCCTTATGAACATCTTGTATGGCCTTTATAGCGCCGACTGTGGCGAAATACACATAAATGGCAAAAAAGTAGACATCAAAAACCCTTCTATTGCGATAGAAAACGGCATAGGAATGGTACATCAGCACTTTAAGCTTGTAGAAAAATTTACGGCAGCTGAAAATATCATGCTCGGTAAGGAAGTCACAAATAAATTTGGTATTTTAGACATTAATAGATTCAGAGATTCTATATCTAAGATAATGAACCAATATGGCATAAAGGTGGATCTGGATGCCAAAATTGAAAACCTTTCTGTGGGTACGCAGCAACGTGTGGAAATTTTAAAGGCCTTGTACCGTGGAGCTGATATACTCATTCTAGATGAACCAACAGCTGTTTTGACTTCTCAAGAAACTGAAGAGTTGGTGAAAACTTTACGCGATCTTGCAAGTACTGGAAAAACTGTCTTAATTATCACACACAAGCTTAAAGAAATTAAAGCGTCTTCCGATTTCTGTACTATTATCCGAAAAGGCGTTTGCATAGATACAGTCGACGTTAAAGGTTCTAGCGAAATTGAACTGGCAGAAAAAATGGTCGGTAGAAATGTTAACTTAGTAATAGAAAAAAATAAGGCTAATTTCGGTAAAATTACTTTTTCAATTTACGGCTTAAACGTACTAAAAGAAAACTCTAAAAGCTTGAAAGCTTTGAAAAACGTATCATTAAATATACGACAAGGTGAAATTTTAGGTATAGCAGGGGTGGACGGCAACGGTCAAAAAGAATTAGTCCATGCCATAACCGGCCTGTGCAAAGTGCAAAGCGGCACTATCAAAATTAATGGTAAAGAAATTCAAAATAAGAAAATTAAAGATATCATAAAAAGCAAAGTTTCCGTCATACAAGAAGATAGGCTAAAAAACGCAGTAATCTTGGATTTATCTGTAGCGGAAAATTCTGTACTGGAAAAATTCAGTGATCCGCCTTTTTCACAAAAAGGCATATTAAAGGAAAAAGAAATAAATAAATTTACAGATAAAATCATTCAGGAATATAATGTTTTTCCTGCAGGGTGCGGCAAAAGCGTTATAAGAAACCTTTCTAGTGGAAACCAGCAAAAAATAGTCATAGCTAGAGAAATAGCAAATAACCCTGATCTTTTGATCGCTGTTCAGCCTACCAGAGGACTTGACATAGGCGCTATAGAATACGTACATAAGATTTTAATAGAACAGAGAGATAAAGGCAAAGCCATTTTATTGATCTCTCAAGAATTTGACGAAATAATGAACCTTTCTGATACCATATCGGTGTTGTATAACGGTGAAATTGTTGGAACATTCTCGAAAGAAAATGCAGATGAAAATGAAATTGGATTACTCATGGCGGGAGGTAGCAACAGTGAAAAAATTCATTAAATTTTTAAAAAGGCCCATCACCTCTACCATATTGGCTATATTGTGCGGATTCATCGTGTCTGGTGTTATTTTGGCTTTGGTCGGGTACAATCCTGTAAGCGCTTTTGTCTCCTTATTGAATGGCATATTCTCTAGACCAAAATATATATTTAAAGTCATAGAAAGAAGTACCCCCATCATCTTGACCGGCATCAGCGTAGCATTTTCATTTAAAGCCGGACTTTTCAACATAGGCGCAGAAGGTCAGTATATACTAGGCAGCATCGCTGCTACTATTGTGGGCATTAGCTTTAACCTTCACCCTATTTTTCAAGTACCGCTTGTGGTTTTCTCTGGCGTTCTTGCCGGAGCTATTTGGGGTGTAATAACAGGTTTTTTAAAAGCAAAATTCGGCATTCACGAGGTTATACTTGGTATAATGCTGAACTGGATAGCTTTTCATATATGTAATTTTATCGTAAATCATAACTTATATCACAAGCCAAACTCATCTAGAACATATTCCATCAACAGTTCTGGGTTTACAATGATTTTAAACACTTGGAAGAGGTCAAAGGATGGAATTGAAGCATTAAGAAAAAACAAGTTGTTATCTGATATATTACTGAAAACTGACCTAAACATTGGGTTTATTGTAGCCGTTTTAGTAGCAATGGTCGTATGGTTTATATTAAAGAAAACAACCCTTGGCTTCGCTGTTAGAGCTGTCGGACTTAACCCTTCCGCTGCCAAAATAGCCGGTATTGGCATAAAAAGAAACATCACTTCTACCTTGGCCATTTCCGGAGCAATATCAGGGCTTGCTGCGGCCTTAGCTATAACAGGCACGTCGCCTCACGCATTATATCAGCTGGTAATGTTCGAAAATATAGGATTTAACGGTCTGTCAGTAGCTTTAATAGCCAACAGCTCTCCAATAGGATGTATTTTCTCCGGACTGTTTTTTAGCGGGTTGATATATGGGGGGAACAGCATTCAATCGGACTTAAACATACCATCTGAAGTAATTAGCATAACTATAGGATCTGTGCTGTTTTTCGTTGCACTAACGAAATGTCTACCCATGTTAATTGGTAAATTCTCTAAACGAGGTGAAAATCATGTCGAATAATATCTTATCCGTAATCTTGACAACCTTCATGTACTCTACACCATTGGTTCTAGCTTCTTTGGGCGGAGTAATATCAGAATGTTCAGGTGTGATAAACATCGGAATAGAAGGTATGATGTCGTTTGGAGCTTTCACCGGAGCCTGTGTAGGTTATTTTTCCGGTAATCCTTGGCTAGGCTTACTTGCAGGCGGTGGCGCCGGACTTATGATATCTTTTCTTCTCGCTATCGCTTCAGTTAGATTCATGGCTGATCAAACTATTTCCGGAATCGCATTAAATTTAATTGGTCCAGGGTTATCTCTATTCTTGTGTAGAATATTTTTCGACGGCCAAACCACAAGCTATTCCGTGGAGCACAAGTTGCCTAAATTTTTTTCTACCATAGACATCACAACATTGTTAGCTCTAGTCGCGGTAGTAATGGTACATTTTGTGTTTTACAAAACCAAATGGGGTTTAAGGTTGCGCGCAGTCGGTGAACACCCCGCCGCTGCCGACACTCTCGGTGTAAACGTGTATAAAATAAGATATGTTTGTGTGTCTTTGTCAGGTTTTTTATCAGGTTTAGCAGGTGCATGTATCACTCTTTCTGTAGTTTCTCAGTTCTCCCCTGCTACCATCTGCGGCCAAGGATTCATAGCACTCGCTGCGGTAATTTTCGGGAAATGGACGCCATTTGGCACATATAGCGCATGCTTATTGTTTGCCTTCGCACAAAGCTTAACTGTGCTTTTTGGTAGCTCAAATTTAATACCTTCAGAAATTTTTAATACCATTCCATATATCCTCACAATAGTGGTACTGATATTTTTTGTAGGAAAGTCCGTTGCACCAAAAGCGGACGGCATTGCATATAGCAAAGAAACCAGATAAAGGAGCTCAATGATATGAATATTTCGGAAATATTGAAACGGGTAGACCATACCTTACTATTACAAACTGCTACGTTCGATCAGATTCAAAACTTATGTGATGACGCCATGAAATACGGAACTGCTTCTGTATGTATACCTGCATCCTTTGTAAAAAGAGCTAAAAAATATACGAATGGTAATGTGCCAATTTGCACTGTTATAGGTTTTCCAACCGGGTACAGCTCAACCGAAGCTAAAGTTTTTGAAGCAAAAGATGCAATAAAAAATGGCGCGGACGAAATTGATATGGTTATAAATTTATGCTATGTAAAGGAAAAACTTTTTAACCAGCAACTGATAGAGATCGAAAAAATAAAAGAAGTGTGCGGTAAAAAAATTTTAAAAGTCATAGTGGAAACTTGCCTTCTAACTAAAGATGAAAAAGTTAAAATGTGCGAAATTGTCACATCTTCTGGGGCTGATTTTATAAAAACTTCCACCGGTTTTTCAAAAGCTGGCGCTACTTTCGAGGATGTCGAGCTCTTTTCAAAACATATAGGCAAAAATGTAAAAATAAAGGCAGCTGGAGGCATTTCAACTTTAGAGGATGCAGAAAAATTCATATCACTCGGCGCTGAACGGCTCGGTACCAGCAAAATAGTCGCAATTGCAAAAAAATTATCTTTAGCTTAAAAGGTTGTGATCTATTTGACAAACGAAACGCAAAATATGGACTCAAAGCTTATAAAGTTTGCGACCGACGCAAGGAATTTTTCGTACGCTCCTTATTCAAAATTTTCTGTAGGTGCTGCTCTTTTATGTAAAGACTTGAAAATTTTTACCGGGTGCAACATAGAAAATGCCTCATTCTCCGCCACAAACTGTGCCGAGAGGACCGCTTTCTTTAAAGCCATAAGTGAAGGAGAAAAAGATTTTAGTGCTATTGCTATAGTCGGAAGCAATGCAGATGATTCCATTAAAAATTTCTGTTTTCCGTGTGGAGTTTGTCTACAAGTTATGTCAGAATTTTGCGATGTTGAAAAATTCACGCTAATTTTATACAATGGTAAAATCTTAAAAAAATATAAACTATGTGAACTTTTACCACAAGGTTTTAATAAAAATTCATTGTAGAAAATACTTTTTGATTGGGGTATTAGTTATGCGAATGATTGATATAATCGAAAAAAAGCGAGATGGGCTGATTTTTTCTAAAGAGGAAATAGAATTCTTCATAAACGGTTATGTAAAATCTGAAATTCCAGATTACCAAGTTTCTGCACTGCTCATGGCCATTTATTTAAATGGCCTCAATGAATCAGAAATTTCATCGCTCACCGTTTGTATGGCGCATTCCGGAGATATGATGGATCTTTCAGAAATAGATGGAATAAAAGTAGATAAGCACAGTACCGGAGGTGTTGGCGACAAAACTACCTTCATCATTTCACCAATAGTAGCTTCTTTGGGCGTGCCTGTGGCAAAAATGAGCGGAAGAGGCCTTGGTCATACTGGCGGAACAATTGACAAGCTTAAATCTATACCACATATGAAGACATCTTTGACTCATGAAGAATTTTTAAATACAGTAAAAAAAGTAGGTCTCAGTATAATAGGGCAGTCCGGCAATATGGTGCCCGCAGACAAAAAACTCTATGCGCTAAGAGACGTCACTGGCACTGTTGACAGCATGCAACTTATTGCTGCCAGTGTCATGAGTAAAAAAATAGCTGCCGGAGCAGATTGCATCTTGCTAGACGTAAAAACCGGAAGTGGCGCGTTTATGAAAACTTTAGATGATTCTGTAAAACTTGCGAAAATTATGGTAGGCATAGCAAAAAGCGTTGGCAAAAAAGCAGTTGCCATAATAACTAACATGGACAGACCTTTAGGAAAAGCCATTGGAAATTCACTTGAAATTATAGAAGCATGTGACACTTTAAAGGGCAAAGGACCGCGTGACCTCACAGAAATATCAATTGAACTTGCTGCAAATATGTTAAACCTTGCAGGTAAAGGATCGCTTAAAGTATGTCGCTGCATGGCGCGCGAAGTTATAAAAAACGGCAAAGCATTTGATAAATTTAAAGAGATGGTACACGCACAAGACGGCGATGTGTCCGTATTGGATAACAGTGATGCTTTTCCTAAAGCCAAGGTCGAATATACCGTAAAGGCTAAAAAAAGCGGATTTATTCATAAATTCGATACTAAAAAAGTCGGAAATGCCTCTGTGATACTTGGCGCTGGGCGCGAAACTAAAGAAAGTACAGTTGACTTTACAGCGGGAATTATTTTAGAGAAAACCGTAGGAGATTTTGTTGAAGAAGATGAGCCATTAGCTAGATTTTACTCTTCTGAAATTTCAAAATGCAAAGATGCTGAAGATTTATTTAATCAAGCATTAAAAATTTCCGAGGAAGAAGTAAATTTTTCACCGTTAATTTTAGGCAAAGTTTAAAATTTATAGTAATCTTGTTATTCACCATCTGGTTCAATAATCTGTTTTATACTTAACTTTACATAAAAAATAAGATTATTAAAAAATATTAATAACCTTATTCTTAATGGTGGAGGTAAGCGGGATCGAACCGCTGACCCCCTGCTTGCAAAGCAGGTGCTCTCCCAGCTGAGCTATACCCCCACGCCCTTAAACTTTATTACTTTATAAGTGTAACACAGCGAAAACAAAAAGGCAAGTACTTTTTTCATTTTTTTCTTAAAATTTTAAAAAAGTCGCTTAAAATGACTCTGCATTTTTCCTCCATAACGCCTGAAGCCAACGTTGGAGAATAGTTATAAGGTAAATTAAATAAATTTATTACTGAGCCGCATGAGCCATTTTTTAGGTCATGTGCACCGTAAACTAGTCTTTTTACCCTGGAGTTTATTATCGCACCTGCACACATTGGGCATGGCTCCAACGTAACATACATTTCGCATTGCCACAGTCGCCACCCTCCTAAGGCTTTGCATGCATTATTTATTGCTTCTATTTCAGCATGATATAAAGCATTTTTACCGTACTCTCGTCTGTTTCTTCCTGTTGAAACTATCTCATCATCTTTCACCATTACAGCACCAACAGGTACCTCACCTTCCGCCGCTGATAATTTGGCTAACTCTATAGCTTTTTCCATAAAATATATATCTCTGTATAAATTTGTCATAAGCCTTACTTTCCTTTAAAAGAAGTATACAGCAAAAACAGCGCAAGTAATACAAAAATCGTCATACCAGGATTAAAAAGGAACGCATTAAATTTATCTATAAAAGCAATATTAAACTTCTTTTTAGAACACTTTGTTTTAAATACTTTTCGTATACTTGGCACGTTTTTAACCAATAGTAAAATAAACATACCAGTCCTAACAGACCTACAAAACTTTTGAATATTAAAATTATTTTTAAGATATTTTCTTTATCTTTAAAAACATTTAACAGGTCTGCCGCGAAGTTGTTTAAAAAATGTACAATAACGCTTGGAAGCAACGACCCTGTCAACAAAGTTACATATGAAAAAAATATACCTGTTATAAAGGCAAAAACGAACTGCTCTAAGTTTCCGTGGACTAATCCAAATAAAAAAGACGATGAAAAGATCGCAAAAACTTTCCCATAAGGTCGTACAGAATTCAAAACTATACCTCTAAAAATAAATTCTTCCGTCAATGCCGGTACCAGCGAAAAATTTATAACAGATAAAAATATTCCTAGTGTGGTTTTTTCAACAATAAATTCAGGAGACGTTGATTTTACCCCGATAAATTTACAAATCCCCATAGCATAATTTGTAACTATGTCAGCAATTTCTATCACCAAAAATCCTATCAATATTAAAGGCAATATATTAACCTTTTTATTTACAAAGTGTATATTATTTATTGAATTTTCCTTTTTGAATACGCTAAAAAAGAAGAATAAAACAAATATCAATAAAATTTTAGAAATGCTGTTTACAGTATCTATTAACATGTTCTCTGATATATTTAAATTTAACTTGTACAGAAGAAATCCTTTCGCCACATCCAGTGTAAAAATGGATATTACCACACTTAATAGAAAATAGAAAATTAATAAAAATCCTAACCTGCTGGACGTTTTCCTTAGATCTGTTTCATTAAGCTTTTCCACAAATCACCACTCCAAAAACTAAAGTTTTAGTTTTTTTATACTTTTAGTATAATTATCTAAGTAAAATATACTCGTACCTGCTACACAAACATCTGCACCCGCTTTTTTAGCTTCTTTAACCGTGATTTCATTTATTCCACCATCGACCTCTACTATTGTTGATAATTTTTTTTCATTTATTATTCGTTTAATTTTTTTTATTTTTTCTCCCATCGAACTCATGAACTTTTGCCCGCCAAATCCCGGTTCTACCGTCATTATTAATACAACGTCTATTTCCTTTAAATATGGATATACTTTTTCTACATCTGTATCGGGTCTCACCGATATACCCACTTTTTTGCCTACTGATTTTATCTTTGAAATTGTCTGTTTGATATCGTCTTTACATTCATAATGGAAAGTTATTATATCACACCCCGATTTCGCAAAATCTTCAACATATTGCATTGGCTTTTCTATCATTAAATGTGCATCGAAAGGAAGCTGTGTGCATGGTCTTATCGATTTTATCACCGGTGCACCAAATGTAATATTAGGTACAAAATGCCCATCCATCACATCTAAATGTATTTGATCTGCACCGGCCTGTTCTAAACTATAAAGTTCTTCTCCTAACTTTGAAAAGTCACTTGAGAGTATAGATGGAGCTATTTTCATATTTTCTCCTTTCGAAGTTTACAGCTAAGCGTAACGGGCACTGGAGATATCGAATTTATAAATCGATATCTCCACAGCATGAATGAATTTTTTCCGTGAGCACCCGACACTTTCACACTTTCGCAATACTTATATAAAACTTATTCGGATTTGCCTTCCGATACCACTTCAGTGATTTCAGCTTCATCCTCATGCGGCACTGTAGCCACTGCCACCACTTTATTTTCTTCCGAGATTCTCATAACTCGGACTCCTTTCGACGGACGAGCACATTCTCTAATTTCGCATGCCTGTATCCTAATTATTATGCCATCTCTGGATATCAAAATCACGTCTTCGTCTGGACTTACTGCTCTTATTGCGGCTACTTTTCCATATTTTTCAACATGATAGTTAATAATACCTTTGCCACCCCTAGATTGTAACCTATAGTCAGATAGCTCAGATAACCTACCATATCCGGTTTCAGACACTGTCAAAGCTAGTAATCCTTCTTTCGCCACAGCCATACCTACAACTTCATCATTTTCCTTCAAATTAATGGCTTTAACTCCTCTGGCTGTTCTACCTACTACTCTCACGTCCGTCTCTTTAAATTTAATCGCCATACCTTCATGTGTAGCAACAAGTAAATCGTCCTTTCCGGAAGTCTGTTTTACCCACGCAAGTTCATCGCCATCGTCAAGATCTATGGCTATAACCCCGCCTTTTCTCGCAGTATCGTAAGTGTTTAGCTGCGTTCTTTTTATTATTCCTTTCCTAGTTACCATAACCAAGTACATATTGTCGCTAAATTCCGGTATTTGCACTATCGAAGTCACTTTTTCGTTTGCTGAAATTGGCAATAAATTAGCTATATTTGTACCCTTCGAGTTCTTAGACCCTTCCGGTACTTCATAACATTTTAGTCGATACACTCTTCCAAAGTTTGTAAAAAATAAGACATAATCGTGGCTATTCATAACATACATGTCAGTTGCGACATCTTCTTCTCTTCGTGACATTCCTGTTACTCCACGTCCACCACGCCTTTGCAACTTATACATATCGGTTTTTTGACGTTTTATGTAACCAAAATTCGTCAAAGTTAAAACGCATTCCTCTTGAGGAATTAGATCCTCTACATCAACTTCGCCTGTCACGGTCATTATTTGAGTTCTTCTCTCGTCGTTAAACCTACGTTTTATCTCAGATATCTCATCTTTTAATATTGCCAATAGTCTCGATTTATCAGCTAAAATTGCTTTTAATTCTTCTATTTTTCCTGCTAAAGCTTTCAATTCATCTTCTATTTTTCCACGCTCTAGACCTGTTAATTGCCCCAGTCTCATTTGAACTATAGCTTGAGCTTGTACGTCATCAAGCGAAAACTCATTCATTAGCCGTTCTTTGCCTTCGGCTATAGATTTAGACGACCGTAATATTTCAATTACTCTGTCTATATTGTCAATAGCAACCTTCAGACCCTCTAAAATATGAGCCCTGTCTTGGGCTTTCTTTAAATCAAATTGAGTTCTTCGAGTTATAACTTCTACCTGAAAGTCTACATAGTTTCTAAGTATATCTTTCAACGTCAATATTTTAGGTTCACCGTTCACAATGGCCAGCATTATTACGCCAAAAGTTATCTGCATTTGCGTGTACGAATAAAGCTGATTTAAAACTATTTGCGCAGAAGCGTCCCGCTTCACAGTTATTTCTATGTGCATCCCGTCTCTGTCCGAATGGTCCTCAACATTTGAGATACCCTCTATTTTTTTATCTTTAACTAGTTCCGCTACGCTTTCGCAAAGCCTCGCTTTGTTCACCTGGTAAGGTAGTTCTGTAACTATTATTTTAAAGCGATTTTTTTCTTCTACAATCTCCGCACAAGCCCTAACGATAATTTTCCCTCTACCAGTAGCGTAAGCAGATCTAATTCCAGATCTTCCCATAATTAAAGCACCTGTAGGAAAATCTGGCCCTTTTATATGTTGCATTATTTCATCAAGGTCACAGTCGGGATTATCTATCAAGCAGCAAATGGCATCAACCACCTCGCCTAAGTTGTGTGGAGGTATATTGGTAGCCATACCCACAGCTATACCTGTAGAGCCATTAACTAGAAGATTCGGGAACCTAGAAGGAAGCACCGTTGGTTCTTTTAGCCTATCATCGTAGTTTGCCATAAAGTCAACCGTATCTTTGTCTATATCAGTCAACATTTCTACTGACATCTTGCTCATTCTGGATTCAGTATACCTATATGCAGCCGGGGGGTCACCGTCCACCGAGCCAAAATTTCCGTGTCCATCTACCAATGTGTACCGCATAGAAAAGTCTTGAGCCAGTCGTACTAACGCATCGTAAACAGATGCATCACCGTGTGGATGATACCTTCCCAGTACTGAGCCTACTGTATCTGCACATTTTCTGTAAGCTTTATCCGGCCCTAATCCATTTTCATACAAGGTATAAAGTATTCTTCTATGTACCGGTTTTAAGCCGTCCCTCACATCCGGCAGAGCCCTTGCAACTATAACCGACATGGAATAGTCCAGAAACGATTTTTGCATTTCTTTTTCTATATCTACGTTGATTATCCTCAAATTTTCTACTTTATTTTCATCTGTATTCAACTACTTTTCCCTCCGATTTTTTAGAAATGATTCCGATATTGGAGTAGTTCCCGCCACTAGCATTGCTTGAACGTCAGGTAAAAATTCAGGTTCTATTGCTCTTATAGGGATGATAAGTATGCGTTGTTTCGATAAATGTATCAAAAACATATCTTTGTATTCTTCAAAAACGCAGCTTCCATCTAGATTTACCACAGCTTCCTTCAAGTTGTTTTTTATCGTTATGCTGTCCGGATAGATCTCTACAGATAGCTTTTTATCTGCCGACATTCTTTTATATCGCATTTTTTTGAATATCAAATGAAGCCCACCGAAAATCCAAAAGGAAAGCAATGCCACAGATAATATAAAACCTACTAAAAATTCTGTTTTACGAGTTTCCACATAAAAAGCTAGCACGCAAACCGCAACCAAAGAAAACACAGCGTTACTCCAGCGTTTTGTGTTTTTATCTATTCCGCAATGTTTTATGCATGAAAATATTTCTTCTGGCGTCAAAGCGTAGCTAAACTTTATCCCAGAATATTTATCCTCATATTCTGTCGCATCGTCGTCTTCCACAAACTCAGATTCCGAACCGTCCCATTTATTATCAGTTTCTTTATCCTCTTCCGGGTCGTGCTCTTCTTCGTCTGATAAACTTTTTTCTATTTCCTCTTCATCAGTCTTCATTTTGCTTAAACATAAAACATTGCTCTCTTGAGTCTTTTCAGCATTAGTACTGTCATACTCTTTCATTTCTTTCTCCTTCAAAACAAAATTTAATGTAAAACTTTACACATCTAAATTTTGTACATATCTTGCATTTTTTTCTATAAATTCTCTTCTGGGTTCAACCTTATCGCCCATCAAGATTGTAAAAATTTCATCTGCCGCAGCTGCATCTTCCAGTTCTACTCTAAGCATAGTTCGCCTTTCTGGATCCATCGTAGTTTCCCATAGTTGTTCCGAATCCATTTCACCAAGACCTTTGTACCTCTGTATATCAGCATTGCCGTCCAACTCTTTCAGTATACTATCCCTTTCTTCATCGCTGAACGCATAAAAATGCTTTTTATTTTTCGTAATTCTGTAAAGCGGCGGCCTAGCTATGTATATATGGCCAGCTTCCACTACGGGTTTCATAAACCTAAAGAAAAAAGTTAACAGCAGCGTTCTAATATGCGAACCGTCTACGTCGGCATCTGCCATTATTATTATTTTTCCATATCTTAGTTTACTTAAATCGAACTCGTCTCCTATGCCGCACCCTAAAGCCGTGACTACCGGCATGAGTTTTTCGTTCCCGTAAACTTTGTCTAGTCTAGCCTTTTCTACGTTTAACATTTTACCCCACAAAGGCAATATGGCTTGAAATTTCCTATCCCTTCCACTTTTGGCTGAACCACCTGCAGAGTCCCCTTCAACTATGTATATTTCTGTTTCAGAAGAATCTCTGGATTGGCAATCTGCTAGTTTTCCTGGCAGCGATGCTGATTCTAAAGCGGTTTTACGCCTTACTAAATCTCTAGCTTTCCTTGCAGCATCTCTAGCTCTAGCTGCCGATAAAGCCTTCTCAAAAATAGCCTTGGCAGTGGATGGTTTTTCCTCCAAATATGTACTTAATTTTTCCGTTACCAAATTATCTACAAGCGATCTGATTTTTGTGTTACCAAGTTTCGTTTTAGTTTGACCTTCAAACTGTGCTTCAGAAAGTTTCACGCTGATTATAGCCGTCAGACCTTCCCTTAAGTCGTCTCCGGAAAAGTTTCTATCGCTTTCTTTCAATATATTATATCGTCTTGCGTAATCGTTCATTACTCGCGTTAGAGCTCTTCTAAAGCCCTCCTCGTGCGTTCCGCCGTCCACCGTGTGTATGTCATTAGCAAAAGATAATATCAAATCATTATAACTGTCATTGTATTGCATAGCTATGTCTATTTGGACGTCATCTTGCTGCGCTCCTGAAAAAGCTATAACTTCAGGGTGAATCACGCCAAGAGCTCTTTTTTTATGAATATACTCAACAAAGCTAGATATGCCACCTTCATAACAAAAATCTTCACTTTTTACATTTTCGCTGTCTCGCTCGTCTATGAGCTCTATGCTAAGTCCTGCGTTTAAAAAGGCCTGTTCCCTGAGCCTCTGCTCCAAGATTTCGTACTCATATACATCCGTCTCCGTAAAAATCTCTTTATCTGCTTTAAAAGTGATTTCCGTCCCGACTTTGTCTGTATCCTCTAAAATCTGCATATCGCCTGTAGCGATACCTCTTTCGAACCTTTGAAAATGTACCTTACCTTCACTGTAAACCTTAACTTCCAGCCATTCCGAGAGAGCATTCACTACAGAGGCACCAACTCCGTGTAAGCCACCAGATACTTTATATCCGCCACCGCCAAATTTGCCGCCCGCATGCAAAATTGTAAATACCACAGTAAGCGCCGGTATCCCCATTTTCGGGTGAATTCCCGTAGGTATGCCTCTGCCATTGTCGCTAACGTTTATTATGTTATCAGACAAAATTCTAACTTTAATTTTGCTGCAAAAGCCTGCTAGTGCCTCATCTATAGAGTTATCAACTATCTCATACACCAAGTGATGCAGCCCTTTAGGACCCGTGGAACCTATGTACATGCCCGGTCTTTTTCTTACAGCTTCAAGCCCTTCCAGAACTTGTATTTCACTTGCGCCGTAGTCGCTACTATGTTCTTTTTTATTATTATTCTCCAAAATAAAACCTCCATAATTGAGCTATAATTTTCTGTATCAGCTTATTCTTTTCTTTTTAATATAATTAATCCTGGAACAAGAGTGTAAAAAAGCACAAACAATCCTGATATTACCACTGAGCCGATTATTAGCATCCTGAAGATAAAACTGAAAATCAAAACGCAAACAGATGTTAGTATTATCAGCATTGTTATAAGAGTTTTCAAGCTCTTTTTCGCTCTAACGTCGGATTTATTTGCGCAAATTTCACAATAGTACTCCAAATTTTCTTTTATGTTTACCGACTCAAAAAAGCTCAATTCTTTGCCGCAATATGGGCATTTGTTTTTTTTCATTCTCCCCAACCTCTTTTTCTAGTTCTTTTAAAAAGCGTAACTGAACTGATAGGGCTTAAATATACTGTTTTTTTACAATTTTTCTCGCTGTCGCACAATACGAATGATTTTGGTAGCTCGTTAGACACTGTGACAACTCTTTTTTCCTTTTCACAAAAAGATAAATAATCCCTCGTCACCTTCTTAACAGTGGTAGTATCTAAGTCGAAAATCCCCACTATATCACTGGTTTTCACCACATTGCCCTGCCCTATGTGCAAGTACATTTCACCAAAACCTTTCATATGTTTTTACGTATTGTCTAAACAGTAAATCGTGCTACACGTTAAACCCAAGCTCCGTTTTTTATTTCGAAAGTTTTACCCTGAATAAGTCTGTCTACAGAACTCGGTTCACAGCAAGTTATGAACACTTGCCTGTTCGAAATTGAGTTCAAGATGTAGTACTGTCTTTTTTTGTCAAGCTCACTTAGAACGTCGTCAAAAAGTATCACTGGAGTTTTGCCGTTCATTTTTTCTAGAATTATTGATTCAGAGAGCTTCATCGAAAGTATCACTGAACGCTGTTGACCTTGTGATGCGAAAATTTTCGCTTTTTTCCCATTTACATATATGTTCAAATCGTCCCGATGAGGCCCTACAGTTGTGAACCCTAAAAATCTATCTTCTTTTCTAGATTTTTCAAGCCTATCTAGCAGTATATTTTCTATGCTCTTATTATCGCTACTTTTCTTAGAAAAAATGTTCGAAATATAGATTATTTCTAAATTCTCTTTATTGTTTGATAAGTCTGAATATATACTTTTTGTTTTTTCTTTCAGTAAATCTACATAATGTAGTCTTTTTCTTATAATTTCCCCCGCAGCATAAGCTAATTTTTCATCCCAAACGGACAGTGTTTGTTCCAACTCTGAGTTAGAAGCTATGTCCTTTATAAGCTTGTTGCGCTGATCTAGTATATGGTTGTACAAAGAAATAGTTTTCGCATAATACGGCGATATTTGACAAATGGCGGTATCTAAAAATTTTCTTCTGTGTCCTGGCCCATCTTTTATAAGTGATAGGTGTGTTGGTGAAAAAACTACTGAACAAAACTTTCCTACATATTCACTTGTCCTTTTTTTCAAGTTTCCGTTTATGTAAGTTTTTCGTTTTGGTGACGTAAGCTCTATTTTTAAATCTTGTTCTCTATTTTCTAAAACAACCTTTGCGCTTACAGTTGCTTGCTTCTGTGAAAACGAAATTAAGTCAAGATCTTTAGCACCTCTGAAAGATTTCCCTCCTGTGAAGATCCATATCGATTCTAAAAAATTGGTTTTGCCTTGAGCATTGTCTCCGTAAATGATATTTATTTTCTCGTCCGGAATCAAACTTCCGTTTGAAATGTTCCTAAAGTTTTCGTGCTCTATTTTCAGTATTCTCAAGATTTTCAGCCTTTATTTTGTAATTTATGCCCTTATATGTAATCGTATCGCCACTGTATATCTTTTTGCCGCGCATCGTACAAACTTTATCGTTTAAGTAAACTTTTCCATTTTGTATTTCCTTTTTAGCTTGACCTCCCGTTGAAACGGCGTCTGACAGTTTCAAAAGTGAGTCAAGTTGTATGAATTCAGTCTTGATTTTTATCTCTTTTATATTAGTCACCAGCTTTCAATCTGACTGGCAAAACCAAAAACACAAATGATTCGTCATCCATCGGCATTATTTTGAACGGGCTCAGGGGACCATTTACGTGTACCTTTATTTGGTCTGTGTCTGTATTTTTCAGTGCATCTAAGAGATACTTGTTGTTAAACCCTATTTCTAGGGCATTGCCTGTTATGGATACGGAAAATTCGTCATTTGCTTTTCCTAAAGGCGTTATACAGGAAATTTTAGCTTGGTTATTGCTAAAAAAGCATCTGATAGGACTTTTGAGTCTGTCGTTTATTACCAGCGAAGCTCTTTCTACGCTTTCTATAAAATCTTTGGTCTTCACTATGAGTTCCGTGGTCTTGTCTGAAGGTATTGCAGAGTTGTAATCTAAAAAATCTCCCTCCAATAACCTAGAGATTATGCAGTAATTTTCCGTTTTAAAGACAATGTGTTTTTTCCCTATAAATATATTTATTTCATCTTCGGAGTCGGGTATAAGCTTGAGGATTTCGTTTAATGTTTTTCCTGGAACTACAAATTTAATAGGAGTTGTTACGGCCGCTATTTTTTCGCTTCTCTTGGCTAATCTGTATCCATCTACTGAGACTAAATTGATTTCATCATTGCTTATGTCAAATAAAGTTCCGGTGTTTATGGGCTTTTCGTCAGTGTCTGCCACGGCAAACAAAGTTTGGCTTATCATGCTTCTGAGCGTGCGGGAATTTAGTTTTATGTCCGAGTGGCTGTCTATTGCAGGTAGAGCAGGATAATCATCTGGTGAAATTCCGATAATTGAAAACTCGGATGTTCCGCTGTTGATGGTTGTTATTAGTTTTTCGTCTACAGATATAGCTATTTTTTCATCAGGCATTTTCCTTATGATATCAGATAAAATTTTAGCTCCTAGCACAATTCCACCGTCTTCCTGTATTTCAGCTTCTATTGTTGTGGTTATGCCAAGTTCTAAGTCGTAACCGCACAAAGATATTTTTCCTTCTTGCGTTTTTATGAGTATTCCTTCAAGAGCAGTTAGGCATGATTTGCTGGATACTGCATGTTGAACATT
This sequence comes from uncultured Oscillospiraceae bacterium, assembly GCA_949292425.1. GTDB lineage: Bacteria > Bacillota > Clostridia > Oscillospirales > Acutalibacteraceae > UMGS1224. The sequence continues at coordinate 30,867 of CASEZK010000034.1, forward strand.
CAACACAGCTTCAATTAGATTTTGTTTTTTGCAAATGATTTTCATTAGAGCATCTCCTTTTTTATAAATGAAAAGAATAGAATATAATTTATAATAATAGTAGTAGGGGCTGTTGATTTGTTTAAATATGGTTTAGTTTTTTGATTTGGACTAGCTTTTTTGAACTTTTGTTTATGTTAACAGCTTGTTCAAAAAATTTTTATTTTCAACCGAGCTTTTAAGTTACGAATGGTTATGTTGAAAACCTTTTGTTGAAACGCGGTTTATATGTTGAAAACGAATTTATTTAAAATTTTGCAAATTAACATGTTTTGTTGATTTGTTTAAAAGTTATTAACAGTTATCTGTCGCGAATATTTTTGATGATGTCTTCAACCATAGCTTTGGTTTTCGAGTCAGTTTTCATTATTTTTTCTACTTGTTGTATTGCATACACGATGGTTGAATGATCTCTGCCACCAAATTCACTTCCGATTGCGCTCATAGATAATTGTGTTATTTCTCTAGCAATATAAATGGCTATTTGGCGGGCGTTAGATATATTTGCGGCTCTTTTTAATGAGCGTATTTCGTTTGCTGTCACGCCGAAAGTTCTTGCAACTTCCTCTATTATTTTTTCTATGGTTAATGGTGGTGGCTGGTCGTTATTTAAAATATCTGATATTGCGGCTTGCGCGGTGGTCATGCCAGGTTGGTCTCCCTGCAAAAGGTAGTACGCTTTCATTTTTTTCACAGCGCCTTCGAGCTGTCTTATATTTGTTTTTAATTTTGTCGCTATATATTCAAGAACGGGGTTTGGAATGACTATATCTAAAAGTTCAGCTTTTCTCTTTATTATTGCGATTCTGGTTTCAAAGTCAGGCGGCTGTATATCGGCTATAAGACCCCATTCAAATCTTGTTCTTAACCTGTCTTCAAGGGTTTGTATTTCTTTTGGAGGCCGGTCTGAAGTAAGGACTATTTGTTTTTTCGCTTCATACAGAGTGTTAAATGTGTGGAAAAACTCTTCTTGAGTTGAATCCTTTCCTGCGATAAATTGGATGTCGTCAACCAGAAGAATATCTGTTTGCCTATATTTTTGATGAAACTCCCTTGTAGCCCCTTTTCTTATTGCGTCAATAAGCTCGTTTGTGAAATCATCCCCTTTTATATACAATGTACGCATATTTGGGTGCGTTTTTTTTATGTCATTGCATATGGCATACAGCAGATGTGTTTTACCGAGGCCTGAATTTCCGTAAATGAAAAGAGGGTTATAAGAGCCGGCTGGATTTGCGGCTACAGCTAAAGCAGCAGCATGTGCAAATTTATTTGATGAGCCAACTATATAAGTGTCGAAAGTTAATTCTGGAGAAGCATCGATAGCAAGTTTACTGTTTGGAGCTTTGGGCATAGAGCCGTCATATCCCGGCGTTATAAAGCATAGGTTTATATTACTCGAGCCGAAAATTTCTTCGAAGGCACTGTTTAAAAGTGGCGTATAGCATCTGGTCAAAGTTTGCTTATGAAACTCGTTAGGAACTAAAAGCCTAGCGTCGCCTGTTTTAAAATCAATATTTAAAGGTTCTATCCGGCTTATCCATGTTTTATATGCAACGTCGGTAATGCGTGTTTTGCAGTAGTCACATATGAGTTCCCACGCCTCATTGAATGATTCCATAGAATGATACTCCTCCTAATATTAGCTGAGAGTTGAGTTTAAGTTTTCTTTTTAATTTTGGATAAAATTATACATTATTAATGATAATACAAAAACAACTTTTTTTCAAACAATCGTTTTTTGCTATGGACATACTTTATGTGCTGCAAACATTTGAGCAGAAGATTTTTAACGAATGTAGCTCTTTATGTAAAAGCGAGTTGATAGATGTATTAATGAAGTTGGATGAAAAGTTTTATCTTTATATTGAGTCTAACATAGAGAAAGTGTTGATGAATGGTCGCAGATTATTTATCATTACTTTCATAGTTCCAGTTTTGTTTCCCTCTATGTTTAAAACAATTACAGGATCGTGAAGACTTTGTCGTAAAATAAACCACCCGTCTGTGTCCCCTTTATTAACGTTAACTCTAATCCCTTCACAGTTGTCCTTATCTACTTGCCAGCCGGCCTTTTGCGATACAAAATCGTTTAATTTGTCAATTATGTCTTTACCGTAACTTTTAAAATCTTTGCATTTGATTTTCAGCCGAAACTCTTGTTCTTCTATAGGCTGAACTAAGTTTTCTATGATACTTTCTAGTGTATGTCCTTGCTTCCTTAAATTTACCATGAATGTGATTATTTTTGTAACAAGGTATGCCCCGTCATCTTGAAAATTATTTTCTCTAAAAGCAGCATGACCGGAAGATTCTATGGCAAGCGGACAGTTTACGCCAGACTGATTTAATAAAATTGCTTTGTTTATGACGTTTTTATATCCTCTTTTGAATCGACATTGTTTTGACTTCAGTTCAGATTCAATAAAATTCTTTAAGTTACTTGAAGTTACTGAATCTGTTACAATCGTGCCACCATCGTTGCCGCTTAATGCTATCGCAGATGCTATAGCAATGATATTGTTCTTATTTACAGCTTTTCCACTCGAGCTTACTACGCCTGCTCTATCTACGTCCGTGTCAAATATTATACCCAAGTCAGCGGAGTTTTTAACAGTAGCTTTAACTGCTGAATCCATTGCTCTTTTATCATCTGGGTTTGGCATATGGTTAGGGAAATTTCCGTCAGGGTTTAAAAATTGGCTTCCTGAAATGTCTGCACCTAGTGGAGCAAGCACATCTGTCGCATAAAATCCACCGGCACCATTACCTGCGTCTACAACTATCTTTAAACCGCTTAACGGTTGTGTGAAATTTTCTTTCGAGTTTATTTCTGCGCAAATCATTTTGCGTAATTTTTCAGAATATATTTCCATTAAATTAGCATTTACGATTTTAGCTTGCGTGCTTTCACTTGAGCTACATAACTTTACATTATTTTGAGCCAACTCTAAGATCTCTTCAATGTCATTGGAATTCAAACTACCGGAATTTATAAAAAATTTAAACCCATTTCTGTTGAAAGGAAGGTGACTTGCTGTAATTTCTATGGCTGCGTCACAGTGAAGTTCTGAAATGGCCATAAACATAGAAGGAGTTGTTGCAAGACCGCAATCGTAAATTTTATTTATATGTTTTGAAAATGTGGTGATCATTAGAGTTTTTATTTTCTTTCCGGAAAGTCTTGAATCGTGGCCTACAGATATATCCAAGTTGGAAATTTTCTTATTTAATTTTCTACTTAACCAAACTAAAAACGCATTTGATATGCCATTTATAATTTCATCATTTAAATTTACTTTTTCAGTATAGGTTGGCATTGCCACTCCCCTTATGTCTGACCCGCTTTTTAATTCTGCCCATAAACCTTTTAACATTTATAATAAACACACTCCCGATTTACTTTAGTTTTGGGTTCATTCTTTACGTAAAGTACTAGCGCGGCGCGTTATGCAAAGCATAACACTTATAGGACAAATTTTGTCCTATAAGTTTCCTGAAAAATCAAAAGATTTTTCAGGGGCGCCGCGAGCAACCCTAAAATCAACCTTCAGTTTTATTTTTACTTATAAACTCATTACAATATACTGCTAAACTGCACTTACCACATTTTGGGGTTATGGCTTTGCATACGGTCCTGCCATGTAGAACTAACCTGTGACAAAAGTCATTAGATTCATTTTCCGGCAAAATCTCTTTCAAAATCTTTTCTATTTTTTCCGGGTTTTTACTGTCGTGAACACCTAACCTTCTAGTTATCCTTATGCAATGTGTATCTACAACCACAGCCGGTTTTTTGTAAATGTCTCCTACTACTAAGTTTGCAGTTTTTCTCCCCACGCCGGGAAGCTTTATGAGTTCATCTATGCTGTCTGGCACTATACTGTTATACTCGTCTTTCAATATTTTACACATATTCACTATATCTTTTGCTTTTATGCGATAAAACCCACAAGATTTTATATAGCTCTCGACTTCGTCGATATTAGCGTCCGCAAAATCTTTAACAGTTTGGTACCGCTTAAATAATTCAGGAGTAACTTTGTTGACTCTGGCATCTGTGCATTGAGCCGCCAGCCTCGTTGCTATTAAAAGTTGCAAAGGGTCTTTGTAACTCAGGGAACATGCAGGATCTGGGTATTCCTTCTTTAAAATATCTATAATTTTTTCTGCTTCTTTTTTCGTAATCATTTTAAATTCCTCCTTTTTACTATTCTACATTGTTAACTTTTACAAATCAACTAAAAGCAACTTACCACAAAAAATTCAAAACATCCTTACTATTGCTAAAATAATCAAAATAGCGCCGGAAATAAAAACAAAAACTTTTGAGTTTATGTTTTTAGCTTTAGAAATTTTTGTCCCTAAAATTGTGCCTAAACTTAAAAAGGCAAACTGTCCGATACCGACGTAAATGGGTACAAAAAAAGACAAGCTACCTATTATTGCGTATGTTACTCCCACAACCAATGAATCTACAGAAAGCGAAAGACCTAAGTAAATCGATTCAAAAACGTTAACTTTTTTTGAACTGTCGGTATTACTTTTTTTATGTTCTTTTATTATCTTTACTGTCACCTGTAAAGGCTTTATAAAAAAACTTATAACATCGTTTTTCTTAGCTACTTCGTCATTTCTGTTTTCTCTGAGCCCTTTCAATATCGTTAATGCTCCTAAAATTATAAGCATTACACAACCTATCAGTTTTGCTACATTTTCACTGATGAAAAGCAATATCGCGTTTCCTAAAAGAAATGATACCGCCGTTATAAAAACTGAAATTAAACTTATTATCAATTTGGGTATTAGTGGGATTTTCACTTTTCTCAATGAGTAAGACAAGCCTATTCCAAAAGCATCTACGCTCAAGGAGATTGCTAAAAGTATTATACCTAACGTTTCCATAATATCAACCTCAAATATTTTTAAGACAATATATGCGTTTGTCCAAATTTTTGTTTTTGATTTGTAATATAACTCGTCTGCACTTGAATATATATCAATGGACAACAAATTCTCGCATTGAGGTGATTTTATGGATTGGCACACTTTATCTGTTGATGATGTGCTTAAAAAATTTAATGTTTCTAAATCTAGCGGTTTAAGTTCAACCGACGTTAGTAGAAACCGTGACAAATTTGGAAAAAATATTTTAACTGCAAAGAAAAAATATGGCATTATTAAAAAATTCTTATCACAGTTTTCAGACTGCATGATAATCATTCTTTTAATAGCTGCGCTTATTTCGTTTGTTACGTCGATAATTGAAAACAAAAACGATTATATCGATCCTATCATTATTTTGTTAATAGTGATAATGAACGCCATAATCGGTGTAGTACAGGAAAATAAAGCTGAAAAAGCCATAGAAGCTTTAAAAAAATTAACTTCACCCAAAGCTACTGTTTTAAGAAACGGCAAGGAAGTCACCATACCTTCAGAAGATCTGGTACCTGGAGATATTATAACTTTACATACAGGTGACTTAGTTCCCGCCGACTGCCGTATTTTAGAGGACTTTAAACTTGAATCAGAAGAATCGTCTTTAACAGGAGAATCCTTGCCGGTTGAGAAAAAAGCAAGTGCGGTTTTGCCTGTTTCCACCGCTATTTCTGACAGAAAAAATATGCTTTTTTCCGGCTGTACAATAAATTCAGGTCATGGTACTTGCATTGTTGTAGAAACCGGCATGAATACAGAAGTTGGAAAAATTGCCAGCATGTTAAAAAATGAAGATTCCCCTCAAACACCGTTACAAAAAAAGTTGGAAAAGACCAGTAAAATTTTGGGTTTTGGCGTAACTTTCATATGTTTTATAATCTTCATCTTAGGAATAATTCAAGATATACCGTTCCTTGAAATGTTCATGATATCTATCAGCTTGGCAGTAGCGGCAATACCAGAAGGATTGCCGGCAGTTGTCACTATTGTGCTTGCCATGGGAATAAGACGTATGGCTAAAAATAAGGCCATTATAAGGAAACTGCCTGCTGTTGAAACTTTAGGGAACACTACTGTCATTTGCTCCGATAAAACAGGGACGTTGACGCAAAATAAGATGACAGTAACTAAGTTAGTTTATGTAGATAAACAGGTCAGTTTTTCGTCAAAGGAAGGAAATGAAATTTTAGAGTTATGCACATTGTGCAACAACGCTAAACTATCCGAATACTCATCAATTAACAAAATATCTGGAGAAGCTACAGAAAAAACGTTAGTAGAGGCATTCTTAAAAGTTGGTAAATCTAAAGAAAAATTAGATAAAGATTTTCCTAGAGTGAGCGAATTTCCGTTTACGTCTAGCAGAAAACTTATGACAACTGTTCACAAACTGAATAACGGAAAATATAGAATTGTAACAAAAGGTGCCCCTGATTTCTTGTTGAAATTAACAAACAGAACTAGCACAAGTTCATTTACGCCACTTATAAGGAAAGCTATCATGTCTCAAAACGACAATATGACTAAAGATGCGCTTCGAGTACTGGCTGTAGGGTACAAGGACGTCTCAAGTTTGCCTAAAAGCCAGAGCGAAGCCGAAAGTAATCTAGTTTTCTGCGGACTAGTGGGTATGATAGATCCAGCTCGCCCTGAAGTGAAAGTAGCTGTTAGAGAATGCAAAAAGGCCGGCATAAAGCCAGTTATGATAACTGGCGACCACATAAATACGGCTAAAGCTATAGCAAAAGACATAGGCATATTTGAAAAAAATGACCTCGCGATAACCGGTGTAGACATAGACAAAATGCAAAAACGTGATTTTGAAAAAAATATATTTAAATATTCCGTTTTTGCCAGAGTTTCCCCTGAACATAAAGTTCGGATAGTTAAAGCTTTTCAAAAAAATGGCGCAGTTGTCGCGATGACTGGAGATGGCGTTAATGATGCTCCTGCTTTAAAGGCGGCGGATATAGGCTGTGCCATGGGCAAAACCGGAACAGATGTGGCGAAAGGTGCTGCCGACATGATAATGACAGATGACAATTTTTCTACCATAGTAAAGGCGGTAAAACAAGGCCGAGGAATTTCACAAAACATAAAAAAGACTGTTCATTTTTTGCTTTCGAGCAATATAGGCGAAATCATCACCGTTTTGACGGCATTTCTTTTAAGGCTCCCCACTCCACTGCTTGCTATCCAGCTGTTGTGGGTGAACCTCGTCACAGACTCATTTCCTGCTCTAGCCTTAGGCGTAGACCCCGTAGACGACAATGTTATGCTTAAAAAACCTACACTTAAAAGCGGCAATTTATTTTCCTCTAGGAAATGGAAAAACATAGTGTTAGAAGGAAGCTTTATAGGGGCTATTTCCATTTTAGCTTTCACCATTGGAAGGGTGTTTTTCGATACTACATCAGATCCTGTAACAGCACGAACCATGGCATTCACAGTTTTGAGTTTATCTCAAATAATACACTCTTTCAACGTACGAAGCGATAAGTCTATTTTCAAAACCGGAATGTTAGGAAATATGGCATTGGTTTACTCATTTATACTTTGCGCAATGCTTCAAGTATCGGTTATTTCTGTTCCGTTTTTATCTGTAATATTCAAAACTGTAAACCTTAACTTTCTACAATGGACGATTGTTTTGGCACTTTCATCTTCACCGCTTTTGTTGGTGGAAGCAGAGAAAATCGCTAATTCAAAATAAATCTTAAATTTATCAACAAAGTGGGCTTAAAAGTTCTGAAAACTTTTAAGCCCACTATTTTAAACTTTAAATAAAATGTTAAATATCACGTTTTTTAAATGCCGTTACTCCTATTGCCACGCTAGCCACGAAAAAGCAAATCGGAACTAAAATCACTCTCACTATGTCCTTATCAGGTATGCTTAGATCTGTGTAAGAAAGTGCATATTTTAAGTTTGTAGATATAAAGTAATTTGACATTCTAAATTCAGTTTCAACAACGTATCCCAAAAGCTTATCTAATATGTCTAAAAGCAAGGGAATAAGAGCAAGAAAAGCAAATAAACACACAATAGATATTCCTGATTTTCTAACCAAAGAAGCAATCATTAATCCGATGGATATATAAGCTAAAAAATGAAGTAATATGATAAATAAACTGTTAACAAAATATTTTGGCATCTCAAACTCATTTGTTATGTGACCTCTTAAAACGAAAATATATGGCAAATAAATAGCTAAAGTTACCACCGAAATGTAAATTAAAGTACTTATAATTCCAGCTATAAGTTTTGAGAAATATATGCTTTCTCTTAAGTATCCTTTTGTTGCTATGTTTTTTATTGTACCGTTAGAAAATTCCGAAACCATAAAAAGTACGACAAATAAAGTCATGTAAATTACCAATGAAGATATAATTTGCATAAAAACTGTAAAAAAATTAAAAGAATCTAGTGATATACCAATTTTTTCATTTGCATCTAAAGTGATTCTTGCGTACATGTATGCATTTAAAGCCGAGAACGTTATTAAAATTATCCCAATAACGTAAAATGATTTTGTTTTAAACATTTTATAAAGGTCTACTTTTAATATATTTATCATTTTACTTACCTCCTTTTATAACATTTAAGAAATATTCCTCTAGGTCCGCATGCGATGTAGATATTGAGTTAACAACAACATCATTTTTTGCTAAAGCTGTGTTTATAGCTCCTGAGTCGATGTCTTTATCGTAAATTTCTATTGTATTTGCATCTATAACCTTGTAGTCATTTAAGTTAAGTTGCTCTGCTAAAATGTCTTTTGCTTTTCCTGTATCGTCAACTAAAACAACTAATTTGGACTTGCATCTTTCGTCAAGTTCGTCTATAGAAAATTCCTCCAGCAAAACGCCATCATCGATGATACCTATTCTTGTTGCAAGTTTAGCAAGTTCACTTAAAATGTGACTAGAAATTAGAATGGTCAATCCTCTTTCTTCGTTTAGCTTTTGAAGTAACTCTCTTACTTCGACAATTCCTTTGGGGTCAAGGCCATTTGTAGGTTCATCTAAAACTAAAAACTCAGGCTCTCCCATAAGCGTCATAGCTATGCCTAAACGTTGCTTCATTCCAAGTGAAAAGTTTTTAACTTTCTTTTTACCTACATAATCTAACCCTACCAAATTCAACATTTCGTCTATAATTGCAGGGTTTTTATTACCGAGTAACTTCCACTGAATAAGCATGTTTTGTCTAGCTGTTAAGTTCGGTACAAATGTCGGTGCTTCAATAACAGTACCTATTTTTCTTCTTCCTTGATTCAAAGACTTGCTCTCAAACAAAGTAATTTCCCCTGAAGTAGGAGCTGCTAAACCGACTATCATTTTTATGGTAGTTGTTTTACCAGCACCGTTTTTGCCTATGAAACCATAGATATCACCTTTGTTTATGGACATATTTAAATTTGAAACCGCATTTTTTTTCTTATAAGTTTTTGTAAGATTTTTAGTGTTCAAAATTTCCATAAATATACCTCCTTTTTTCTTCACTATTATACAGTTATTAAAAATCAAAGTCAACATCATTTAGTAAACGTTTATATATGCATTATATACCATAATAAGAAATATGTCAATATATTTTTATTTAAAACGCCAAGATAAAATTTATTGACATGATTTGTTTTTTGATGTAAAATAAACATCGTAAGATTTTGCCTCTGTAGTTAAGTGGATATAACAAACCCCTCCTAAGGGTTAGTCATCGGTTCGACTCCGGTCAGGGGTGCCAAGTTTTCACATCAAAAATTTTGATGTGATTTTTTTATAAAAACTTCACATTTATTTGACTTTGAAAATATTTTGTATTATCATTATTAAGTTATAATAATTAAATGAAATTTACTTAAATTATATATATAAAATTTTGAACAAGAGAGAGTTAATATTGGAAGTTTTTGAATTAGTTGGCCAAAACAAATTATCTGGTGAAGTTAAAATAAGCGGAGCAAAAAACGCCGCTGTTGCTATAATCCCTGCAACTATCCTTTCAGACGGTGTTTGCTGCATAGAGAATATCCCAAATATCAGCGATGTTACCTTAATCGGACGTATACTTGAAAATTTAGGAGCAAAAGTTAAACTTTTAGACAAATCTACTTTAGAAGTAGACCCAACGGGCATTTCTTCTGCCGAAGCTTCAAATGACTTAGTCAGAAAAATGAGAGCTTCTTCCTATTTGTTAGGTGCACTTTTAGGTCGGTTCCACAAGGCTAGCGTTTCGTTTCCGGGCGGGTGTGACTTTGGAGTTAGACCTATAGACCAACATTTAAAAGGGTTTGCAGCATTAGGCGCTGAGTACAAGGTGGAAAACGGCATAGTTAAAGTTGAAGTCAAAGAGTTGGTCGGAAATACTGTATATTTAGACATTGTTTCTGTTGGCGCTACGATAAACATAATGCTAGCTGCAACTAAGGCCGAAGGCTTAACAGTAATAGAAAACGCTGCTAGAGAACCGCATATAGTTGACCTTGCAAACTTCTTAAATTCAATGGGTGCAGATATTTCCGGAGCCGGAACAGATTGCATAAAAATACGCGGAGTAAAAAAATTAAAAGGTACAACGTATTCTATCATCCCTGATCAAATAGAGGCTGGAACTTATATGATTGCTACAGCAGCAACAGGTGGCGACGTTTTGGTTAAAAATGTTATACCAAAGCATCTTGAATCAATTAGCGCAAAACTTCAAGAAATTGGCGTAGAGATTGAAGAGTTAGGTGACAACATAAGAGTAAAAAGAGAAGATCCCTTAAGTAGTTGCAACATTAAAACTATGCCACACCCTGGTTTTCCAACAGACATGCAGCCACAGATTGCGGCTTTGTTGTCAACTGTTCCCGGAACCAGCATGATAAACGAAGGTGTATGGGACAATCGCTTTAAGTATGTGGATGAACTAGGGAAAATGGGTGCTAAGATTTCCGTTGATGGTAAAGTTGCCGTTATTACGGGAGCTGATGAGCTGATAGGTGCACCTGTAAAAGCTATAGACCTTCGAGCTGGTGCCGCTATGATTATAGCTGGCTTGTGCGCTAAAGGAACAACCACTATTGAAAATATCCACTACATTGAAAGAGGATACGAAAATATAATAGAAAAACTTACCAGTTTGGGCGCAAATATCAAGAAAGTGTATGTGCCAGAACCGGATTATTTAGATAAAGTTTTATAAAACGCAGCAAATAGGATGGTGTAAATTGGCAAGGATTTGTCCGCTGTTCAGTAGTAGCAAAGGAAACAGCATATATGTTGGAAATTCAAGTGAAGGCGTATTAATCGATGTGGGGCGGTCCGCAAAACAGCTTGAAAAGGCTCTCTTTGAGAATGAAATAGATATAAAAAGCATAAAAGCTATATTTTTAACGCATGAACACAGTGATCACGTGCAAGGAGTAAAAGTTTTCGCTACAAGGTATAATTTGAAGGTTTTGACTTCAAGCGGAACTATGACCGCTATAGAGGAAAAATGTATGCTTAACGGGAAGTTTCCTACAGAAGTAATAGACAGCCGAGGTGTAGAAATCGCAGGTATGTTTATAAAGCCTTTCAGTACACCGCATGATTGCAACGAAAGTGTTGGGTATGTAATCATTACAAAGGATAATAAAAAAGCTGTAGTAGCAACGGATATAGGGTATATCTCAGACGTTATAAAAGATTCCATAGTTGGAGCTGACGCTGTGGTTATTGAGTCTAATCACGATGTCAGAATGCTACAAAATGGGGCTTATCCGTATTATCTTAAAAGAAGGATTCTTTCGAACAAAGGTCACCTGTCAAACGACGCCTGTGCAGACATTTTGCCTTACTTTATAAAAAATGGAACTAAAAACTTTATTTTGGCGCACTTAAGTCAAGAAAATAATATACCTCAATTAGCTTTTGAAACATCAATATGCAAGCTTAAAGAGCACAACATGACTTATAATGTTGACTTTAAACTAAGCGTTGCGCCTGTTGAAAATTTTGGCGTACTGAATGTAGTTTTTTGAGGTTTTATATGCTAAATGTGAAAATTATTTGTATTGGTAGCATTAAATGAAAATATTTTAAAGATGCTATATTGGAGTATCAGAAACGTCTGACAGGTTTTAGTAAATTTTCTATTTTATAACTTTCAGAATACAGAATTTCAAATAATTCCAGTAACTCAGATATAAACAAAAGCTTTGGCTGAGGAAGGGAAAAGAAAAGGGTTCTCTCGAAAATAAAAGACAAAGACAAAGTCGTATCGTTGTGCATAGAGGGTAAAGAGTTGTCGTCGGTGAGTTTATCTAAATACATAAACGATGCGGCGATAACCGGCCACAGTACCGTTAATTTTATAATAGTTGAATCTTTTGGGTTTTCAGAAAAAGTGAAAAATGATCCGATCTTAAGCTTTCCATGTCACAAATGACCTTTATGTACCAAATGCCACGGTTCATCTTGTGCGAACAAATATACAGAGCGTTTAATATATAGTGGGAAATATCATAAATGAAAGTTTAGCACATCATTTTGCTTGTTTGCTAAGCTTTTTTGTGGTATAATTATCACGATTAAACTGAAAGAAGGATTGCATTATGAAAGAAAAAAAGATCTTGCTTAGCGGCATTCAACCAAGCGGAACTATTACTCTTGGAAATTATTTGGGCGCTATAAAAAATTGGGTAGAATTGCAAGATACTTACGATTGCATATTTTTTCTTGCCGATCTTCATACCATCACAGTTCGCCAAAACCCTGATAATCTACAGGAAAACACTTTGCAGGCTTACGCGCTACTGTTAGCGTGCGGTATAAATGTCGAAAAAAGTTTGTTCTTTATACAGAGCAATGTTACAACTCATGCTCAGCTCGCTTGGGTTCTAAATTGCTATACTCAATTTGGCGAACTTTCCAGAATGACCCAGTTTAAAGATAAATCTCAAAAATATCCTGAAAACATAAACGCAGGCCTATTTACTTACCCATGTTTGATGGCAGCCGATATTTTGCTTTATCAACCAGATTTAATTCCAACGGGAAAAGACCAGAAACAACATGTAGAGCTAACCAGAAACGTAGCTGAAAGGTTTAATAGCGTATATGGCGAAACGTTTAAGGTACCGGAGCCATATATAGGAGAAAGTGGATCTAAGATCATGTCCTTGGCTGATCCAACGAAAAAGATGTCGAAATCCGACAATAACAAATTTGCGTGTGTAACTATTTTGGATTCAGCCGACGATATAATTAAAAAATTTAAACGCGCTATTACAGATTCTGACTCGAAGATTGCTTTCAGCAAAGATAAGCCCGGCGTAAGCAACTTAATGACGATTTACAGTTGCATGACGAAAAAGTCGTTTGAGCAAATAGAGAAAGAGTTTGACGGCAAAGGGTATGGTGATTTCAAAAAAGCCGTGGGAGAGACTGTGGTTGATAACCTTGCCCCCATACAAAATAAATACAACGAGTATATTAATGATAAATCTTATTTAGAAAAATGTTATAAATCTGCTGCAGTTAAAGCTCAAAACCTTTCCGAAGTAACCTTAGAGGATGTTCTGAAAAAAGTTGGGTTTGTAAGATAGTATAAATAAAAAACTTCCTTCTTCGCTATAGTTCGAGCATAAATAGTTTTTGCTTTGGAAAAATAATGTTGGAAGGAAGTGTTTTTATTGAAGGTTACGAAAAATGAATATTCTGAAATGTCAAAAAATGCATCACCAGGAAGTCCTAGCTTTAAAAATATAAGTCTAGCGTTTTTGTCCGGTGGTTTGATCTGTTCTTTTGGTGAATTTCTTACTTTTCTATACAAAAACATGGGGCTTGATTTGAAAAATTCAAGAAATTTAGTTTCAGTCACGTTGGTTTTTTTAGGGGCATTGCTTACAGCGTTAAAGGTTTACGACAATATAGCTAAGCATGCCGGTGCAGGTACGCTTGTTCCTATCACCGGTTTCGCAAATTCAATCGTCGCTCCTGCAATCGAATTCAAAAGCGAATGCCATGTTACAGGTATAGGCGCAAAAATGTTCATAATCGCTGGTCCTGTTTTAGTTTTCGGAATAACAGGATCTGTAATTTACGGAGCAATAATGTGGATTCTTAAACTTTTATAAGTAACACAAGACTGTTTGGAAATCATTGTTAAAAGAATGAGATAGATTTTGATAGTGTGTACAGTTGAATTAAAAAACATCTAATAAATATATGTTTATTAGATGTTTTTTGTACAGCAACAATTTAGACAATTTTTGGAGGCGCCACCCAGATTTGAACTGGGGATCAAGGTGTTGCAGACCCATGCCTTACCACTTGGCTATGGCGCCGACTCATATTTTTATTATATGCAAAATTTTAATATTGTGTTAATAGAAAAGAAAAACCCTACACGCAACATATGGCGTAGAGGCTTGTGCTGGAGCGGATGACGGGGCTCGAACCCGCTACCTCCACCTTGGCAAGGTGGAGCTCTACCGTATGAGCTACATCCGCAGACCCATGGTGCCTTCGGACGGAATCGAACCATCGACACGAGGATTTTCAGTCCTCTGCTCTACCGACTGAGCTACGAAGGCAAAAACATGGCGACCCGAAACGGGCTCGAACCGTCGACCTCTAGCGTGACAGGCTAGCGTTCTAACCAACTGAACTACCGGGCCATGTGGTGGGAACAACAGGGCTCGAACCTGTGACCCTCTGCTTGTAAGGCAGATGCTCTCCCAGCTGAGCTATGC
>CASEZK010000035.1 GCA_949292425.1 uncultured Oscillospiraceae bacterium
TTTATGGTTTGAAAAAGAGGTTACAAAGAAATTTAACGGAGAATCATATATGATTCGATATGCAGATAATTTTGTATGTTGTTTTAGATACGAAAATGAGGCAAATAGATTTTATAAAATGCTTGAAGAAAGATTCAGAAAATTTGGATTAGAGCTTTCAAAAGATAAAACGAAAATAGTTCATTTTAGAAGGTTTGCCCGAAGGAATGAACGAGAAACAAAATTTGATTTCTTAGGTTTTACACTTATAATGGAGTAAGCAGAACAGGAAAATACATAGTAATGTACAGAACCTCTCAAAAGAAGCTGTCATCAAAAATGGAGGCAGTCAAAGAGTAGTTACGTAAAAATATGCATATTAATAAATGTGAGCTTGTAAAGAAGATAAACATAAAATTAGTAGGACACTACAGATACTATGGAATAACGGGGAATCTGCATAAGCTTGAGGTGTTTTATAGGTATATCACAAGAGAACTATATAAAACACTGAACAAAAGAAGTCAAAGACGAATGTCATGGGAAAAGTTCAACAATTTTCTGAAATATAATCCAATAGCACGACCTAAAATTTATTTTTCTCTTTAGGAATTACGTGAATAATTTTATGAAGAGCCGTATGCGGGAAAACTGCACGTACGGTTCTGCGAGGGGGAGCAGTATTTATTACAGGAGCTCTCTACTCGACTATTTTCACAGGAACTTAAGTTCTTATAAAAGTCATCTACGAACCACACTTTTGGAGCCGCAAAGGTTTTTCCGTTTAGGTAGTCTAAGCTGCCTGCGGAGCTTTCAAAGTGAAATTTTAACTTGTATGAATGTAGAGCCTGGTATTTATAGCCAAATTTTTTATTTTGAGCGTTTTTACCGTATTTGCCATCGCCTAACAGAGGGTGACCGACATATGCCATATGAGCTCTGATTTGATGCGTACGACCTGTAAGGAGCTCTACATCCAGCAAACTAAAGTGCTTACATTCATCTATTACTGTATATTTTGTTTTTATGGTTTTGCTGTTTTTAGTAGGGTTTGAAGAAACGTATACTCTATTCTGGCTTTTATTTTTTTCAAGATATGCAGACAATGTACCTTGCTTTTTATCAAACGTCCCACAAACTATGCACAAATAAAACTTTTTGATTTCTCTGAGTTTAATCTTATCATTTAAAATTCTTAAGCTGGCAGCGTTTTTAGCGACTATAACAATGCCACCGGTGTTTCTATCTATTCTATTGGCAAGGGCAGGAGTAAAGGAGTTTTCACAATTGGGTTTAAATTCCCCTTTATCATAAAGGTAGTGTTGGACTCTAGATATTAAAGAATCAAAATGATAAGTTTCATCCGGATGTGACAGTAACCCGGGTTTCTTGTTTACTAAAAGTATATTTTTATCTTCATAAACAATATCGATATTAGAAGGAGCTTTTAAAAAGTCATACTGATTAAATTTGTTATTTTGCAGAAATTCGTCTTTTATATAGAGAAATACGATATCATTAATTTTTAATATATCGTTTGGACGACATCTTTTTTTATTTATTTTTATGTCTTTTTTTCTGATGGCCTTATACATCAACGATTTAGGCAGATTTTTAAACGACTTTGTAAGGAGCTTATCAAGCCTTTGGTTAGCGTCATTTTCTTTTATGATTATCTCTTTCATTTTATCACCATTGTTTATTATAGCATAAATATAAGTTAAAGGTGAAAAAACTAAAATGCAGTTAAATGAACTAAAAAATGTTTAAAATCTTCGGAAACAGACTTACTATTTTTGATATTTATAAAAATTATTTTTAGTGTAAACTTAACTTAAGCTTTTAACTGCACAAATCCTCGAGCAGAGAAGATAAATCAGATTGATTGTTTACCACAATGCCACCATTTAAAAGCATATTTTGGTCTGCCTTTGGTAAGCTGGATGTATGACCTTCAGTTACTTTTATGGGATTTTCATTGCCGTTTTCAAATACAGCAATGCTTCCATTGAAATCTTTAACAATATATGATAAACTACTATTTGAAGTGGTAGGTGGCGTTTCGGATTTATTTACTTCTTCTTGTGGTTTCTTATATAAAACTATTGACAAAATTAATAAAAGTAAAATTGCAAAAATTATGCCAAAAACTACTTTTTTTCGCACAATATCACCCCACAGTAAATCTTCATTAGTTGGTGATATTGTTTGGAAAAGTAAGTAATTTTATACATCAAAATTTTGAAATGCTTCGGCAGGGGACATAAATGAAAAATAAAAGAAATAAAAATAAATTTACACATAAACTTGTAACTACTATTAATGATAATTACTTTAGAGTTGCAGCGGTTAAAGTTTTAAAAACTTTTTTAGTTATATTTCTAGTAATAGCTTTTTTTATGTTTAGCACAGGATTGGTTTATTTATTTCAAGTGGCCAATGATAAGGTAGAATATGATGTTAAGGCGTCTAAGCTGCTGTTAAGCAGTATAGTTTACATAAATGGAGAAGATGGAAGCACTAAAGAATATACAAGAGCATATGATACTGAAAACAGAATTTGGGCTGATTTTGATAAAATACCAAAGCATATGAAAGATGCAATAATAGCTATTGAGGACAAAAGATTTTTTGAACATAGCGGCGTAGATTGGATTAGAACAGCAGGTGCTGCGATAAATTTAGCAACAGGGTCCGATACATATGGCGGATCAACTTTAACACAACAATTGATAAAAAATTTGACAGGTGAAAATCAAACCAGCATAACAAGAAAAGTAAAAGAAATATTTAGAGCTTTAAATTTTGAAAGAGAAAATTCGAAAGATGAGATATTGGAAGCGTACTTAAATGTGGTTCACTTTGGGGCAGGATGCTATGGAGTACAGGCTGCAGCTAAAAAATATTTTGAAAAAGATATAGCAGATTGCTCAATAGCAGAATGTGCGGCAATTGCCGGTATTACTCAAAATCCAACTGCATTTAATCCATTCTTGCACCCTGAGAATAACAAAAAAAGGCGAGAAACTGTGCTTTACGAAATGTTTTCTCAGTCAAAAATCACAGAAGATGAATATAATAAAGCAATAGAAGAATCTAATAAAATGATTTTTAAAAATTCAACTTCTAAAAAGGGTATACTTCCGGAGCATGTGAGAGATTGGTATACAGAAGCTTTGTTCAACGATGTAGTTAATGATTTGTCTCAGAAATACAAAATCAGCAAATCTGCAGCGCAAAAAATGCTGTATACGCAAGGTTTACAGATCTACAGCGCGATGGATGAAAAAGCCCAAATGGCAGCCGAATCTGTCATATGGGATTCTAATATATTATCCGGAGATAAGAAGCTTGAACTAGGCTATTTGATGATGGATTTTAATGGTAGGATTTTGGCAAGTGTAGGATCTAGAGCGAAAAAAACAGCCAACAGTTTATTTGACAGAGCGAACTTTGCAAAACGACAACCGGGATCTTCCATTAAACCTATAGCGGTTTATGCTCCTGCGATTGACTTGGGACTTTATGACCGTAATTCAACACTTCCAGATGTGCCTATAGAAAATTTCTACGGCATAGGAAAATCTGGTCCTAGAAACTGGTATGGAGGCTACAAAGGTTCTGTGAGCTTACAGTGGGCGATAGAACAGTCAGCAAACGCACCTGCGGCTCAAGTTTTGAGAAAACTTACTAACAGAAAAAGTTATGACTTTTTAACAAAGAAGCTCTTTATGAGCAGCTTATCTGAAACGGATCTTGTATCTTCTTCGGCGCTAGCTTTAGGAGGATTAAATGTCGGGGTTACAGTCAGAGAAATGGTAGCAGCGTTCCAAATATTTGGAAATGGTGGTATGTACAATAAGCCATTCACTTATTTTTATGTTTTGGATAGGAACGGGAAAATCCTCTTAGATAATCGAAACAATATTTCAACAAGAGCGATAAGCGAAAAAACCGCAACCGTAATGAACAGATTGCTAAGAAATGTAGTAGTGAGTGGTACTGGTAGACTTGCTAACATAAAAAATTGGGAGGTAATAGGCAAAACTGGTTCTACAAACTCGAATAAAGATAGCTGGTTTGTGGGAGAAACTCCTTGGGCAGTAGCGGGGATATGGACCGGCTACAACCTTCCTAAAAGATTAAGCTCTACGGCGTATTCAAAACTAGTTTGGAAGGCAATAATGGAAAAATACCTTGAAGGAAAAGAACAAAAGGATTATGTTTTAGATAACTCAGCCTTTGCAAGTGAGCAGACTGAAGAAATGTCTGAAAATGATGTGGAAAATAATGAACCAAATGTGAATACAGAAACATCAGAAAATAATATTTATGAATAAAATAGAATGTGGAGATGGTAATTAATATGAGCTTAATAGTGCAAAAGTTTGGAGGAACTTCTGTAGCAGACTCGAAGCTTATATTTAATGTTGCGAAAACTGTAACGAAGGCGTACGATGAAAATAATGATGTAGTAGTTGTCGTTTCGGCGCAAGGAGATATGACAGATCAACTGATATTTAAAGCTAATGAAATAAATAAAAAAGGCTCAAAAAGAGAAATGGATATGCTGCTATCGGCAGGAGAACAAATCTCAGTAGCACTTGTTGCAATGGCAATAGAAAAAATGGGTTACCCGGTAGTATCGCTTTTAGGCTGGCAGGCGGGCGTTATGACCAGCTCAACTTATGGAAGTGCATTAATTACGAAAATAGACCCTGCACGAATAAGAAAAGAACTCGATAAGAGAAACATAGTTATAGTTGCAGGCTTTCAAGGCTTAAATAAGTACTATGATGTAACGACTTTAGGCAGGGGAGGGTCAGACACAAGCGCTGTTGGGATTGCTGCGGTTTTGAATGCGGATGTATGTAGGATATATACAGACGTTGATGGGGTGTATACTGCCGACCCGAGAAAAGTAAAAAACGCGAGAAAACTTTCTTATATTTCATACGATGAAATGCTAGAGCTAGCGAATATGGGAGCACAGGTGTTAAACAATAGATCGGTTGAAATAGCAAAGAAACACAATATAGAAATTGAAGTGCTTTCCAGTATGGAAGATTTACCCGGCACTGTAGTTAAGGAGGCAAGTGGCATGGAGAAAATGTTAAT
Source organism: uncultured Oscillospiraceae bacterium (assembly GCA_949292425.1). Classification (GTDB taxonomy): domain Bacteria; phylum Bacillota; class Clostridia; order Oscillospirales; family Acutalibacteraceae; genus UMGS1224. The sequence goes on from CASEZK010000035.1 coordinate 5,098, forward strand.
TAGTGGAGTTGCGAAAGATGATGGTATAGCGCGTATTACGATAATGGGTGTGCCAGACATTCCGGGCTGGGCATTTAAGATATTTTCAAAGCTTTCATCTAAGGGAATAAATGTGGATATAATATTACAGTCTACAGGTGGAGAAAACACGAAAGATATTTCATTTACTGTAAGAGAAGAACAGCTTGACGATGCAGTAGGAATTTTAAATGAGTATTGTAAATCCATAGAGGGCAGCTTTGTAACGTACGATAGGAATGTATCGAAAGTATCTGTGGTGGGAGCCGGTATGGAGAGTCACCCTGGTGTTGCGGCAAAAATGTTTGAAGCACTTTTTACAGCACAGATTAATATTCAAATGATAGCAACAAGTGAGATAAAGATTTCTGTTTTGCTGAATCAAAACGAAGCAGATAAAGCCGTAATTGTAATCCACGATACGTTTTTTGACACACCAGCTATTTAAATTTAAAAAAATTTGAGCAGTG
>CASEZK010000036.1 GCA_949292425.1 uncultured Oscillospiraceae bacterium
GGATACTCCCGGAGTGTTATGGCCTAAATTTGAGGATCCGGAAGTCGGTGAAAAACTAGCCTTTTGTGGAGCTGTGAAGGACCAGGTGGTTGATATTGAAGGGCTAGCTTCAAGACTTTTAAGATTTTTATGCGAAAATGGATATGAAGGAAACTTAATAAAACAGTATAAATTAATCACGGATATTTTGAGTGGAAATGCATCGGGGTATGACATTTTAAAGGAGATAGGTAGGAAAAGGGGGATGTTACTTTCTAAAAATGAAATAGATGTTGAAAGGGCTGCAATAACGGTTTTAGATGAATTTAGAGAAGCGAAATTAGGGAGGTTTACCCTGGACTTTCCTGAAAAATAAATTAGTCTACAGCGGTATAGAAGGAGGCTGTATGGTAAAAGAACAAGATTGGCTTTTTTTTGAAAATGAAGCTTATGCTAGAGGATACAAGCACGTTTGCGGAGTGGATGAAGCGGGTAGGGGACCTTTGGCCGGACCTGTTTTTGCAGCAGCGGTTATCTTGCCGAGATGCTGTGTTATTGATGGAGTTAATGACTCTAAGAAGCTTACTGAAAAGAAACGAGAACAGCTTTATTCGAAAATAAAAGAACAGAGTCTGGCTTATTGTGTGGCGAGTGCCTCGGTGGATGAAATAGATGAAATAAATATACTGAATGCAACATTTTTGGCCATGACTAGAGCTGTAAGTGGTCTTCGAGTAAATGCGGATTTTGCACTTGTGGACGGAAATAGACTGCCAAGCTTAGAAATAGATGCAAAAACCGTTGTAAAGGGAGATGCCTTATCTGAGTCTATAGCATCAGCTTCTATCTTGGCAAAAGTTGAGAGGGATCACTTTATGTTAAACCTAGCTAATGAGTACCCAAACTACGCATTTGAAAAACACAAGGGTTATGGGACAAGATTGCATATTGAAATGATAAAAAAGTATGGAGCTTCCAATGTACATAGAAAAACGTTTTTAAAGAAAATTTTAAATAAAGACTAGGAGTATAGGTTTGGCTAACAAAATAGGTGATAAAGGGGAACTTGTAGCAGAAAACTTTTTGAAAAATAAAAACTTATCAATAGTTGCGAGAAATTATCATTCTAGATACGGCGAGATAGACGTAATTGCCAGAGATGAAAAATATATTATTTTCATTGAGGTAAAAACCCGGAAATATGGATCATTAACTTTACCAAGAGAGGCTGTAAATCGACCCAAACAAGTGAAAATTTTAAAGACATCGCTTGAGTTTTTAAAAGAGAACTATTCGAACCTACAGCCGAGGTTTGACGTAATAGAAATATTTTATGAGGAAAAGGATAATCAAAGGACGGTAAGGCACATAAATCATATAGTGAACGCTTTTGACTTTGAGGAGGATACCTTTGAAGCTTTTTGATTTACATTGCGACACGCTTGGGCGGTCGATAGATGAAAATAAAGATCTTTTTTCTAGAAATTTTCATACAGATATTTCTGAATGTAAAAAATTTGATGGTTGGATACAATGCTTTGCCATTTTTATTCCAGACGAAATTAGAGGCAATAATGCATTGAAGCTGTTTAATTGTGCGAAAGAAAAACTTTTAAAAAGTTGTACTAAATCCAATGATTTAACTTTTTGTAACACCTACGAAGACTTAAAAAACTTTGTACCGCACAAATGCAATGTGATATTTACAGTTGAAGGTGGAGCTGTTTTAGCTGGCGACGTAAGTAATTTAGAACATCTTCATAAAAGCGGAGTTAAGATGATGACTCTGACCTGGAATGGAGAATGCGAAATAGGATCGGGGGCTTTTTCTCAGGAAAATTCCGGACTGAGTGAGTTTGGAAAAGAAGTAGTAAAGCGCATGCAGGAATTAAACATGGCTATAGATGTTTCTCATGCAAGCGACAAACTTTTTTTTGACGTACTAGATGTTACAAAAGCTCCGATTGTAGCCAGCCATTCAAACTCAAGAGCATTTTGTAAGCACGGAAGGAACTTAACAGATGAGCAGTTTGGTATTATAAAAGACAGAGGTGGCCTTGTAGGGTTGAACTTTTGCAAGGATTTCTTATCTTCTGATGATGAGGCTAGTGTCTATGACATACTAAAACACGCTGAACATTTCTTGTCATTGGGAGGAGAAAATGCAGTTTGTTTAGGGAGTGATTTTGATGGTGCTAGCATGCCACGTGGAATAACCGGCACAGAATCTATGCTCGATTTATATGAATTGTTCCTGAAAAGTGGATACAATGAAACTTTGGTTGATGATATATTTTTTAACAATGCGTACAATTACTTTGAGAAGTTGTTAAGGCAAAAGGAGGCGATATGATGGCACTTTATGCAATAGCAGATTTGCATTTGCCGCTTGGTACAGGTGAAAAAAAGTCGATGAATATATTTAATGGCTGGGAAAATTATGTTGATAGAATAGAAAAAAATTGGAGAAAACTGGTGAAGCCTGAAGATACAGTAGTCATAGCTGGTGACTTTTCTTGGGCAATGCGTCTGGAGGAAGCTTTTGAGGATTTTAAGTTCATAGAATCTTTGCCTGGCAAAAAAATCTTACTTAAAGGAAACCACGACTACTGGTGGAGCACAAGAAAGAAAATAGAAACATACTTAAGTGACAATGACTTTTCTTCCGTATCAATCTTGCACAACTCTATGCAAGAAGTAGGAAGTGTTGCAGTTTGCGGTACCAGAGGTTGGTTTTATGACTCAACATGCGAAAGTGATATGAAAATTTTAAATAGGGAAGTAATGCGACTTGAATTTTCCATTTCGCTTGCGAAAAAAACAAACTTAGAACCGGTCGTGTTTTTGCATTATCCTCCAATATACAGAGACTTTAAATGTGAAGAAATTTTGAAAGTTTTGACGGAAAATAAAATAAAACGCTGTTACTACGGGCATTTACACGGTAAAAAATCAATATCTCTCGCTTCTATTGGGGAATATGAAGGAATAAATTTTCAACTAATATCCGGTGATGCTATAGGGTTTAACCCGATTTTAGTGCAATGAAACAAGCAAGTGTAGCATTTAGAAAATGTTAGAAAAATAGTAGAAAAAAACTTTTTTTTATGGTATAATAAATAAGTTAATTTAACCTCAGGAGGATAAAAATGAATTTAAAGTCATCAAAGAAGTTAGAAATGAACCGCTATGAGCTGGAAATTGAAATTAGTAAGGAAGATTTTTCAAAAGCTGTTGATAAAGCTTACAGAAAAAATATTAAAAAAATATCAATTCCAGGGTTTAGAAGAGGAAAAGCACCTAAAGCTTTTGTAGAGAAGTATTATGGTGAAAATATATTTTACGAAGATGCAATAAACAGTATTTATCATGAAGCAGTTGAAGAAGCTGTGAAAGAGGCAAACCTCGAAGTAATAAATGACAAGGTAGATTTTGATATTGTAGAAATAGGAAAAGATAAAGGCTTGACATTTAAAGTGGCGCTTACAGTTAAGCCAGAAGTAAATATACAGAATTACAAAGGCATAGAAATAAAAGCAAAACCTGTAGAGGTTACAGAAAAAGAAATTTCAAAAGAATTAGAAAAACAAAGAGAAAGAAATGCAAGATTTATTGAAGTTACAGACAGAGCTGCTAAAGATGGAGACATTGTAGTGATTGACTTTAAAGGCTCAGTTGGCGGGGTAGCTTTTGATGGCGGAGAAGGCACTAACCATTCGTTAAAACTTGGATCAAAACAATTTATAGAAGGCTTTGAAGAGCAGATTGTTGGACACAAAAAAGATGAAGATTTTTCAATAAATGTTAAATTCCCAGAAGACTATGGTACTAAAGATTTAGCTGGCAAAGATGCTGTTTTTGAAATAAAAATTCATGAAATAAAAGAAAAAGAACTGCCAGAACTTGATGACGAGTTCGTTAAAGACATCAGTGAGTTCGACACTTTGAAAGAATACAAAGAGGATGTAAAAGCCAAGTTACTTGAAAGCAAGGAAACTGAATCGAAAAACGACATAGATAATCAAATAATAAACAAAGTAAACGAACTTCTTGAAGCTGAAATTCCTGAAGCGATGTTTGAAAACAAAGTAAATGAAGACATAAATGATTTTGCTCGAAGGCTACAGTCTCAAGGGCTCGATGTGAAAACATACATGCAATACACGGGCCTTGATAATGAAAAATTCAAAAAAGAATTTAGACCTATGGCTGAGCGTCAAGTTAAACTGAGGTTGGCTCTTGAAAAAATATCAGAACTTGAAAAGCTAGAGCCAACGGCACAAGAGATTGAAAGTAAATATAAAGGGTACGCGGAAAATTATAAAATGGATGTAGAAAAAATAAGAACTTTTATTCCTGAAAAAGATATAAAGATGGATTTGTCATGTGAAAAAGCTATTGACTTTTTGAGAGAAAATGCAAAAATATCATAATTATTCTGAAGCATATGAATATTATGGAAATTAACTGTTAATTATTATTTTATATTTTGAAAAAAAGGGAGGAATTCTTTTGGATACTAAAGGACCTTTAATGAGCTTAGTTCCTTACGTTGTAGAGCAAACTAATAGGGGCGAAAGATCATATGATATATTTTCTAGACTTTTAAACGATAGAATAATTATTTTGGCAGAGGAAGTAAA
>CASEZK010000037.1 GCA_949292425.1 uncultured Oscillospiraceae bacterium
TACTGGCACTTTCCATGTCGCATGCTATGGCATTGAATTCGTTTTTTATGTACATAAGTTTTTCTTTGCTGGCTATAAATTGATCTCCTGAAGCTATGACTCCAGAAAATATTTTATCTTGTTTATTATTCTTGAGGAGACCATTTATAAGTCTTTTTGAGCATGGTAACATGATTATATTTATAGTAGAAATGAATCCTTTTGGGTCTCCCAAAATAGACGTGTCGACATCGTGTTGCACTGCAGAACAGGAAATAGCTATATCTCCGATATTCATTTCTTCCAGTAATCCCCCGGCTACACCTGTGTTTATTATAAATTCCGGCTTGTATTTTAAAATCATGGTTTGTACACAAACAGCAGAATTTACTTTACCAATGCCGCTTACCGCAGCCACACAATCTTTGTTTTCAATTTTTCCTATTAAATATGTAATGGTGCTGATGCTTTCTTCCTTCGTTTTAACCATTTTTTCTTTTATTTTCTCAAGTTCTATATCCATTGCGCAAATAATTCCTATCATTTTTACTATGACCCCCTTCGTTTTTAGTTTGAGTAAAAGCTAAATATCAAACTTTATCCAAATTTTACATCACTATTAAATCTATTCATCTAGTTTTAATACAGACATAAACGCGTCCTGTGGAACTTGCACAGTTCCTAGTTGGCGCAATCTTTTTTTACCTTCTTTTTGCTTTTCAAGCAACTTTTTCTTTCGTGTTATATCGCCACCGTAACATTTAGCAAGAACGTCTTTTCTCACAGCTTTTACGGTTTCTCGTGCTATGACTTTCCCACCTATACAGGCTTGTATAGGAACTTCAAAGAGTTGTCGAGGAATTTTTTCTTTCAACTTTTCTGCCATTTTTCTGCCTCTGGTGTAAGCCTTATCTTTATGTATTATAAATGACAAAGCGTCGACGACATCTCCGTTTAGCATGATGTCCAATTTAACTAAATCTGATTCTACATATCCCAGCATTTCGTAGTCAAATGAAGCATATCCTCGAGTTTTTGACTTTAACGTATCGAAAAAATCATACACAATTTCATTTAAAGGCAACTCGTAATGTATATCCACTCGGTCACCGTCCAAGTAGTTCATGTCTTTGAAAATGCCGCGCCTGTCTTGGCATAACTCCATGATATTTCCCACATATTCGCTTGGAGCATATATATGAGCTGTAGACATAGGTTCTTCGGCTTTTGAGATTACCGAAGGGTTTGGGTAGTTTGTTGGGTTATCTATGTAAACGACTTCTCCGTCAGTTTTTGTGATCCTGTAAACTACGCTCGGTGCAGTAGTTATGATGTCGAAATTATATTCGCGTTCCAGTCTTTCCTGGATTATTTCCATATGTAAAAGGCCAAGAAAGCCGCATCTAAAGCCGAAGCCCAAAGCAACAGAGGTTTCTGGTTCAAAAGAAAGCGAAGCATCATTTAGTTGAAGTTTTTCGAGAGCTTCTCTTAAGTCTCCGTATTTAGCTCCGTCAACTGGATATATGCCGCAAAAGACCATAGGATTAACGGTTCGATACCCGGGCAAAGCTTCCTTTGCGGGTCTATTCTTCAAAGTGACGGTATCACCAACTCTAGCGTCACTTACAGACTTTATGGAAGCCGCAATGTACCCAACTTCTCCTGCAGACAACTTTTCAGCTGGTTCTAGCTCTGTGGCCCTTAAAAAACCGCATTCGGTCACAGTGAAGCTCGCTCCAGTTGCCATCAATTTGATCTCATCACCTGTGCAAAGCTCTCCGTCTTTCACTCTAACATATACTATTACACCTTTGTAGCTGTCGTAATATGAATCGAAAATTAAAGCCTTTAGCGGTGCTGTATCGTCGCCGGTTGGGCATGGAATGAACTTAACAATGCTTTCAAGTACGTCTTTTACATTTAGACCGGTTTTGGCGGAAACTTGTGGCGCGTGGTCTGACGGAATGCCTATTATATCTTCAATTTCAGCTTTAACCCTTTCGACATCTGCGCTGGGCAAGTCGATTTTATTTATAACTGGGACGACTTCTAAACCGGCGTCTACCGCGAGGTATGCGTTAGCTAAAGTTTGAGCTTCTACGCCCTGTGAGGCATCCACTACCAAAACAGCACCTTCGCACGCAGCAAGCGACCTTGATACTTCATAGTTAAAATCAACATGACCGGGAGTGTCTATCAAATTGAAGACATAATCCTTTCCGTCTTCAGCCTTATATAGCAGTGTGACGGCGTGTGCTTTTATGGTTATTCCGCGTTCTCTTTCTAGTTCCATATCATCAAGCAATTGGTCTTCCATGTCTCTTGACGAGACTGACTTTGTGATTTCTAAAATTCTATCGGCCAAAGTGGACTTGCCGTGGTCTATGTGGGCTATTATGCTAAAGTTTCTGATTCGCTCTTTTGGAAAATTCAAAACGTATCACCTCTAAAATGTAAAATTTTGGGTTTAAAATAATTGTAAATAAGCAGACTAACGCTAGAAATAGCTGCAATAGCTGCTATAAGTTGAGATATTTTAAATGGAGTGTTCGGGATAAACAGACTGTCTGTTCGCAATGACTCTATGAAAAAGCGGCCGACTCCGTACCAAAGAGTATACAACAAAAACACTTGCCCATCGTATTTTCTCAACTTTAAACTGAACGCATGAATTAAAATAAAGCCTATTAAACACCACGTGGATTCGTACAAAAAACACGGATGAACCGGTTGCATGGAAGTATTTTCGCTTACCATGCGGAATATAGAACCTGTAACAGTCCCGAAGGCTTCTTGGTTTGTAAAGTTTCCCCACCTGCCTATCGCTTGTCCTATCAAGAAGCCGAGACTTGTTACGTCCAAAATGGCTAAGAAATTTAAATGTTTTATTTTAGAGACTACGAACCCGCCTAGAATTGCCCAGATTAGCCCGCCGTATATAGCAAGTCCGCCTTCGTTTATGAACAATATTTTAATAGGATTTTTTATGAATGTGTCGCCTGTATAAAAAGCTACGTAATAAAGCCTGGCACCTGCAATGGCTGTTACAGTTCCCGTTATAATAACGTCAATTAAGGAATCTTGCTCCAAGTTAAATCTTTTAGAGTTTTTGATAACGTACAGAAAAGCTAGCAAAAAACCAGTGGAAATCAGAATGCCGTAGTAATAAACCGGAATGTTACAAATTTTAAAAGCTATAGGGGAAATATTGAACTTGAGATTTAACCCAGGAAATTCCACATGATAAATTTTTCCCATTTTTTCTCCTTAAAGTGGTGAAATTACAGATAAGGCGGTATTATCGACGTCTAATTGATGTTTTAATCTTTCATTAACATCGTTTAAGGTGGTTTTAGCGATACATTCTATAGCCGAAAATAATTCTTTTCCTGAAAATTCGAGTGTGAGCATAGCGTTAGCAATATTTTCAGCGCTGTTTAAAAGCGAAACAGTTTTCCCGTAAATGGCTTTTTTAGCAAGTTCGAATTCTTCTTTTTGAATTTTATTTTCATGTAATTTAGTTACATGCTTTTTTATAATTTCGGCAACCATGTCAGGATCGGAAGACTCACCGGAAAAAATAGAAGCTAAATAGCCAGGCCCTTCAAAGTTTTCGTATCCAAAAGTTTCATTTATGAGGTTTTTATCGATCAACTCATTGTAAAGCGCGGAGGCCTTGGACGTTAACAAATATAAAATTATATCTGTTTGAGTTGACTCCTCTATTGTAGGTCTACCCTTAGAGGCATCTTCCTTAAATCCCAGCTGAAAGGCCGGCATAGATACAGGAAACTTTTGTTCTATGCGATTTTTAACAACTTCATATGGCTCTTGAGGGAAAATATTTTCCGGTATAGTGCCGCTTGTCGGCTTTAATGCATCATCCACAACCTTCAGTACTTCGTTAACCTCGACGTTTCCGGCAACGCATAAAGCCATATTATTGAGGTTGTAAAAGCTATCGTAGCACTTATATAAATTTTCAGCGTTTATTTTTGAGATAGATTCAATCGTCCCGGCTATGTCGTCCTTGACAGGGTGATTATGAAACATAATTTTAAATAAATTGAACATTACGCGCCAAGATGGGTCGTCATCGTACATTTTTATTTCTTGTCCGATTATTCCCTGTTCTTTTTGCACAGTTTTCTCCGTAAAATAAGGGGACTGAACAAAGTCTATTAATATTTTTAAAGACTCTTTAAAATTCTCGGTGCAAGAGAACAAATAGCCTGTCATATCGAAAGAGGTATAGGCGTTTGCGCTGGCGCCAGTTTTAGCATATTTAGAGAAAGCATCGCCATCTTCGCTTTCAAACAGCTTGTGCTCAAGATAATGTGCTATACCTTTCGGAACTTTCGTTACGCCCTCTTGGCCTAAGAATTTAAATTCAGTATTTATGGACCCAAACTTTGTGCCTAAAATAGCGTAAGTTGAGCTGTGTCCCTTTTTAGGGTATATATATATTCTCAGCCCGCTCGCATGCTTTAATGTGTAATATTTATCTTTAAGCCTATGACTTACAATTTCTTCTATTTGGTTCATGAGTTTACCTCCATCTGATTTTCATCTTTGCCCTTCAATATATAGACTGTATCTAATGTGATTGATTTAGCCGCATCTATTATTTGTTCTTTTTTTACAGAGTTAATTTTACCTATCAATTCATCGATCGTATATTTTGTATTGTGGAAAGTTTGAGATAAATAAAAATTTTCAATGCTGCTTAAATAATCGCTGACAGTTCTGAGACCGTTACTCATGCTTCTTTTTATGGAATCAATGTCATCTTGAGTAAAGTTTCCTAATTTTATGTCTTCAAGTTGATTCAAAATTTCATCTTTGGCTTTAGTGATGTTTTTATTTTCAACACCGCTTTGAACTAACATAATTCCTTTGTTCCTGTCATACCTAGCTGAGCAATAGTAGCAAAGACTATATTTTTCACGAACGTTCAAAAAGAGCTTAGAATGGGGCGTTGTGCCAAAAAGAGCTACAGCGACTCTCATAGGTACTACCATGTCATCGTTTGCGGCCACAGCGGTTCTAAAACCCATTACGAGTTTGCTTTGTGATAGTTCCATCTCATCTACATACTCTTTTACATTGCTAGCTTCCCGGATAACTTCTGTACGGCAAGAAGCAGTGCGGTACCTTTGTACCTTGTGAAAAGCCTGTTCAAAGATTTCAATAGCGGAGGTGGCGTCTGCACTGCCAAGTAGAGTTAATTCGATTTTTGCGGTAGATAATAGTTCTTGCCAAGCGTTAAAGATTTCTTTAGTAGTAAGTTTTTTTACTTGTTCTATAGTTCCGAATCGATTTATTCCAAATTTTTCGTTTTTACACATTAGTTCTTCGCATCTATTTTTTGCATAAATGCGTTTATCGTTAAACTCAGACTCAATTGTTTCGATCAGCTGTCTTTTTTCCTGTTCTACAGTATCTTCCGGAAAAGTACCGTTTACCAGCAATGGATCGAAAATCATTTGACAGAACAAATCGATAACTTTATCCGAAATGGTTTCGTTGTCCAATGAATATTTATCATCGAGGAATGAAGCGGAGATGGTTAAAACTTGCACTTCGCCGAGTTTGCTAACATCCGCATTTATTGAAGCACCGTAAAGTTCATCCAGCTTCCTGTGAAGGCTTTGTAAGTTTGGATAATTCCTGCATGATTTGCTGAGAATAAACGGCACTATGGCATTTTTAGAGGAGGTTTCATTTTTTAGTGGAGTAAACAATGTCATAGAGACTCGACCTGTTTTAAACCGGTCTCCTTTTATATTATTGAAATTCACATCTTTTAAAATTTCTTTTTTTATAAAATTTACAGCCAAAAGCAATTCAACTCCTTTTTATTTTAATTATATTGTACCACAAATTTACTTTGTATTTCCAAAAATAATAAAATTGATTCAGGAAAAGAAAATAATTAGCGATATTATTGACCATACTTGAGTTTTAAATTATAATAATAGTTAATTTTTAAATGTGAGAAAGGTAGGCATTTTATGAAAAGAATAGAAGTTTCTAAACTATTTAACGACATTGATAAATTTGTAGGAAGTGAAGTTCATATTTGTGGATGGATCAGAACTATAAGAAACTCGAAGGACTTGAGTTTTATAGAGCTCAATGATGGCAGTTTCTTTAAATGTGTACAAGTAGTTTGCCTTTCTAATAATATCCAGAATTTTAAAGAAGTTTCAAAGTTAAATGTAGGTTCAGCTTTATGTGTTACGGGCGAAGTTATATCTACGCCAGACGCTAAGCAGCCATTTGAAATAAAAGCAACAGAAGTTTTCATAGAGGGCAAATCAACGAGTGATTATCCTCTTCAGAAAAAGCGCCATACTTTGGAATATTTAAGGACAATAGCCCACCTCAGACCAAGGTCAAACACCTTTAGTGCGGCATTTAGAGTTAGGTCTAAAGCAGCGTTTGCTATTCATAAATTTTTCAATGAAAATGGATTTGTTTACGCACACACACCAATTATTACGGGCAGCGACTGTGAAGGAGCCGGCGAAATGTTTACGGTAACTTCCATGGACTTAAAGGATGTGCCAAAATATGAAAATGGTGAAGTTGATTTTTCAAATGACTTTTTTCAGAAGCACACATCGCTCACTGTCTCAGGGCAATTAGAGGGTGAATGTATGGCGATGGCTCTGGGGAAAATATACACTTTTGGGCCCACTTTTCGTGCAGAAAAATCTTATACACAGAAGCACGCAGCTGAATTTTGGATGATTGAGCCGGAAATAGCTTTTGCAGATTTAAATGAAAATATGGAAATAGCCGAAGCAATGATAAAATATGTAATAAAATACGTTTTAGATACATGTCCGGAGGAAATGAAATTTTTCAATCAATTTTATGATAAGGAATTAATAGAACGCTTAACTAAACTAGTTGAGTCCGATTTTGAGGTTGTAACTTATACCGACGCTGTAGATATTTTAATTAAAAATAATGACAAGTTTGAATATAAAGTTTCGTGGGGAACGGACTTGCAAACAGAGCATGAAAGATACTTAACGGAACAGATTTATAAGAAGCCTGTTTTTGTAATTAATTACCCGAAAGAGATAAAATCTTTTTATATGCGGGAAAATGAAGACGGCAAAACAGTTGCAGCTATGGACCTGTTAGTTCCGGGGATAGGCGAAATCATCGGAGGTAGCCAACGTGAAGAAAGACTGGATAAAATTTTAGCTAGAATGCAGCAACTTGGTTTGAAGGAAGAAGACTATTGGTGGTACTTAGACTTGAGACGCTACGGAACTGCTACTCACTCAGGGTTTGGGCTCGGCTTCGAAAGACTTATCATGTACCTAACAGGTATTCAAAATATAAGGGATGTGCTACCGTTCCCTAGAACTACAGGCGTAGCGGAATTTTAATTAAGATTTTTGCTTTGTCAATATTAAAAATTTAGTTTAATTTCTCACTTATGATGTAATATGTCACTGCACTTTTTTACCATGATAAACTTAAATTTAGTAATGGAGGCTTCTAAGTAGCTTTTACTACATTTTATGTTTGCACTTGTGAAGTTCTCTTTGAATTTATGTTAAATATTTTCACTAGATGTGGCTAATTATTTGTGAAAACTAAGTAGATCAAGAAAGGAAAGATTAATATTAATATAGAACAACTGTTATTTAAGTTAGTTGAACAGCCCGCATTTTTGGGCAAAGAAGAAAATTTAGTTAAGGTTATCTCTGAAAATTTACCTAAATGTGTAAAAATAAATATAGATAAAAACTCTAATCTCATCGCAACAATGGGAATCGCAAATGCAAAAGAACATATCTTATTAGACGCACACTTAGACCAGATCGGGCTAGTAGTTACCAACATCTGTGACGGAGGATTTTTAAAAGTTGCATCATATGGAGGTATGGACCGCAGAGTATTGTCCGGAACTTTAGTTATGATCAATGGCAAAAGAAACATATGTGGCATAACTTCATGTGTTCCACCACATTTATCTAAAAACAGTGAAAACAAATTCTTATCAATTGATGAGCTTCTAGTTGATACAGGACTTAACAGCCAAAAAGTTAATGAATTAGTAAAAGTCGGAGATTACGTAAACTTTTCAAATAAGCCCTTAAAATTACTTAATAACTCCATCTCTGCGCCGGGACTCGATAATAGAGCAGGTGTTGCTGCTTTAATAAATTGCGCTCATTTGCTGGCAAAAGAGCACCTTAACAAGCAAGTAAGTTTTCTTTTCAGCACAGGAGAAGAAGTTTCTGGAGTAGGCGCAAAAACAGCAGCTTTCACAACAGAACCAAGTTCCGCCATTTCAGTCGATGTTTCTTTCGCTAGTCAACCTAGTGTGCCCAAAGAAAAATGTGGAGAACTTGGAAAAGGACCAATGATAGGTGTTTCTCCGACACTGTCTAAGGAGATCTCTAGCAAACTTATCGACATTTCTAAAGGCGCTAACATAAATTATCAAGTAGAAATAATGTCAGGAAAAACAGGAACTAACGCAGATTATATATCCGTCTCGAAAGGCGGAGTCAAGACAGGGCTAGTCTCTATCCCACTTCGATATATGCATACTCCTGTCGAAGTTATAAATTTAACTGATATAGAAAATACAGCAAAACTTTTAGCATTGTACGTTAAAGGGGGCTTGAAGCTTGATTAATTTAAAATTACTTGAAAAACTCTGCAAGACACCAGGTATTTCAGGAAATGAAACCCTCGTTAGGGATACAATAGTTTCAGAAGTAAAAGGTTTTGCAGACAAAATAGAAATAGACACGCTCGGTAATATAATAGTTTTCAAAAGGGGCAATAAATCTGCTAAATCGAAGTTAATGATAACAGCACATATGGATGAAGTTGGAAGTATTGTTACAGGCGTAACTCCTGATGGACTTTTAAAATTTGACACAGTAGGAGGCATTGATGAGAAAGTTCTATTAGGTAAAGGTGTAACAGTCGGAAATGCTAATGTGCCTGGGGTTATCGGAGTTAAGCCGATACATGTTTCAAATAACGATGAAAAGCAAAGTGCTGTAAAAGTCGAAAATATGCACATAGATATAGGAGCTAATGGTAAAGATGATGCGATCTCATATGTTTCTTTAGGGGATTATATTTGCTTTGATTCTGAGTTTCATGTAGATAACGATATTGTCAAGGCAAAAGCTTTAGATGATAGAGTTGGCTGTTTGATTTTGATTGACTTAATAAAGCAGCCGTTACCGTTTGACATGTATTTCACTTTCGTAGTACAGGAAGAAGTAGGGCTAAGAGGTAGTACTGTCGCGGCATATGGTGTAGACCCAGATAAAGCGATAGTTGTGGAAGCCACTACAGCTGCAGATATTTACGGAAATCCTGAAGAAAATAAAGTTTGCAGCTTAAGTGGCGGTGCCGTTGTATCGTTTATGGATAAGGCTACAGTTTATAATAGGGAATATTATAACCTTGCTTTTGAACTTTCAAAAAAATATAATATAAAAACTCAGCCAAAATGTGCAGTGGCAGGAGGCAACGATGCAGGAGCTATACATAAGAGCCGTGGTGGCGTGAAAACCGTTGCTGTGTCTGTACCTTGCAGATACTTACACAGCCCGTATTGCATGGTAAGCTGTAATGATATTATTGAAACTGAAAATTTAGTGTTAAAATTAGCTGAGTGCTTGGCCGCACATACCGATTAAAAATCGGTATGTGAAAATATCATTGATATTTTCACAGCGCACAAGAATTTCTTGTGCGCGTGCGACCCTTTGCCTTTAAAATTAGCTGTAAGTGAAAAGGAGCGTACCAAAATTTATGTTTAAAATAAGTAAGCACATAGAGGATATATCACAAAAAGCGCTAGATATGTGCAAAGAACAGTTCAAAACAATAGATGAAATAACCGAACACAACCAACGAAAAATGCTTAAAGCTTTTATAGATTGTGGTATCAGCGAAAGTTACTTAATAGGTTCAACAGGGTATGGATACGGGGACAGAGGTAGAGAGGCTCTTGACAAAATATATGCAAAAGTTTTCGATGCAGAAGATGCCCTGGTTCGCCATAACTTCGTTTGTGGAACTCACGCTATCGCGGTGGCCTTATTCGGCGTTTTGCGCCCAGGAGATACCATGCTTTCAGTCACCGGCACACCATATGATACCTTAAAAGGTGTTATAGGTCTTGAAACGGAGTCAAGCGGATCACTAAAAGAATTTAACATAAATTATGAGCAGGTTGAGCTTAAACCTGACGGTACTTTAAACTTTGAAGCAATAAAAAATAAAGTTAGTTCTAAAATAAAAATGGTTTACTTACAGCGCTCTCGAGGGTACACTTTAAGGTCATCTCTGTTCCCTGAAGACATAAAAAAGGTTTGTGAAATTGTAAAAAGCAAATGTCCAGATTGTATAGTTATGGTTGACAATTGCTACGGGGAGTTTGTACGAAAGTATGAGCCCACGTCTTTTGGAGTCGATTTGATGGCAGGGTCTTTAATAAAAAACCCAGGCGGAGGCATAGCTCCAACCGGTGGGTACATAGTTGGCAAGAAAAAACTTGTTGAAATGTGTTCTTATCGGTTGACCACACCTGGGCTGGGAAAGGAAGTTGGGGCAACTTTAAACTGCAACAGAGAACTTTTTATGGGAACTTTTAACGCACCTCATATCACAGGTGAAGCCTTAAAAACTGCGGTATTTTCGTCAGCATTGTTCGAGCTGCTCGGCTTCGAGGTGTCACCCCGGTACAACGAACCTCGAGCAGATATTATACAGTCTTTAAAGCTAGGCGATTCTCAAAAATTGATTAAATTTTGTAAGGCCGTTCAATCGAGCGCACCTATAGATTCTTTTGTAGATCCAGAGCCCTGGGACATGCCCGGGTATGACAGCAAAGTTATCATGGCGGCGGGATCATTTACTTTAGGTGCTTCCATAGAACTTTCCGCTGACGCCCCGCTAAGAGAGCCGTTTGCAGTTTGGCTTCAAGGAAGTTTAAATTTCCACAGCGGAAAAGTAGGAATTATGTTAGCAGCTGATAAGATATCTGGCAACAAGTAAGAAAACCCGCAAGGCACTATACATCTTGAATTTCCTTACATATCTCAAAAATTTTTAAAAATAGACTTTTTGTACATTCAAAGTCTTTTCCTGATTTTTCTTTTACCTTAGATAATATTTCATTTTCTCTTTTAGAATGGAATACTGGCAATTTTTCATTTTTCTTTAGCTTGCCTATTTCCTTACAAAGTTCTAGCCTTTTCAAAAACAAGTTTAATATTTCACCGTCTATGCTGTCAATAGACTTCCGAAGCTTTTCAAGTTTCATCTTTGCCTCCCTATCAGCAAATCTAGTATAGCAATAGCTGCAACAGCTTCGATCACCGGAACTGCCCTCGGGACAATACATGGATCGTGCCTTCCTGTAATTTTCAATTCTACTGCTTCCTTAGTTGCAACATTTAATGTCATTTGGGGCAGTTTTATAGACGGGGTGGGTTTCATAGCCACCTTAAAAACAATTGGCATGGATGTGCTGATTCCGCCTAAAACACCCCCGTGGTTATTCGTTTCGGTTTTTATTTTTCCTTGCGATAATATAAAATTATCATTGTTTTTGCTACCACTCATTTTACAAGCGTCGAAACCGGCGCCAAAGTCTATTCCTTTCACTCCAGGCACAGCAAAAACCAAAGACGATATGACATTTTCCACTCCATAAAAAATAGGCTCGCCTATCCCGGCGTCAAGCTCCAAAACAGCACATTCTATGCAACCACCTATGCTGTCGCCTCTTTGCTTATAAGATAAAATCTCTTCTTTTACTTTTTCCTTTTTGCTCATGTCTATCATGGGTACTTCTTTTTGCATTAAAAGCTCATTCAGAATTTTTTTCGTTGACAACCCATTTTCTAAAAATGACCTATCATAAATTTCTCCAACGGAATAAACATGTGCTGCAATATTTATGCCCTTATGTTTTAAAATTTGCTGGCATATCTTTCCGCAAGCAGTTAACGCTGCTGTGAGCCTGCCTGAAAGATGTCCGCTTCCGCTTAAGTCATTGAAATTTTTATATTTTATGCTCGATGAAAAATCAGCTGTACCAGGCCTAGGAATATCTCTGAAATTTAAATATTGTAAAGGGTCGGCATTTTTATTTTCTATTAACGCACATATCGGTGCACCTGTAGTTATGCCATTTTTTGTGCCAGATACAATATGAACCTGGTCTTTTTCACACCTCTCGGACGAAAAAGAATTGCATCCCGGGGCTCTTCTCTCCATCTGGAAGGCAATATCATCTAAGTCTATTTTTTCGCCGTATGGTAAATTATCTATAACAGCGCCTATTGCTTTACCGTGGCTCTCTCCGAATATGGATATTTTTAGGTTATTAGTCCAAACTGATGACATTTACTATGCCTCCAAGTTTTATGAAATCTTCAAAGAAGTTTGGATACGATTTATGAATCGCTTGCGCGTCTGAAATTGAAACTTTGCCCGTGGCTACTGTTGCTGCTATTGCCATTGCCATAACTATCCTGTGGTCGTTGCAGCCCTTTAAAGCACACTTTGAAAATTCACTTTTTCCATTTATTATAAAGCCATCATCTGTTTCTTCTAAATCCGCACCGAATACCTTTAAATACTGAAATATAGCCTTTAATCGATTACTTTCTTTATACTTTAGCCGTGAGGCACCCCAAATTTTGCTCGGTCCATTTGCTTTTGCCGCCAACACAGACAAAATAGGAACTAAGTCCGGTATTTGCGCTGAGTATATATCTGTAGGGTTTATTTCGCTTGGGTACACAGAAAGCATATCTCCTGAAAAATTATAATTTATTCCGTATTTTTCTAAAATTTTCAAGATCGCTTTATCCCCTTGCAGCGAATCTACAGATAGCCCAGTTATATGCACAGTGTCGCCCAAAGCTCCTGCTACTGCAAAAAAAGATGCCGATGACCAATCTCCGCCTACGTTATAGGTTGTTGCCTTGAAAGTTTGTTTTCCAGGAACAAAAAACGTGTTTTCTTTTTTTATTATTTCTATGCCAAAGTGCGACAAAATGCCTATTGTCAAGTCTACGTAATTTGATGATTCAAGCGGTGATGATATGTAGATTTCACTGTCGTGGCTTAACCTTGGAAGCGCGAAAAGTAATCCACTTATAAACTGAGAGCTTATGTCTCCTGAAACAGTGAACCTTCCTCCCTTTAAGCACCCGGATAAGTTTAAAGGAAATCGGTTGTTGAAATTAATATTTACACCATGTTCTGGCAAAGTGTCAAGGTATGGACCAAACGGCCTTTTAGATAAACTTTCCTTGCCTCTAAAAGTTGCATCTATACCGAAAGACGCAACAATCGGGATTAAAAACCTCAAAGTAGATCCGGATTCATCGCAATCTATTGAGACCTTGTTGCCTTTAAACGCGGAGTTCCCATTGATCATAAGCTTGTTTTCAGCAAACATAACACTAGCACCTAAAGCTTTCACGGCGTTTAATGTGGCTAGTACATCGTTCGATAAACTGACATTATTTATTTCACTTGGCCCTTCTGCCATAGCCGCACAAATTATCGCTCTATGTAATTCACTTTTTGATGGCGGCGCTGTTATCGTGCCACTCAATTTTTTAGGTGTTATTATTGCTGTACACATATTTCTTCTCCCAAAATAAATTTTAAAAAATGCTCTTTACTGAATTTATATATAAAACCGCTACCTATGTCATTTACCAAAGCAACGTTTATTTTTTCATGTACAATTTTTTTATCGTTTAGTGCTGATGCAGCTATTTCTTTTTTACTAAAATCACAAAATGTCGGAAGTTCAAACTTTTTTAAAGTGTAAACTAGATCTTCCAATACTTTTTCTTCAGCAATGTTATTTTCTACGCAAGCCTGCGTTATCATTTTCATTCCTAAAGACACCGCTTGCCCGTGAGAAAAATTTTCATAATTGCCTAACTTTTCGATAGCATGCCCTAGCGTATGCCCAAAATTTAAAAGCATTCTATCTTTGTTGTCGAACTCATCTTCTTCAACTATATACTTTTTTATTTCTATACACCTACATATGAGACTGCTTAAAAAGTCTTCAATATTTTCATTTTTTATTTTGTCAAAAAGGAATTTATCTTTTATCATGGCATACTTTATTGCTTCAGACATTCCACATGCCCAGTCACCTTTTGTGAGTGTCTTTAATACCTTGGGGTCAACAATAACCAAACTTGCTGGATAAATCGATCCAAGCATATTTTTCCCTACTGGCAAGTTAACACCTGTCTTTCCTCCAACAGAAGAATCTATTTGCGCCAACAAAGTCGTGGGAATATTTACATATTTTATTCCTCTTAAGTACGTAGCAGCCACAAATCCAGCAATGTCACCCACAACGCCTCCACCTAAAGCTATTACTAAGTCTGAGCGAGTAAAGAAGTTTTTAGAGAGAAAATCATACAAGCTATAGGTGGTTGGTAATGACTTTGAATTTTCACCTGACTTAATAATAAAATCAAATACTTGAAAGTCTTTTAATTCCAGCGAATTTTTCACAATTTCCAAATAAATTTTTGAGACTATATCATCACTTATTATGCAAACTTTGCATCTGTTAAATCGCTTCCCTATCAATTCTTTCGAATAATTTAAGGCATCGTTCTCTATTAATATACTATACGGTCCTGTGTAGGAATTTATCTTTATCTCGTTCAAAGTCTCCCTCCTTTTCCTCGGTATTTTTCTCTATAAGAAAATTATATCACGCTTGCGTAGCTATAATCAAGCTAATGTGTCAACAAACTTGCACTCTCAAATGTAAATTTTTTTCACTGAAAATTATTTCTTTAAAAGATAAAAAATATATAATTTCCAACAAAATATGATATAATTAAATTTATCATGTTGATTTCCATAGTATTTGGAGGGATAATTTTTGAAAATTGGTCTAGATATAGGCTCCACCACGATAAAATCTATTGTTTTGGACGATAAAGATCAAGTTATATATAAATCGTACAATAGACATTATTCTCACATAAAAGAAAAAGCTATAGAAGAACTACAGCTTTTAAGCCACAAATTCAATCTTAAAAATGCAAAATTAGCGATTTCCGGTTCCGCCGGTATGGGTTTTGCTGAAAAATGTAACGTGCCATTTGTCCAAGAAGTTTATGCAACTCGCCTAGCAGCTACAAAATTTTCTCCAAATACAGATGTTATCATAGAACTTGGCGGCGAAGATGCTAAAATCTTGTTCCTTACCGACGTTATGGAAGTCCGGATGAACGGGTCTTGTGCCGGAGGTACAGGAGCTTTTATAGACCAAATGGCAACTTTGTTAAACATACCCATAGAAAAAATGAATGAGCTTGCTCAAAACCACGATAAAATATATACAATAGCTTCAAGGTGTGGGGTTTTCGCAAAGTCAGATATCCAGCCGCTTTTAAATCAAGGTGCTCAAAAAAAAGATATAGCTAAAAGTATATTTCTGGCAGTAGTAAATCAAACTATAGCCGGGCTTGCTCAAGGCAGAGAAATATGTGGTAATGTTTTGTACCTTGGTGGTCCGCTTACGTTCATGGGTGAGCTTCGGAAGACTTTCGATGAAGTGCTTAGAGTAAATGGTACTTGTCCGAAAAATTCGCTGTATTTTGTTGCACTTGGAGCGGCGCTCTCTACAAATGATATCATTGATGTCAATGGTCTTATACAAAAAATTAAGCTCTACAGTTCAAGTAAAACTTTTGATTGTAACAAACCTTTATTCTGTTCAAAAAAGGAATATAACGACTTTTTAACCCGTCATGAAAAACACACTGTAGAAAAGGGAAATATATCAGAAAATGATGGTGACATCTACTTAGGGATAGATGCTGGCTCAACTACTGTTAAAATCGTCTTAATTGGCAGCAATGAGCAACTGCTTTTGTCCACTTACCTTTCCAACAACGGCAACCCTGTCGCTATAGTAAAAGACTTTTTATCACAAGTTTATATTAAATATCCAAATGTAAGTATAAAAGCCAGTGCAGTTACAGGTTATGGTGAAGATTTGATCAAAAATGCATTTAATGTTGACTTTGGGGTAGTTGAAACCGTAGCCCATTTGACTGGCGCTAAAAAATTTATGCCGGATGTCGAATTCATTATCGACATTGGTGGGCAAGATATAAAGTGTTTCAAAGTACGCAATGGCGCCATTGATAATATATTTTTAAATGAAGCTTGCTCTTCAGGGTGCGGCTCTTTCCTTCAGACTTTCGCTAACGCGCTTTCTTATTCGGTAGAGGATTTTGCTAAACTTGCTTTGTTTGCAAAAAGCCCAGTAGACTTAGGATCTAGGTGCACTGTATTTATGAACTCTTCGGTAAAGCAGGCTCAAAAGGACGGTGCTTCTATAGAAGATATCTTCGCAGGACTTGCTTTGAGCGTGGTAAAAAATGCCATATATAAAGTCATTAGGGTGAACAGCACACAGGAGCTGGGTAATAACATCGTAGTGCAAGGTGGTACGTTTTTAAACGATGCTGTGCTTCGTGCTTTTGAACAAGAGCTGGGAGTAGAAGCTGTACGGCCAGACGTAGCCGGGTTGATGGGCGCATACGGCGCGGCTATTTATGCTAAAAACCAGCACATAAAAAAAAGTAAAATACTTTCTTTATCCGGCATAAAAAATATGGACCATAAGGTAAGCTATTCCACCTGCGGCGGTTGTAGTAATAACTGCAAGTTGACAGTAAATACGTTTTCCTCTTCTAGCATCAGGTATATAAGCGGAAACAAGTGCGAAAAGCCCACTAAAAACAGCCAACCAGATAATAATCTTAATATCTACGACTATAAACTTAAGATTTTAAAAGGATATGGCAATCATACAGGCTCTAGAGAAGAAACTGTGGGGTTGCCCTTGGGACTAAACATGTATGAGCTGTTACCTTTTTGGCACAAGTTTTTCTCATTACTTGGTTTTTCCATTATGGTCTCTCCCGTTTCAAATGGTAAAACTTATACTTCTGGCCAACATACCATTCCTTCGGATACTGTTTGCTTTCCCGCTAAACTGATGCATGGTCACGTAGAGTATTTGCTGAAAAATGGCGTGAAAAATATATTTTATCCTTGTATGTCGTACAACTTTGATGAAAAACTTGGAGATAATCATTACAACTGTCCTGTCGTGGCGTACTACCCGGAAGTAATATCTGCAAATGTAAAAGAAACAGAAAATATCAACTTCATAAAGGCTTATGTTGGCCTTCACAGAAGGCGTGAATTTTCTGGGAAAATTCATAAAATACTTAACGAGTATTTTAGCAACATAAGCCGCAACGAAGTCGTAGTAGCCGCAAATAAAGCATACAAAGAATATGAAAATTATTTGGAGAAGATAAGGCTAAAAGGACAAGAAATTATATCTATTGCTGAAAATGAAAATAAAAAGATCATCGTTCTTGCGGGTAGGCCCTATCACGTTGATCCGGAGATAAATCACGGTATAGACAAACTCATACTTAGCTTTGATGCTGCTATAATATCTGAAGATGCCTTGATAAAATGTGGATGTAAAGAACGGTTAAATGTTCTAAATCAATGGACGTACCATTCTAGGCTATACAACGCTGCAAAGTATATCAAAAATAAAAACCATATCAATCTAATTCAACTTGTATCGTTCGGCTGCGGTATAGATGCCATTACAACCGATGAAGTAAGAGATATTTTAGAAAACGAAAATAAAATATATACGCAACTTAAAATTGATGAAATAACTAATTTAGGTGCAATAAAAATTAGGTTGAGAAGTCTGTTTGCGGCACTTGACCAAAAGGAGTAAAATTATGTCTGATTTACATTATGATAAATTCGGTCGCCTTTTATTTACAAAGGAAATGAAAAAAGAATATACCATTTTACTCCCCATGATGTTGCCGATACATTTTAAAATGATAAAAAATATATTCAACTGTTACGGTTATAAGACTGCTCTTTTAGAAAACAGCTCACCGAAGGTAATAGATGAAGGCTTAAAGTATGTGCATAACGATACTTGTTACCCGGCACTGCTTGTCATAGGTCAATTTATAGATGCTTTAAAGAGCGGTAAATACGATATAACCAAAACTGCGTTGATGATAACTCAAACTGGTGGAGGATGTCGCGCTTCAAATTACATACATCTGCTTAGAAAAGCTTTGAAAAAAGCCGGTTTTCAAAATGTTCCGGTAATTTCTCTTAACCTTTCTGGTCTTGAAAAAAACAGCGGTTTTTCTTTAACTTTGCCTATGTTAAAAAAAATAATGTCATCTCTAGTTTATGGCGACATGTTGATGTTCCTCAAGAATCAAATATTGCCTTATGAAATTAATCATGGCAAATGTACTGCTTTAATTGATTATTGGGCAGATAAATTAACTGACCAGTTTAAAATCGGAAAAGGATCTTCGCTGAAGGAAATTAAGCTAAATTTAGGGAAGATTGCGGATGATTTTTCTAAAATAGAAACAAGAATAACTCCGAAAATCAAGGTAGGAATAGTAGGAGAAATATACATAAAGTATTCTGCACTTGGTAACAATTGCCTCGAAGACTTCTTGATGAACCAAGGCTGTGAAATTTGCGTGCCTGGGATAATAAATTTTATGTTGTTTAAAGTTGACAACAGAATAGAGGACGTAAAAATATACGGTGGTAGCATAATAAAAAAATTCATCGCAATTGCTCTTTTTAAGTATTTTGAAAAAATGGAAAAGTCGATGATAGACACTTTGAGCCACTATTCTAATTTCTCTCAAATGAAAAGCTACCGACAAACTAAAAAGCTCGTAAACGGTATTATAGGGTATGGCAACAAAATGGGTGAAGGATGGCTTTTAACCGCGGAAATGTTGGAACTTATAGAGTCTGGATTTGAAAATATAATTTGTGCTCAGCCGTTTGGGTGTTTGCCAAATCACATATGTGGAAAAGGCATGATAAAGAAAATTCGTCAAATAAATAAGAAAGCTAATATCGTTGCTGTCGATTATGATCCAGGTTCGTCGAAAGTTAACCAGGAAAACCGAATAAAACTTATGCTG
The DNA here is from genome assembly GCA_949292425.1 of uncultured Oscillospiraceae bacterium. Classification (GTDB taxonomy): domain Bacteria; phylum Bacillota; class Clostridia; order Oscillospirales; family Acutalibacteraceae; genus UMGS1224. Next base: position 19,071 of record CASEZK010000037.1, read on the forward strand.
TCTCTAGCAAAAGAGGCAAAATCTTGCTGTATTAATCATAGTAAATAATGAATCTAAAAATTCACTAAAATTCAGAAACTTAAAACATGATATGGGATTAACGACATAAGAAACATCCGTTTTCTGAACTTTTTTCAAGTTTAATGTTATTATCCATTTATAGCCTCCTTTAAAGCTTCCACTTTATCAAGTTTCTCCCACGAAACGCCTAATTCTTCTCTACCCATGTGACCATAAGACGCTACTTTTTGATAAATAGGACGTCTTAGTTGAAGATTTTCAATAATTGCTGCCGGCCTTAAATCAAATACCTTTTGCACTGTGTTTGAAATTTTTTCATTTGTATACTCAGATGTTCCAAATGTATCAACCATAACGGATACAGGTCTTGCTACGCCTATAGCGTATGCTATTTGAACTTCGCATTTTTTAGCTAATTTCGCCGCTACAATATTTTTAGCGATATATCTTGCCATATATGCAGCAGACCTGTCCACCTTCGTTGGGTCTTTGCCGGAAAAAGCTCCACCTCCGTGCCGCGAATATCCACCATATGTATCTACTATTATCTTTCTGCCTGTAAGTCCTGTGTCTCCCGCAGGCCCTCCTATAACGAATCTTCCAGTAGGATTTATGTAAATTTTCGTTTTATCGTCCATGAGGTTTGAATCGATAGCTTCTTTTATCACGTAATTCATAATATCTTCACGCAATTTTTCGTTTGATATATCTTCACCATGCTGAGTGGACAGGATAATTGTATCTACTCTTTTAGGTGTACCGTCTTCATATTCTACTGTTACCTGAGCTTTACCGTCCGGGCGCAAATAATTTAATATTTTATTCTTCCTTACGCAAGTTAATCTCTTCGTAAGCTTATGTGCAAGCGAAATCGGTAACGGCATAAGTTCAGGCGTCTCGTCGCAAGCAAATCCAAACATCATTCCTTGGTCTCCTGCACCTATTCCGTCCTTTGCGTCCTTGCTATTTTTTTTCATCTCTACAGATTCATTTACACCCATAGCTATGTCTGATGATTGAGAATTTATCGATATTAGAACATTACATGTGTGTCCATCAAAATTATATTTCGGCGAATCGTATCCTATATCTAAGATAGTTTTTCTTACAATGTTCGCTATATCTACATAGCAAGTTGTCGTAATTTCTCCCATAACGTGCACTAATCCAGGCGCAACAGTTGTTTCGCATGCAACATGTGCATCTTTGTCTTTTTCAAATATCGCATCCAGTATTGCATCAGATATTTGATCACATATTTTGTCTGGGTGCCCTTGTGTTACGGACTCCGATGTGAATAAATGTTTTATCATTTTCTTTTCTCCCTTTAGTTTGACATTAACGAATATTTTTTTACCTTATGTTACATGTTATCACAATTGTAAAGATTTGTAAATATGTGTTGTTAAAATGTTTTCTAATTGTGGTAGCGGGACAATATCTTTGATATTTGTCCCGCCCATAAAGCAATAAGCTTTATGGGCGTAGCGATTTATGATACCATAAATCGCTACGCTCCCTGCTCCTGTGTAACTACTTATATTACTAATCCCCCATTAGGGCTTAAAATCTGACCTGTAGTAAACTTAGACTTATCACTTGCTAAAAATAAAACGCTTTCCGCTATATCTTCGGGAGTCCCTATCACGCCAAGTGACGTAATTTCTTTCAGCGACTGTAGAGCTTCCTTTCCGAGTTTTCTCATCATATCTGTCATTACCACTCCCGGGGCTACACAATTTACATTAATGCCGCAAGGGCCTACTTCTTTCGACAAAGCTTTGGTAAAACCTATAACCGCAGCTTTAGTAGCCGAATAAGCAACTTCGCAAGACGCACCATTTACACCCAGAATAGATGAAATATTCACAATTTTACCATATTTCCTTTTTACCATTTCTGGCAAAACAGCCCTGCAACAGTTAAACATCCCCTTGACGTTGATGTCAAATAGTCTGTTCCACTCATTTTCTGTCGTGTCAATTAACATCTTCTGTAAGTCAACACCAGCATTGTTGACCAAAACATCTATATGAGATGAAAAATTTCTTATATTTCCCATCATATCACTTACTTGAGCTTCTTTCGAAACATCCGCTTGTACAGCTAGGCAGTCGCATCCCATACCTTTGAGCTCTTCGCAAAGTTGCTCAGCTTCTTTTTTAGATTGAAAGTAATTTATAATGACCCGATACCCATCTTTTGCAAATGCCTCAGCTGTCGCTTTCCCGATGCCTCGCGATGCGCCAGTAATTAAAACAGTCTTATTCATTTTTTACCAAAACCTTTACAATTTCTCCTACATATTCTTTGTGGTAATCTTTCAAAGGATAATTTTGCTCTATGCTATTATCTGCAAAAAGTTCAGGAGCCAAATATTGTGAATAAATTTTTTTACATATCAAAACCATCTTTGCCTGCTCGAAATATGGAGCCTCATCATCGAAAACAGGCGTAAAACCTGTTGCTTTTGCTTTATCTACATTTCTTCCGGAATTAGAACCGCAAAACGACAATTCTTTTTTGTATTTATCGTCGTAAAAAGAAAGTGTGTAGTAGTCATTTTTTTCCATAAAGTCAAATGTATATCTTCCCGGACGGACAAACGAAAATGTGACGTTTTTATTCCATAAAACACCCACTCCACCCCAACTAGCAGTCATTGTGTTGTAACCTTCCCTACACCCTGCTGTTATCAACATCCATTTTTCGCCTATAAGTTTAAAAAAATTTTCCTCAATAGATACTGGTGATATTTCTTTAAAAAGTTTCATAAATGACCTCCTAAAATACAATTTTAAAATTAAACATTAAAGTGCCATTTTAAGGCCACATTGCAGTCCTGTGCGACGGTTCTTTTCAGTTTTTCCATACTTTCAAATTTTCTCTCTGGTCTTAAAAACTTTAACAACTCAACTTTAACAGTTTTATAATATAATTCTACGCTATTATCTCCTAAAATATGTGTTTCAGAAATGGGTCTAGGTAGGCGTTTAACTGTCGGTGCAACACCGATATTAGTAAGACTTTTGTATTTGTTCCCATTCACTGTCACACAGCTTAAATAGCTCCCGCATTTTGGAACTATAAAATTTTCAGGAAATTCTTGATTAATGGTGGGAAAGTGCAAATTTTGAGCGATTCTTCGCCCATGCGAAACTGAAAGGGTATAATGAAAATTTTCTGAAAGCAGCTCATTTGCGACATCTACTTTACCATCATACAATAACTTTCTTATAGTCGATGAGCTGATGTCAGAATCTTTATGTTTAACCGGTTCGGCAACATGAACTTGTATTGCGTGCTTTTGACATTTATTTTTAAGGTCCTCGGCACCAAACTGCCCTCCTTTACCAAAATGGTAATTAAATCCACAAAAGATGTGTTTAGCTTTCAATGTGTTAAACAATATTTCATGTATAAATTCATCAGCTGTTAGATTCATTACATTTTTAAAATCTACTGTGTAAAGCTCTTGCAGTCCTAGGCTTTCAAGCATTTTGTTTCTATCATAGTCTAGTAAAATTTTATTTGTTTGGCCCTTGTGCAAAATATTCTTAGGGGAATTTTTATAAGTAAATATACAAGACGTAAATTTATTTTTTTTACTACAATACAGCATTTCAGATATAACTTTCATGTGTCCCTTATGTAGGCCATCAAAAAATCCTAAAGCTACACAGGTGCTTTTTTCCTGTTTTTTTAAGTATTCATTTATTTTCATTGCGTACCTTTTATTTACTATAAGTATTTTAATTTAATAATTCTCATTTAGTATATAACAATTTATACACAGACATTTCTTTTTTTGCCATGTTTACTACACCTAAACCTAAAAATTTTCCGTCTGTTCCATATACCCTAAGTTTTTGGCCGTCTTGAGCGTCTTTTGCCGATATTCTATCCAATGCTAACCCCCCACCATTCAAGAACCGTATTGTTTGAGCATCGGTTACATTGACTGCGTTGTACTTAAACAAAACTGAGCCAATCGACAATAGTACCTCATCTAGCTTATTTTCTGAGGCTAACTCTTTTGCTCTATCTAAAGTTATGCTCTTTTCTAAAGTAAAACCGCCCACTCGAGTCCTCTCAAGTCCGCTCATAGCAGCTCCACAACCGAGTTGAGTTCCTATGTCTGCACACAAAGTTCGAACATATGTACCTTTTGAGCATCTCACTAACATAGTTGCTTCATGCATTTCCTCATTGTAATTTTCCAATTCTATATCGTCTATTGTGACAACTCGCTTTTCTCTACTCACCTCTATGCCTTGCCTCGCTAGAGAATAGAGCCTCACGCCATCCTTTTTTATTGCGGAATACATCGGTGGCACTTGTTTTATTTCGCCTACAAATGTTGAAATGACTTTTCTTAATGTTTCTACATCAACATTTACTAGATTCTTTTTAAGTATTTTTCCACTAGTGTCCTCTGTGTCTGTTATCAAACCTAGCTGGAACTTAGCTCGGTATTCTTTAGAATAACCTTGCAACAAGTTTTGTATTTTTGTTGCATGACCCGCCAATATAGGCAACACTCCTGTTGCCATAGGATCCAAGGTTCCTGCATGACCTATTTTTTTAGTTTTCAAAAATTTCCGCATAACAGCTACAACGTCAAACGATGTATAATTTTCTGGTTTATTTATAACCATTATTCCATCCATTTATTCCCTCTTAAGCATATAAAATCTTTTATTCCATTTATAATTTTTTGTTTTACTTCATTCAAATTCCCAGCGATTGAACACCCTCCTGCGCAAGGATGTCCACCTCCTCCAAAGCGTTCACAGATCAAATTTGCACTGATTGTTTCATCTGTCCTGACTGATATTTTGAAAGTGCCATCTTTCTTTTCGCGCATGGTAATCCCTATTAGAACACCTTCAACCTGCCTGGGTATAGACGCTAGACCTTCTATGTCGGAATCAGTGGCATGTGCTTTTTTCATCATGTCTAAAGTAGTATAAACTAACGCACATTTGTTATTATAGAAAAATTCCATAGAATCGAGAACTTCGCGTTCAATCTTAAGGCGTTCCCGAGATTTCATGTCAAACATAAGCCTATTTATTCCGCATGCATCTATGCCAGTTTCTAAAAGATCCGCAGCTATCCTGTATGATCTTGCAGTGGCATTGGCATACTTAAAGCACCCCGTATCGGTCGATATCCCCGTGTACAGGCACGTAGCTATATTTTTATCTATCTCAACATGCATAAGATTTAACAGCGCATATATAATTTCCGCTGTTGCAGCAGAATCAGGTTCCGTATAGCTAAACTTTGCAAAGTTTTTTCCAGAAGAATGATGATCTATAGACAGGTCTATTTTATCTTTATACTCTTGTTGTAGCTTCTCTCCTAACAACTGCGTATCCGCTACGTCTACACTGATGATATACTGTGGAGTAAAATTTTGAGTGTTTATATTATCTGATAAAATATTATACTTTTTAGGAATTTCGTCATTGCAAAGAACTTTAGCCATTTTCTCCATCTTTTGTAACGCCATACATAAGGCAAAACCTGACCCCAGAGTATCTCCATCGGGGTACTGATGCGTCAAAATGTAAAAGTTGTTTTTGCTGCACAATAAGCTGGATATTTCAGAAAGAGTTATGTTCATTCTCAATCACCATTTAAATCATTTAATATCTTTGAGATGTTTGCACCGTACTCTATTGAATCTGTAGCATAGAAAAAAAGTTCCGGAATATGGCGCAAGTCTAATCTATGACCTAGTTCTCGCTTTATATATCCACTAGCGGATTTTAATCCTTCTACGGATATTTTCGTTTTGTCAAGCCCTCCTATCGCACTCACATATACGTTACAGTATGACAAATCGTTTGTTCCCTCTACCCTGACTATACTTACAAAATTTTCTGTTACTCTTGGGTCTTTTATTTCACGAAATATAGCCGATAACTCTCTTTTAATATCTTCATTTATACGCTCTATTCTATGTCCTGACATTTTTTACCTTCCTCTCTATAGATTTTGAAGTACAGCACTAAGCGCTTGCGTAGACCAAAGAATTTGGTCTACGCAAAGCATTGAAAATTTTTCGATGCTTTGGCGTCGTTGGCCAAAGGCCAACAGGCGCAAGCGCCCAAGTTAAGCTTTCTAAATCAATCTTCTCGGTACTCTTCCATAATAAACGCTTCAAACACATCATTTTCCTTAATGTCGTTAAACTTTTCAAGTCCTATTCCGCACTCATAGCCTTGAGCAACTTCCTTCGCATCATCTTTAAATCTTTTAAGTGACAAAATAGAATCTTCGGTTATAACTATGCCATCTCTTACTACTCTAATTTGTGCGTTTCTAGCGATTTTTCCTTCTGTTACATAGCACCCTGCAATAGTACCTACACTAGAAATCTTATATACCTGACGGCACTCAGCTTTACCTAATTGGACTTCTCTAACTTTCGGAGCTAACATACCTTTCATTGCTGCAGTTATTTCATCTATGCAATTATAAATTATTCTGTACAGACGCATATCCACGCCGTTTAACTTAGCATTTTCCTCTGCCTGTGATTCCGGTCTTACGTTAAATCCCACTATAATCGCATTTGATGCACTAGCAAGCATAACATCAGATTCATTTATAGCACCAACTGCACCATGAATCACATTTACTCGTACTTCTGAGTTGCTCAGCCTCTCTAACGACTGTCTAACTGCTTCAACAGATCCTTGAACATCTGCTTTTACTATTATTTTAAGTTCCTTTATATCGCCTTGTTGCATCTGGTCAAACAGGTTATCTAATGTAACTTTAGTTCTAGAGTTAAACTGTTCTTCCTTAATCTTGTTTTTCCTTTGTTCTACCAGTTCTCTTGCCAATCTCTCATCAGATACTGCATTGAACTTATCTCCGCCCTGAGGTACTGTATCAAGCCCTGTAATTTCTACTGGCACAGAGGGACCAGCTAATTTCACCCTTTGCCCCAAATCATTTGTCATAGCGCGAACTTTACCAACAGCCGTACCGGCTACAACTATATCTCCTACTTTTAAAGTTCCGTTTTGAACCAACATTGTTGCTACAGGGCCTCTGCCTTTGGCCAGCCTTGCTTCAATAACCGTACCTTTTGCTGCTCTATCTTTATTTGCTTTCAGCTCTTTCATTTCAGCTATCAAGTTTACCATCTCAAGAAGATCCTCTATACCTTCTCTTTTTTTAGCCGATACCGGTATGCAAGGCACATCTCCGCCCCATTCTTCCGGTATAATCTCATGCTCTGTCAACTGTCGTTTTATGTTCTCCGGGTTAGCGCCAGGTTTATCCATTTTATTTATAGCTACAATCATCGAGACGCCGGCAGCTTTTGCATGGTTTATGGCCTCCACTGTTTGAGGCATTATTCCGTCATCCGCCGCCACAACCAATATCGCTATATCCGTGACATGAGCTCCCCGTGCTCTCATAGTAGTAAACGCCTCGTGTCCCGGAGTATCCAAGAAAGTTATATATTTGCCGTTTAAGTTTACTCTGTATGCGCCTATATGTTGAGTGATTCCACCTGCTTCAGTCGATGTAACATTTGCTTTTCTTATAGCGTCCAAGAGTGAAGTCTTTCCATGGTCAACATGCCCCATAACCACGACAATCGGTGCTCTTGGAGTTAAGTATTCATCAGTATCTTCGCTGCCATCTATTATTCTTTCTTCTATGGTAATTTCAACTTCCTTTTCCACTTTAGCGTGAAATTCCATCGCAACTAAACTTGCTGTATCAAAATTTATAACATCGTTTATAGAAGCCATCGTGCCCATCATCATTAACTTTTTAATAACCTCAGCGGCCGTAGCTTTCAGTCTGAGTGCCAACTCACCCACAGTTATTTCAGAAGGAATAGAAACAGTAATAGGTTTATTTTTTCTTTCAAGAGCAATTCTCTTTAACCTTTCGGCTTCTGTTTCTCTTTTTGCACTTCTTATTTTACCTCTGTTGTGCGATTTTTGATTTATTTTTTGTTTTCTTACAGTATTTTCGGTGTACATTTTCTCAGACGCTAACTTGTCATACTTCTCGTTATATCTCTCTATGTCAACGTGTGCTGACCTTGTATCTATTATACGTCCGGCTGGCTTCTTCTTGTTTTGAGCTTCCGCACTCTTATTTGAAATTCCTTTTGAAGTTTCTTTACGAAAAGCCAGGGGCCCTTTCGTTTCAGTTGACCTATTCTTTACATTTTTACTTGCATTTACACTAGCTTTTGTTTCTTTTGTAGTGTGATTAAATTGTCTTTCTGCCTTCGCTTTAGCCTCAGATTGCTTTTCTTCTTTTACTGGTTCTTTTTTTGCAATAGTCCTTTTAGCTTCCTGTAATGGTTCCTCTGTTGTTTTTTTCTTTTGCACAGAAGGATCAGTCTCTTTTGCATTTTCAGTTTTTTCTGAGCTTTTTTCTTTTTCAAGCTTTGAATCATTCTTGCTTTCAGATACTGTTGATTTTTTCTTAACCGGTTCTTTTTTAGGTTTTTCTTCTGTTTTGTTTTCAGGCTTCATTTGAGCAAAATATTTGTCAAAATTTTCAACCTGATTTTTCTGCGTAAAGTACTCAAATATGAAGCTTAATTCGTCAGACGACAAAGCTGTCATATGTTTCTTTTCTACTCCGAGTTTTTCCTTTAAAAGGGCTATAATATCTTTGCTGGCAACCCCTAAATCTTTAGCCACTTCGTGCACTCTATATTTAACCATCATAAATGTGTTCCTCCTAATTATGCTGTAAACTTTTTAGTTTATTCGCTAAATTTTTATCGGTAACGGAAATTACAGCCACTCTTTTTCCCAATACCATATATATGTCATCGATCGTTTCGTTAATCTGCATTAAATCTGCAGAAAAATCAACCGCTAATTTTTTTATGTTGTCGCGAGTTTTTTCGGAAGTATCTGCAGCTATTAGCACTAGAAATGCCTTTCGTTTTTTTATTGTGTCAGATACCGCATCATATCCCATATTTAAGCCCCCGGATTTCCTGCAAATGCCAATGAAATTAAGTAGTTTATCATTTATCATTAACAATTTTCTCCAGTTCTTCGTAAAAACTTTCATCGACCTTTGTCGAAATTGTTTTTTCTATTCTTTTATTTTTTCTTAGCTTTCGTAGACAATCTGCGTCTTTACAAAGGTACAGCCCTCTTCCCGGTGCCTTGAACGTAAAGTCGATAGATATAACCTTTTTACCATCCAAGTTAAAAGTTCGCACTAGACGTATAAGTTCCTTTTTTTCTTTCATTTGGTTGCATCCCGCACACATGCGGCTGGGGATATGATTTTTTTTAGTCAAACCTGCTTCTTCCTCTCTTTTCGTTTTGCTTTGCGTTACTCTGCCTCTCCAGATTCTAAAGTCGCACTTTCTGGTTTTATATCTATTTTCCAGCCGGTTAATCTAGCTGCTAGACGTGCGTTTTGACCTTTGTTGCCTATTGCCAATGATAATTGGCTGTCCGGCACAACTGCTCTGCAAGTATGTGCCTCTTCTGAGATCACTTCAACTTTCAAAACTTCAGCCGGAGAAAGTGCCGCTGTGATATATTTTTCCATGTCTTCACTATATTCAATTATATCTATTTTTTCTCCCCCCAGCTCTTTTATTATAGCTGCTATTCTAGCGCCTCTTGGGCCTATGCAAGAACCAATAGCATCTACATTTTCATCGTGACTACAAACAGACACTTTAGTTCTAGCTCCGGATTCTCTCGCAATCTGTTTTATTTCAATTACTCCAGTTGCTATTTCGGGAACTTCATTTTCAAACATCTTTTTTATAACATCGGGGAGCGTCCTAGAAAGTACAACCTTCGGACCTTTATCGGTTTCTTTCACATCAACTACATACACCTTTACAATATCGCCTTCTTTTACTTTGTTGCATTGTAGGAGTTCACTTTTTGGCAAATAAGATTCAGATTTTCCGATTCTTATAGTTGCCGACCCACTTTTTGGATCTATTTTTTCTATTATAGCACTAACTATTTGTCCTTTTCTACTTTCAAACTCCTGTTTCATTACGTCTTTTTCGCCGTCTCTTATACCTTGTCGTATAATATTACGTGCTGTTTGTGCAGCTATTCTACCAAATTCCTTCGTGTTTAATTTTACACCTACCTTTTCACCAACTCCGGCATTTGCGCTGATTTTCCTTGCTTCCAGTAAAGAAATTTCATTTCCCGGATCAGTAACGTCGTTAACTACAGTCTTTTGTAAGAAAACATCAAATTTATTGCGCTTGGGGTTCACGTTTATTATAACGTCCTCGTTTCCATTGTAGCTATTTTTGCAAGCTGTAACTATAGCTTTTTTTATTTTCTCAAACATATAGTCAACAGAAATACCCCTTTCTTCCTCTAATAAGGACAACGATTCAAAAAGTTCTTTGCTGTTCATTTTTTATTTAGCCTCCATTTTATTAAGTTTTAACTTGAAATATAAACAAAAGAGCGGGGGAGCCCACTCTTTTGAGAAATTTATATTACGCTAACGTTTATTAAGTTTAACACACATTAAAGCAAAGCGCAAGTTATTTTACAAATTTTTTTCCCGCAATTAACATAATTTATTTTGGTTTCATATTTTGGGTACAGAGGAGTGATATAAATGTTAGAAATAATTCTCAGTGTTTTCCTAACAGTTTTATCAATTATCGGATTAATCAAGTTTTTTAAACTAATAGTTGTTAATTCTCTTAATAGCCAAAAGAACAAAAACAATATTTTAATAATACCAATTTCCGGACACCGTGAGGAGGCTGAAATACTTTTGCGGGATGCCATTTTTCAAACTAAATGGTTATCTAAAAATGACCATAAAAAGGTCATTTGTCTTGACTTAGGTATGGATGACGAAACTAAAAAAATCTGTAACATAATAAAAAAAGAAAACGATTTTATATATTTTTGTACGCCAGACAATCTCATTGAGGTCTTGAAAAATAGTTGAAATTTTAGTATGTGAGTACTTTACATCAAGTTTTCCTTCATGATATAATTTAAATAAAACAAGGACGTACAAAAATGAAAAATTTTAAATCTACAATCGTTCAAAAAAGTTTGTCTTTGTTAATAATCTAGTTTGCTTTTATTTTCTAGTATTATATTGAAAGTTTCCACTTAAAACCTACAAAATCAAAAATTAATAGAAAATCACATAAATGAAGCTACACCCGACGGTACTTATACTTTCTTTTCAATAATTTCTAGAATGAAGTATGTAAACAGGTGGCACACATTTAATAATTCTAAATACGAAAATTTGGAAGAAAATAGTTTTGAAACAGCTATCATTGTGCACGCTTTAGCTGCCATAAGCAATACTTACTATAACGGAAAATTAAACCCTGAGCATCTAGCGATGTTGGCTTTATTTCACGATGCAACAGAAACTATAACAGGAGATTTGCCGTCACTTATACACTATAATAAAAACATAAAGAATTGATTTGCAGAAATAGAAAAAGCCGCCGCAAAGGAAATGTCAGATACTTTGCCGCCGCCCCTAAAAGATACTTACTATGACTTGATGATGCTAGAAAAAAACAGCACAAAATATTAAGTTACTCAAGGCTGCCGATAGAATATCTGCCCTCATAAAATGCCTTAATGAGAAAGCGGTTGGTAACAGAGATTATCTTGCAGCAGAAAAATGGATAATAAAATCATCACACGCTTTAAATATGCCTAAAGTTGAGTATTTACTTGAAAAGTTTATGCCTGTGGTATGTGAATGTGAAATGAGTTTGTCAGTACGTCAGTAATATAGCTGATTGAAATATAAAATTTTGGAGGTAAAAATGAAAATTCTTGTTATTAATGCAGGTAGCTCATCTTTGAAGTATCAATTGATCGATATGTCAAATGAAAAGACTCTTGCAAAAGGAAACTGTGAAAGGATAGGCCTTGATGGCAGCTTTTTAACTTATAAGACCGACTCAGGCGAAAACAAAAAAATAGACGCTCCTATGCACGACCATACAGAAGCTTTCAGCTACGTAGTTAAGGCTTTACTCAACGAAGAATATGGCGTAATAAAGAGCATAGATGAAGTTTCAGCAATAGGTCACAGGGTTGTGCAAGGAGGTAGTAAATTCTTAGAGTCTACTTTGATAAATGACGAAGTTATCAAAGAAATAGAAAATTTGATACCATTGGCACCTTTGCACAATCCGGCACATATTCAAGGCATAAAGGCTTGCTTAAAGGTTTTCGGGCATAAAGTTCCTCAAGTCGCTGTTTTCGACACAGCTTTTCATTCCACTATGCCGGAGAAAGCTTATATGTACCCCATTCCTTACGAATATTATGAAAAATATAAAATAAGAAGATATGGGTTTCACGGAACATCTCACGAGTACGTAAGCAAACGCTGTGCAGAACTCCTGCATAAAGATATAAAAGATTTAAAAATTATAACATGCCATCTTGGTAACGGCTCTTCAATTTGCGCTATAAATAAAGGAAAAGTTATCGATACCAGTATGGGGCTTACTCCATTGGACGGCTTCATGATGGGAACTAGAACCGGTTCGCTGGATCCTTCCATTGTTACATTCATAGCGGAAAAAGAAGGTAAAACTCCAAAGGAAATGAACGAACTTTTAAATAAACAATCTGGTCTTTTGGGCGTGTCTGGCGTTTCCAGCGACGACAGAGACATAACCAGTGAAGCACAAGACGGAAACGACAGAGCAATCTTAGCTCACGATATGTTAAGATATCAAATAACTAAATTTATAGGTTCTTACGCAGCTGCATTAAACGGCTGTGACGCCATAGTATTTACAGCCGGTCTTGGTGAAAATCAACCATATCACAGATCTGCAGTCTGTAAGTCCTTAAAATACTTAGGTGTTGAAATAGACGAAAAGCTTAATGAATCAATGATTCGCGGCAAGGAAGGTAAAATTTCAACCGAAAACTCAAAAGTGCAGGTTTTTGTCATTCCTACAAACGAAGAGCTTATGATCGCTAGAGATACTGAAGATGTAGTTAATAAATTGTAAGGTTATGTAAATGATTGCGTTTAACTGTGCGTCAAGCTCTCTTATTAAAATTAAACTTGTATTTATATTGTTTTGGCTACACAGAAAAGACAGTCTACTATTAGACTGTCTAAATTTTATCTACAATTTCCAAAGAAAAATATAGCGACTGTTCCCGGCCCTGTATGGCAACCAATTGTTGCGCCTATGTTGTTTATAAGGACTTTTCCGCTCAAGTGCTTAAATTTGCTTTCTATTTTGCTTGCAACTAATTTGGCAGCATCAAGACATGCAGAGTGGCATATGTAGCACTTTCCGGAATAATTAACGCTGTTTAAAGCTTTTTCTTCCATCTTATTTACAAGCTCATCTATAGCTTTTTCCTTAGTTCTAACTTTAGTTACAGGAACTAACTTACCTTCACTATCCATTTTCAGCACAGGACAGATTTTCAGCATGGTCCCTAAAAAGCCAGAGGTTTTGGAAATACGCCCACCTTTGACATATGAGGACAGATCAGTGGAAAAAAACCAGTGCTGTATTTTTAATTTATTATCGTTTATCCAAGAGTATAACTCATCTATAGGCATGCCTTCATTTTTAAGCTCTGCAGCTTTATCTACCAAAAGACCATACCCTGAAGATCCACAAAGCGAGTCCACTATATAGATTTTTCTATTGGGAAATTCTTTCTGTAGCCTTCCTTTTGCAACTAGCGCTGAGTTATAAACTCCTGAAATTCCGGAAGATAAACTGATATGAAGTATGTCTTTGCCGGACTCTAAAAATGGAGTAAAATATTCAATGAACTCGCCGACATTTACCTGTGAAGTTTTTGTTTCCGCTCCGTTTTTTATTTCTCTGTAAAAGTCTAAAGGAGATACAGATTTACCTAAGTCATCCACATATTGTTTACCGTTCAATGAAAAATGAAAACATACGTAGTTGGCCTTGATTTTTTCTAAGTGACTTTCAGATAAGTCTACAGTTGAACAACAACTAATTATATATTCTTGCATAATGAACTCCTCGCTTTATTGTAACATATTGAAAGATATTTTTACTGATGTTATAATTATAAAAATAATATACCGTAAAATGAAAATACAAAAATGATTATATGTATTTTTATTTATACAAAAATAGGGAAGTGTAAGGTTGTCTGAAGATAAAAGAATAAAAAAAACTAAAAAAATACTCAAACAAACGCTAATTGATTTATTAGAAAATAAAACGTTTGATCAAATAACTGTAAAGGAACTTTGCGATAAATCTGAAACAAGTAGAATTACATTCTATACACATTATAGTGATAAATATGACTTGGTAGAAGACATTTCCAAAGATATGATAAAAGTCGCACAAGACGAATATTACCGGTTACAGAGCAAAAATAACCCTAATAATGACTTCATTATAGGTTACTGTAACCTGCTAGATTGTATTTTAACTATGTATTATGACAACATACGTTTTTTTTCTCATACAAACGCCAATGAAAATCCATATTTAAATTTTTCGTTTTATAAGTACATTTTAAAGCACGTGGAAACTCATGCGCAGAAAAAGAGTACGGCTTTAAAGCCAAAATATGAACCTAAAAAAATAGCAGGTTTTTTATGTTATGGTTTGTGGGGATTTATAAACGAATGTAGTAAGAACCAAGGCCTACAGGAACTAAGAAAGGAAGTGCGCGAAATTCTTAAAGGCATATTGCAAGCAGAAATATTGACGAAAAATGTTTAAATTTCATAAAAATACTTGAAAAAGGATTTTGTTTTATGAATTCAAATGAATTTTTATAATTTCCCCTTAAAGATTGAACTTAGGTTGAGATTATGATATACTGTGTTTATAGTAAAATATTTTGCATTTAAAATGAACGGGGGAAGTAAAATGAAAAAAATATTATCAACTTTATTAATAGTAGCAACTTTAGCAGGTTCGGTTTCAGGAACGGTTTTTGGTACGTGCTGCGCTGAATCACCAGAAGAAATTAGACTAGCAAGGGCAACAGTTTCAGAAATAGTACAAAAAAACAAAACAGATAAAGAGAAAAAAGAAATTGATAAGTCGAAAATCAGAAAGAAAGTAAACCGATTTATCATAAAAAATAATGGATATTTCCCTGATGATAAAATTCCTCAAATTAGGAAAGTACTAACGGCTTTATCATTAGAGGAATTAGAAAACATTTCAAGCATTGACTTAACTAGTCCAGAATTAATACAAGTTATTTCTATATTTTTTGGATTTACAGGGATTGATCGATTATTGATTGACAGTTACGGTATGTTTTTACTTAAATTTCTCACTGCTGGTAATTTTGGAATATTGTGGTTGTATGATATTTGTACCATCAAAGGGAAAGTAAGAGAGAAAAACTATAATAAGCTCATGTCTATTTTATCAGATATCTGTTAGTTTATCCTTTCGTTCGTTGAGTTAACATTTCACTCTAAGCAAGAGTTACTGAAAAAATATAAACAAAGTGTTAACTTTTTTAAAAGTTAACACTTTGTTTATATTATGTTAAAAAAAATTTAAATAAAACCTGTTAAAATAAATAACATAAACGTTCAACAAACTACATTATAAGGAGAGTTACAATGAAAAAAATAATATCTAGTTTATTAACAGTAATAATTTTAACAGGTTGTGCCTTTAGTATTTCATGTTTTGCCTACGGTGAAAACAACAAAGTCGAAGATCAAATGGTAATAAAAGGTCCAACAATAAGTGTTCCTTTTTCTGCCAACAAAGAAGTAGCCGTAACCACAAATAATTTATCAGAAAAAAAATCTAATACTTCTACAAATATTAAAGTGGACGTAGAGCTATTTAACTTAGCTTTAGAACGTGTAAAAGCTATAAAAGATCAATACAAAGGTGCTAGTAAAATGACTATTAGGTCAATTATTAATCAAGAGATCGATGTAATAAATAAAAAGTTAAATAACATTAGCAGAATAGAAAAAGAAGAAAAAAATAAAGAAGAAATAGTCCAAGAAATTAAATTTCTAGAGTTCCAAAAAGAACTCTTAAAATCTGAAAAAACCTTGAATGGATTTATAGATCTCAAAACAACATCTTATATAACACTCGCCTCAGCCGCTGTAACACTCGCTTTACCCTTTATAATACCTTACCTGACAATGACATCTTATGTAGCAATTGCCTCAGCCGCTGCAACACTCGCTTTTACTCACTTGGCGTAGTTCTTGTAATAAATTTTTAACACCTCCAGAATATTCGTACCAGAGTATGGTAACAATATCATTTGGAGGTGCTATTTTATGAGTAAATTAGTTTTTAAAGGAAAACATGGAAAACAGGACAAGAAAGGTTGGGGATTTTACGTTGCCTTTTCAATCTGCTTTTTGGCTATAGCGGCTGCGTCCATCACAACATATAACAGCGTAAAGCCACTATTGTCTAGAGAAAAGCAAAATAATAACGTTTCAGAAGTTTACCAGGCTCAAGAAAATCATAAGGCTCCAAAAGAGGATGGAAAAGACCCATCTAGTTTTAGCTTTTTTGAAAATGGGGAAGATACTGATTCTGGGAGTAAAAAAGCAAATGAAAATGTCAGCAGCATAGAAACCAAAGCTGATAACGCAGGAATAATAGTGAGTCCTACAGATGGGGAGATAATAAAAAAATATAGCACGGGAAATCCAATTTTTTCAAAAACTTTTAACGATTGGAGAGTTCACAACGGTATAGACATAAAGTCAGAACAAGGCAGCAAAGTAAAATCGATAACAGACGGAACTGTCAAGGAAATATATGAAGATCCATTGCTTGGAAATACTATTATGATAGATCACAATGGAGAATTTGTGGCATATTATTCTGGGTTAGGAAACACCACTATGGTTAATGCTAACGACAAAGTAGAGGCCGGTCAAGACATAGGTTCAATAAATGACATACCATCGGAAAAAGAAGACGGTTATCATTTACACTTAGCTATAAAAAAAGATGACAGTTTTGTAGACCCTACAGAAATATTAAGCAAAACTCAATAAAAAATATGACCATCCGCTAAGCGGGTGATTCATATCATCTAACGTACTAGTACACACATAAAGGCGCACTTTGAGAGTCATTATCGCTTTAGCCTCCGCTAAATGGTATTAACACACTTGATCTACATTCTTTTAGATTAACCTATCTAACGTAATGCCTGTTTTCTCGGCTTTGATATATTTCTCTTTAGACAATATGCATAAAAGCAAATGTTCATCACACTGCTTTATATATACCTATATTTTCTGCAAATTTCTTCAGTTTTGATCTTAAATCATTTTTATTCGATGCTTTGAATCAATTACTACGTAAGATAATATTATTCTGCCCCTCTTTAATACCTGTTACTCAATATATCCCATAACTTATGACACACTAAAATATCAGCTAAAATGTAAAGAGCCACACGCAAAACGTGCAACTCTTTTTTTATTACTTAAAAAATTCCGCTGTCAAGTACGAGAACTTCCGGCAGGGGGGGAATAATTCATAAGATTTACTCCATTTAGATAATCTAACCTCCCTCCGTACCGAAAATCGTATGATGTTCGACATCACTTGATGGCTTAAGAAAAAGGCCAAAGTCTTTTTGCTAAATTACATGCAGAACCTAATACTACTCCTCCCGCTGCTACTATAATGTTGCTCCTATTAATACGAATGCTATTGCCGTTAATATTGCTCCTACTGCTTTCCCTTCATCTGTTTCAGGAAGCATTCGCTCACTTGTACTTGTGCTATCTACTGACAGTTTTCTTAGGCAACTTGG
>CASEZK010000038.1 GCA_949292425.1 uncultured Oscillospiraceae bacterium
ATTATTTTTCTTTGAAAATAATGTGTCAACTTTTTTTATACTACATCAGCCTGTTGAATTTCGTGGGGTTGAGAAACTGTAAATAGCTTTGCTTACAAGCCCATCTTTATAATTTTATTTTCAGCTAATTTTGCCTGATACTGCGGCTGGCGTCAGTCGTTGAATACAAAATCCCAACTTTTTTAACATCTGGCTTTAACTCATGGATTAACTCTATGATATTATCAATCGGCGGCAGGTCCGATGTTCCTGTGACATTTGTCCGTGGTAATTCATGAGATTTAACAATCCCAGCTCCTTCGAAATTTGTGATTGCGGTTGCCAGAATAGGGATATCTTTTGTAGCATTTGACGCGGCTTGGGCGCATGGAGTAGAAATCGCCAAAATTAAATCTTTCTTATCGCTTACGAATTTTTCCGCGATAGAAGCACAATTTGACAGTTCGCCTTCTGCGATTTGAATATCAAATTCTATGTTTTCCCCACTTTTGTAACCTAATTCTTGCAATTCGTCTATAAACCCTGCCTTGTGCTGTCTAGCGGCTCATGCTCGGCGATCTGCATGATTCCAAATTTAATCTTATCGTCTTTTTTACAGCCGGATAAAATCACTAACATGAATAACGGCAGTAGACATAAGAGTTTTTTATATTTTCATAATAAATCTTCCTTCACCGTAAAAAATTTTTTCAACCATATGGATTTAACTTTAACTTATTGATAACTTCTGAGTTTAATACCAATTTCCCGGTTTGCGGGTATTGAATCGGCATAAACCTCGGATTATTTGAGTTATTTAGTATGTCAATTGCCTAGTTGGCAGTGAGTTTTCCTAACTCATAGTAATCCACTGCGAATGTCCCAACAGCGCCTTTAGAAATTAAATTCACTTCGCCACAAATCACAGGTATTCCGCATTGCAGAGCCGCTTTCGATATTAACTCCAATATTTGAAGCGACCATGTTATCTGTTGGCGTGTAGATTGCGCCTACTTTGTCAAGCATAGATTCTACAACCTGTTGAATCTCCGTCATCTGCTAGAATGTAAAAAATTGTGATTCCAATCCTATTTTTTCAGCCTCCTCAAGGGCAATTTCAGCTTGGTATTTCGAATTTACTTCATTTAAGGAAAACAAAATTCTAATTTTTTTCGTTTCAGGTTTTAATTTTCTAATCAAGCAAATCTGTTTGGAGATTGGAGCTAGATCTGAGGTACCGGTAACGTTTGTTTGTGGACTTTCATTTGATTTCACAAGTCCGGCGTCTTCGGGGTTAGTCACAGCAAGTAACTAATATCGAAATTTTTGAGGTAACAGATGCTGTAGCTTGTGCGGCAGGAGTACCGATAGCTAAAATCAAATCGTACTCTCCACTTACGAACTGATTGGCTATCAAAGTGCAGTTCGATTTATCACCTTGCGCATTTTTATAGCAGATTCTTCCATTAAAAGCATTTTTTAATCCATCAATGAAGCCATTTCGTGAAGCATCTAAGGCTTCATGCTCAATGAATTGAATTATTCCAATTTTTAAACATTGTTTTCCGTCTTTGTTGCAATTTTGCCACATTAACGTAAATATTAACAAACATGATGCTATGAGAAGCCACCAAATTTTTATATATTTTCTCATTTGTATTCTCCTTGTTTGATTTTTTATAATAAACAATAGTTTTTCATTAATTCGGTAATAAGTATCATAATCGTAAAGAAGCACAAAGTTCATAATTATCCTCCTAAAATACAAAAAGAGACAAAACTAATTTTTATAGTTTGGCTCTTTAGAATTTATAATAAAAGAAGCCATTACAGATTTACCGGCAACACCTGTAATGACCAAAAGCTTTTACTACAGATGCTACTTACCTGTAATAGCTATACCATTTATTTAAATTTGAAATTATGATCTTGTTCATATTTTCCAATCCAACAACTTATTTAGCTTTTATTACAACATGCTATTACGATTTTGTTAATATAAATTTCAGCAATGCAGTGTGTATAATTGTAGATTTGTCATTGATGTGTTACAAAATTAGAAAACCTTTACAGAGGAGATAAAAGTGTTTATATAATCAGCAGGAGACTTTCAATTAAGAGGACGCATGAGAAAGCTATTGTACTTTCTGCAATGAATAGCAAGTTGCTTTTTAAAGCCATCAAATGAGAAAAAGGTGTACGTAGCATAAAAATATTCATTGTCTTTTCTGTGGGAACGTTCAACTTTACCATTATGTCTTGGAGTGTAAGGTTTAATGAGTTTATGCGTTATGTCACACTGTTCGAGTTGAGATTCGAACAGTATGGGCTTTGCCTCTTTGGAGTTGCTAAATTCCTGACCGTTATCGGTCTAAACGCATTCAATATTAAAGGGAAATTTCTTAATTAGATGCTCCAAAAAAGTTCCTGAACTGTAAATGCTGTGTTCTTCAAAAGCTTCTAAATAGCGAAATCTTGAATACTCATCAATGGCTGTATACTGATAGAATTTCTGTCCTTCTACCCTCACCTACAATACAAGCTTCAGGGACAAATTTGGCGTCTACTTGTACTATTTTCCAGGGATACAGCATTTGTTCATACGATTTAGCAATGTACTTGGGATTAGTAAGTTTAATTGCCATTTCTCCCTTTCAGTAGTGTTTAGCAATTTGACTGTATCACAGGTTTCCCTATTCGTCGCTTCTTTTTATCTATTACTGTAACACATCTACTGTAAACCTATAGCTTTTATTTTGTTTTTGCAGGGTGTCTATTGAAATAAATTTTTTTATATGTTAAAATTAAAAACGCATTCACTTAACAATTATACTACTACTGTTTCTTACTAGTACTACAAGAAAGGAGCTTGTTATGGTGAGCAAATTAACTGCAATATTTTTTATTTTTTCTCTACTTTTTATTCCTCAAGATTTGTCAGTATTAGCACAAAATGAATGTATAGGTGACAGCTGTATAGCTACCCCAAACAATAAAATCTTTAATAATTATTCTCCGGATATTCCTTCAATGCACAAGATTTCGCTTTTGAGTGGACAAATTATTCCAGATGTTCATTATGTAAATAAAAACAACAAAGAAAAAATTTTTCTTTTTCGGAACCATTTCCAAGATTTCAAAAATTTACTATACAAAACCTTAGAAACTAAGCTAAACGAAAGTTACTTGTATTATATTGATAAAGATGATTTTTTAAAGATTGCAAATGTGACTTATGAAGGACCACAAAACACCTTGTGGGAGGGGATAAAATATTTTATTAGATCTTTTAATAATGGTGAAATTATAAAATTAATAAGTCTTAATAGAATTTTACACAGGTTAAATCACAGATACGGCCATAAGCAGCTGTGTGGATTAAATATAGATAAAGATTCCGTGACTGATATTGACGCAGATTTTTTTGATCTTAAGAGGGGAGTTTACTTTTGCTTTAAAGATAAATTTAATGCAGAAACAATGGAAGAAATTAGTTCCATCATTGAATCTAATAATACTGTAAAGTCAAAAATTTCAGATTTAAATAATTTAATTGATGAAAAATACGATGAGTACAGAAAATTTAAGAATGAAGATACTTCTTACGATACAATTTCGTTTTGTCTTCATTTAAATAGAATTAACGATTATTTATCGAACTTTGAAAAAGATTGGAACCATAAAGATTTAGATGAATGTAAAGAAATACGTAAGTTGAGAGAAAAAATTAATTCGTTAATTCCAAATTACTGTTTCTTAACTGAAAAAAATAAAGCTCCATTTGCAGGGGTAAAGATTGATAAATATATTCTAGTAACAGACACAAATGATGTAAAAAGAATTTATCTTGAAAATTCACAAGTTCCAAAGTTTGTTGAAAATTTAATAAAATCAATTGACTCAAAATATTCTAATATTAAGGGCACTTATAGTTTTGGTTTAGTTAAAGGTGAGGATGTCTTAAAGTTAGCCTCTGAAGTTCATTCAACAAACCATCAAGATTTAATAAATGCATTGGAAAGAAAAGCAGAAGAGGCTGAAGCTTTACGCAAAAGGAAACTAGCTTCCATAGGGTTTGATATAATAGAAACTGGCATAAAGCTTGCGACAAAAGGCGACTTGTTTGAGTTTGCTAAAAAAAATGGAGGCGGATTTAAAATTAGTCCTGAAGAAGCATATCAATACCTTGAGGCTAAAAAACCAGATTTAATTAAAAATCTTCCTGCTCCAACTAGCGCAACTGCATCAGTGCCGCAAGAAACCCCAAGCAGTAGATCTTTGGAACAAAATATAGAAGGACTTAATCTTGACAAAGCTCAAATGTCAAAGCTTGAATTAGAATTAGGAAAAATTATAGAGTATAGCCTTGTAGCTACAAATGCAAAGCGTGAAAAAAATAAGGTCGATGCTTTAAAGAAAGAGCTAGAAAGTAATAATGATTATTTAAACTCTGTAAAATTACTTACTCAATTTTCAAAATTTAATTATCTAAATACAAATAACTATGATGCTATAATAATAGAAGAAAATAAGCAATATGAAACCTCTGATGCTGAAAATAAAAACTTCAGAGAATATAACATAATAGCGATGCAAAAGATGGAGGATAAATAATGAAAAAATTTTTAAGCATGTTTTTAGTAATCACTTTAATTTTTAGTGCCATACCCGTGACCTCTTATGCTATGGAGGTACCAAATTCACAAATTACAGAAGTAAATTCTTATAAAGTCAGGTTACCCTTTGTTTTTTTATTTACTGGTTTAGCTGCAATCTTGTCAGGCTTGATCGGCTATAAAATTGGAAACGATAGGATTATATCTGATGAAAAAGAAATCACTCTTGTTGGATCCATTGACCCTGTTGACATTGCTCCAATACGCGTAGCGCATTGTACTGACAAGATATTAAATAAATTTATCAAAAAATTATTTTTAGAGGAGATCCCAAAACTTTCAAGAAATAATGAATTCCCGGCGTCATACTTGGCTGCAGTTGAGTTTGAATTAAGCGTGTTATCTAGTAGATTTAATGATAAAGAGCTTTCGTATAAATATAGAAAATTTGCTGAAGAACTTGTATCGATGTCGTTGCACGTAGGTTCATTTGTTGATATACGTAACAAAAAGATATCAGTTGGATATTTAAAAGAAATGTTAAAAGATGCGCAGAACTTAGTACATAAAGCAACTGCTCTTACAGACGAAATGGAGCTAGAAAAAGAACAAAATAAAACGGATCTGTAATTACAATTTGTTTAGAAGTGTGCAGTATTTCTTAAAAGACATTTCTTTATAATGTTAAATTATTTTATCAATTATATCCTAATGAGTATATCAAGTTTCATGGGATTTCTCAAAGTAAAAAGTAGTTTGATGATATATGAGAAGTGAGGAAATCTTAAATACAAATATAGAAACCGAAGGAAAAAATGCAGTTAAAATAAAAGAGTATATCAAAAATCAGTTAAAACAAGATGAAATTGGGTGAACAATTAACATTTAGCAATACAGACCCATTTATGGGTAGCAAATAACAAACTTTTCGCAAGTGTCAGATCGTATCAGCCTCCTTTAGAGGCTGCTAGTAGAACAGGGCTTCGCCCGTTAAAGAAATACCCCCAGCCTAGCTGGGGGATTATTATTTGTAATTAATCAAAATAACCATCAATATGTTCCATTCAGGAAACACTAGACCTCTTTCCAAACTAAAAAGAGCGGTCAAAATTGCAGATGCGACAAATCAAATGGAACCGAAGTAAAAACCTTTTTCTTCGTTTACGGTATCTATCAGATAAAATCTTGAAACGTTTGACAAACCCGATCATATGCTCAAATTTAATCCTTGTGCGGGAAATATCACGATTATTACGCTTGTCCTGTGAAGTTAAGAATGTTTTTTTAGTTTTCTTTTTGGGGATTTCTATATTTTTGTGCAGTTTATT
>CASEZK010000039.1 GCA_949292425.1 uncultured Oscillospiraceae bacterium
TTAATTTCAGAAATTTTACACTTTGAGGCTTTACTGCGGATTAAAGCGATATCTATTAAATTTAGGACAGGTCTGGGAGGAGAAGAAAACCTATCGATTAATTCATCGGTAATGTCGCTTGCGTCTTGAATCTAGATAATAAAGAAATTCTAACAGGAAAATTATCAAATCTTTTTACAATGTTTTGATAATGTTGCCAAGCCAAAATGGTAGTAGGTACCAATATAGCGCATTGTTTAGAATCGGCAACGCACTTAAATGCTGCTCGTAGGGCAACTTCAGTTTTACCAAAGCCTATGTCTCCGCAAAGCAACCTGTCCATAGGATGAAGACTCTGCATATCTTTTTTTACTTCTTCTATGCATTTTAACTGATCCTCAGTTTCCTCATATTCAAAATGTGCATCAAAGTCATGTTGCAGCTCATTGTCTTCGCTGAAAGCGTAACCTTTTGTGTTCATCCTTTCAGAGTATAGTTTTATAAGCTCTTTGGCAATACTTTTAGCAGCGAGCTTCACCTTATTTTTAGAGTTTTGCCAGTCGTTTGACCCGAGCCAGTTTAATTTCACATTAATATTTTCCTTAGGCCCGATATATTTGTCTACCATATCAAGCTGTGTAACGGGGACATACAGCGTATCTTTTTTTGCGTATTCAATTTTGATGTAATCTTTTTCAATATTTTGAACTTTAACTTTATGAATGCCTTTAAAAATGCCTATGCCATGCAAAGAATGAACAACGTAATCGCCAATATTTATATCTGCCAAGCTGTAAAGTTTTTTTGTATTTTTCTTTTTTTGGTAAGTTTTACTTTTCTTGAAGCCTTGTACACCTAACGTAAAAACAGAAAAATTAATATTAGGGTATTCAAATCCCTTGGTTAAATGGCCAGAAGTGACATAGATTTTACCGTCTTGTATGGAATCTATACTGATTTTATACTCGCTTGATATGCCTATTTTGTTTAGGTCGTCGCTTATAGAAACAGCGGTTTTGTCGTTTCCCGCTAAGATAACGACAGCCGATTTATTTTCTACTTTTTCTTTTAAGTTTTCCTGAAGGCTTGACAACGTACCTGATAAAGGTGGCAAAGTATTTGCTGATACGCTTAAAGTCTTATATGGGGCTGTAGGGTAACTGTTGTGGGAAAATGTATCTAAGTAAACAACTTTTTTATTATTTAAACTATTTTTGAAAAAGCAATCATCTTCGCTAAATGCTCCTAGCTCAGTGCAGAATATGCCATCTTCGATAAAGCTTTTAATATCTTCATTTTGTTGCCACGATGTACCTTTAAGCCTATCTAAAACCTTTATAGATTCGTCTATAAATATTGCAGAATCTTTAAAGTAATCGAACAATGTGGTTTTCTCATATAATAAATTTATAAATTTATCTGACATTGGTAACTCGCAGGAAGAAATAAGAAGCTCTTTTTCGTGTTTCAATGCTTCAACAGCCTTTGGAGGGACTATCTTTCTGGATGATAATTTTTCTAC
Organism: uncultured Oscillospiraceae bacterium; assembly: GCA_949292425.1. Taxonomy (GTDB): domain Bacteria; phylum Bacillota; class Clostridia; order Oscillospirales; family Acutalibacteraceae; genus UMGS1224. The sequence goes on from CASEZK010000039.1 coordinate 1,502, forward strand.
GATTTTATCAATGTCACATATAAGTTTTTTGGGGTCTTTAATAATAACTTCTTTAGCCTGAGGAATAATCACATGCTTTATGGACTTTAATCGGCGCTGTGAGTAAGGGTCAAATTGAGATATAGAATCAATTTCATCGCTCCAATATTCAACTCTTACAGGAAATGCGGAACCCACGGGAAAAACATCTAAAATGCAGCCTCTTTGAGAAATTTGCCCCGGACCTTCTACTTCATGACTTTTTTCATATCCGCAGGAAATTAAACTGCCTACGATATCATCGATAGGAAAGACCTGTGCTTCAGATAAAGTGACTAAATTATCATTTAAAACATTTACAGGAACGGTGTGTTGCAAAGCGGCGTCTATGGGTGCGATAACTATATCCGCTAAACCTTTTTTAATTCCGACAAGTGCGTTTAACCTTTCATGCTCATATTCTGAGGATTTTCCTTCAATATCATAAAACACGAAATCTCTGCTAGGATAACAGAATATTCGTCTGCCAAATGGTTTCAAACATTCAAATAAATTTTGCATAGATGCTTCATTTGGAACTAAAATTAAGCTAGGGCAACTCAATTTTGAAGATATTGCATTTATGAAACTTGCTTTGTGAATATCAGAAAGACCCGTCAAACTGACGGGTAGAGAGTGATTTTCCATGCTTTGTATAAGTTCTTTAAACTCAGGGAGTTCGCCTATTTTTTTAAGAATAAAATCCATACTTATCTCCTTGTTGGCAAATGGATCAATCAATTAAAGATTTTTCTGTTTGCTAAATTCATAGCTTTTTCTATTTCCCCGTTTAGCATTAATCTCAAAGCGGCGTATGAATTTTCCACGGCCTTATATAGCAGTTTTAAATTTTCATCAGAAAATTTTGAAGTTACCCAGTCTGCCAAGTCCCAGTCAGTCGGTTTTGCACCTATTCCTATTTTTATTCTGGGGAAATTGTCCGTCTTAGCTAGTTGTATTATGTTTCTCATACCGTTGTGGCCGCCATGACTACCGCTTCGTTTTACTCTAAGATTTCCTGGGGCAAGTGATATATCATCAAAAAGAATAATAACATTTTCACTTGGAATTTTGTAAAACGACATAAATTGAACGACAGATTCGCCACTTAAATTCATAAAAGTTTGAGGCTTTATGAGCAAAATTCTTTTGCCATCTATAACAGCTTCTGAAAAAAGTGCGTCAAATTTAGATTTATTAAAATCTACATTTAACTGATTTGCTATATAATCAAGCGCTATGAACCCGGCGTTGTGGCGTGTGTTTTCATATTTAGAGCCAGGGTTACCAAGCCCTACAACTAAATGTTCAATAGGGTCATTTTTTCGGTTTGCTGTGAGTTTTTTAAATATATCAAACATAATTTTTTCCTTTCTTAAAAGTAGACATTTAACTGAGTCATAATGGCGGGCTACCCGTGAATTTTTTCTATAGCTTTGGCGAAAAATGAAGCTGTAGGAAGGACTTTTATTTTGCTTAAAAACTTTTCTTGAGGTAAAGGAACGGTATCTAAAATGTATAACTCTTCTATGTAACTATTTTGGAGCTTTACCACAGCGTCGCCAGATAAAATAGGGTGTGTGGCGCAAGCAATAACTTCGGCGGCCTTTCCCTTTTCAATAACAGCTTTAGCGGCGTTATGTAAGGTGCCGGCAGTGTCTACTATATCGTCAATTAAAATTACTTTTTTGCCTTTTACTTCACCAATAATATTTACAACTTTGGAAACGTTTGCTGTAGACCGTATTTTATCGATTATAGCGAAAGGCACTCCCAAAATTTTGGAAAAATCTCTAGCTCTAGTAACAGAGCCGAGATCCGGAGAGACAACAATGTAATGATCTTTGTGATTTTTTATTTTGTCTTTTATAAATGAAGCCAAAACCTGGTATCCTTCTAAGTGATCTATTGGAATATTGAAAAAGCCTTGGATTTGAGGGGAATGTAAATCCATAGTCAAAATACTATTAGCACCTGCAACAGTTAAGAGGTCGGCGACAAGTTTTGCAGATATTGGGCCACCAGCATGTACTTTTCTGTCCTGTCTGGAGTACCCAAAATAAGGAATAACGGCAGTTATTCTGGCAGCGCATGCCCTTTTCATGGCGTCTATCATTATTAAAAGTTCCATTAAATTATCATTGACTGGGTTGCAGATAGATTGTACTATAAAGCAATCAGAGTTTCTTACAGATTCACAGATAGATACGGCAATTTCGCCATTGTTAAAAGTTTTAATTTCAGCCTTGCCAAGAGGAAGTTCAAGATGTGAAGCGACGTTTTGAGCGAATATATAATTTGAACTGCCTGAAAAAATTTTAATTTCTGTGCCACGAAAACTCATCTTAAATCTCCTTTATGTAAAAGTAAGAGTTAGAATTGAAAAATGATTTTAACTAAATAGTGCAATTTTTAAGGTTTTTGAAGCTTAAGTTTTTATTATCCGTTACATTGCAGCTGTCAAGTAGCACGTTTGGCCCAATAGTGCAGTTGTTTCCGATTATAGTTTTACCTTGGATTATTGTATTTGGCAAAATAGTTACGTCGGTTCCTATTCTTGCTTCATCACATATAACTACGCCATCTGAAAAGGGGATATTGACGCCTGATAGCATCAATTTGTTCAAAACTTTTTCTCGTGCTATTTTGTTTAATTGGTGAAGTTGAACTTTGTCGTTTGCCCCAAGAATAATATTTTCGTTTTCCACGACAAATGCATCGACATTTTTCCCGTTACTTATGAGTAATTCTATAGCGTCCGGCAAGTAGAATTCACTTTGTTCATTTTTATTTGATATGTTATAAATTACGCTTAGTAGATCCTTAACGTTAAACCAATAAACACTCGAATTTACTTCATCGATATAACTTGTTCTCTTGTCTGTATCTTTCTGCTCCACTATTTTTAAAAGTTTGTTATGTTCATCTCTTACAATCCTGCCGTACCCGAATGGGTTGTTAACTTTAGCAGAAAAAACCGTTGCACTATTTTGGTTTTGCCTGTGAAAGTTAAAGGATGCTATTATAGTTTCAGAGTCTATAAATGGTGCATCTCCGCATAAAACGAGCACGTCTTTTTCTATGTTGTTTTTTAAGAAGTCACTCGCGGTAATTACTGCGTGTGCGGTGCCTAACTGCTCTTTTTGCAAAACACTGGAAAAGTTTGCATTTATGCTTTTAAGATATTCTTCAATCTGTTCGTGTTTATATCCGCATACAATGCAAACGTTGTCGATGCTTGAGCTAGATAAAGAATCTATAACCCAATGCAAAATTGGCTTAAACAGTACTTTAGATAAAACTTTTGGTGAATTTGATTTCATTCTTTTTCCTTCACCGGCTGCTAATATTATTGCGCAAGTATTTTCCATTTGCTTACCTCCAGAAGACTAAAACATATTTCTTATTATCTCAATAATTATTATATTTTTCAAGGGGAAAATGAAAGATTATTAAATCTTATAACTTATAAAATAAGTTAATCTTTTTACTTCGTGGAAGATTTAACAAAGTGAAGCAACCAGCACATTTATGCTGGTTGCGATTATGAAAATTTGAACTTTTTAAGAGGATTTTAAAATTTTTATGCTTCTGTTACCAGTTCGTCAGATTCTCTGAAAAGTAAAGAGATACACCATATTGCGGCTAAAGCAACTATTGTATAAACTATACGGCTTCCTATTGAAGATTGGCCCGCGAAAATCCAAGAGATACAGTCAAATTGGAAAATACCGATTGAACCCCAGTTTAATCCACCTATTATCAGCAAAATTAACGCTAATCTATCCATAATTGTTTCACCTTCTTTAGTTAATAATGCGATTATCTCGCAATTTTATTTTTTACACTTTGCTTTGATATTATGCAAGAAAGCTGTACATAGTAAATTTAATATTGGTCATAATAATAACGTAGAGTTTATCGCAATGAAGAATTGAATGGAGAATTATATTATGAAAATAAAAAATATTTTATCGATGTGGAGGATTTTATGTATGTTTAAAAGTGGAGTAAGTACCGCCAAGAGCACAATTTGTGGATTGATTTCAGGGTTTGTAATCGGAGTAACGTTGAGCTGTATGATGAAAAAACAAAAAAAAGTAAGACGAAAAGCGGACAAGGTGTTAAAATCTGTAGGAGATTTTATTGAACAAGTTCCTGGAGTATTCAAATAACAGAATGTTATAAATATTTTTAATATGAATTTTTACCATAACTGGTTATAAAAAACACCCAGCATAGCTGGGTATTTTTTTATGCGTATGGTTTAATCAACGAATACGGTACAGGATATATTTCGTTTGAAAGTTTTTGGAAATAAAACCCTTGATTTCTAAGACCATCTATTAAAGCAGGCAATGCTTGTACAGTTGTAGTTTTAGGTTGTGCGTCGTGCATCAGGACGACGGCGTTATCGTATTTTGCTGAGTAATTCAAGACATTAGATAAGCACTTTTTAGCCGGAGTTAAACTTTTTTGGGCAGCATCACCCGTAGATAAGTTCCAATCGTAATAGTCAAATCCGCGGCGTGTCATTTCTGCGACTATTTCCCTATAGTTATTTTTATTGAAGCTGTTCTTAGAACCACCGGCAAATCTGAAAATTGTAGGTTTTACTCCGGTTGTTTCATAAATTAAAGTGTATATTTTGTTAAAGTCATTTAAGTAGGCTTCAACACTAGAATAAATAGATTTAAAATTATGTGTAAACGTATGGGGAGCTATAGTGTGACCCTCTTTAACAATTCGCTTCATATAAGTTTTACCGGTAGCCGAAGTGTTCCCTATAACGAAAAATGTAGCTTTAACATTCTTCTGTTTTAAAATATCAAGAATTTCTCCGGTTCTGACTGAAGGTCCGTCATCGAAAGTTAAAAATATGGTCTTATTTGGAGAAACTTGCTTTTCAGGTCTTTTTACGTACATATCTGGATATAATTGAGTATAGTCTTTTTTCGGCTTTATTGTAGGATCTACAACGTTATTTATTTGGCTTTTGTTAGTGTTTTTATCGTTGTTCTCATCAGGTGGAGTTTCCTCAAGTTCAGTGTTTTCTTCTTCAGATGGCTTAACTTCCTTGATATTTTCAGGGGTAGGTTCGATTTGAGCTCCGTTTTTACTGTTTAAATAAATTGCGCTTAATGCTGCAGTGCATGCTAAGACCAACAAAACGAAAAAAGAAATCCAAATTATCTTTTTTGAAGGTTTTTTCACAAACGACATTTTAATCCTCCCTAAAGACTGTAATACAATTATATTAACACGTTATTTATAGAAAAATCAAGAAAAGCATAAAAGTATTCATGATTTCATATTTTCTTCAGAATGGGTGTGCTGATAAATGTATTTTAATGTAAGAATCAAACGAATAGTAGTATTGCTCGTCTGTGTTATAGTAAATTCATTTTTGATATTTTCTGTTTTGGCAAATAGAAGCTACGCTTTAACAGATTTAAAAAACATAGACAACGATAGCGTGAAAGTTCCTATAATAATGTATCATTCTGTTATGGAGATCAGAAAATCTCTTGGAAAATTTGTAATCTCACCAAATGAATTTGAGTCAGACTTGAAATATTTAAAGGAAAAATCATACAACACGATATTGATGAATGACTTGATTGCATATACGAAAGGAGAAAAAGATTTACCCGAAAATCCAATTATGCTAACTTTTGACGACGGATATTATAATAATTATCTTTATGTGTTCCCGCTGTTGAAACAGTACGAAAGCAAAATAGTTTTAGCTCCGATAGGCGTAGAAGTAGACAGGTACACTGAAAGCGAGGATAGAAACCCAGGCTATGCTCACATAACCTGGAACGATGCAAAAGAAATGATGGATTCGGGTTTAGTAGAAATACAAAATCATTCGTATAACATGCATAAGATCTCAAGAAAGAGAAGAGGTACTAAAAAAAACAAGGGGGAATCGCTAGATAAGTATAAAAAGGAATTTGAATGTGATATCAAGCTGATGCAAGACAAAGTTACTGAAAATTTAGGGATTACTCCTACAACGTTTGTTTTTCCTTTTGGAGCTATAAGCAACTGTTCGATTGACATTTTAAAAGAAATGGGATTTTTGGCGACTTTCAGCTGTGAAAATAGAATCAATACTATAAAAAGATCACCGGACAGTCTTTTTGGCCTGTGTAGAATCTTGCGGCCTTCCGGAATATCAAGTGAATCTTTTTTTAAAAAGAGTTTAGGTTAAAGTAATGTTATGTATTAGGCAAATTTTCACTATCTTCGTATGGTATTTTAACGTAAAAAGGTAATATAGGCAACCCACAGCATGGCTTGTAGTGGCTGTTTAGGAACGTATTGATGGAAGCGTTGGCCCTTTTTAAGTTGACCCAAAAGCCTTTGAGTTTAGAATGAATAATATGTTCTTTTAAAATACAGTAAAAAACCTGAATTTTTAATCGGAGGGAGTATGTTTTAAATGTAAGTTTATATTTTTTATAAATATTTTTTTCTTCTAAAAAATTTCTGTTTATGCCGAAAGATAAAATTAAATCATTTATTTTTTTGTCTGTCATCAAAGATATTATACTATCGTTATGGCGGCGATAGTAGTAAAGCGCTTTTGAAGTGACAGCTATTTTGTTTGCACAGAAGAAAAGTCTCGGGCACGTGGCTATGTCCTCATAGTACATATCTGGAAATTCTATGCGGTTTTCGGTAAATAAGCTTCTGCTGAATAGTTTATTCCATGCGAAATGGTGCATTGTTATATCTAAAATTAATTTATTGAGAGCTTTTTTCCTTGAGTATACTCCTGACTTTGCAGTGAATGGCATGTAAGAAGTGAACCCAGACTTGTTTTTATAAATATAAAAGTTACAGTAAGCAATATCGGCTTGGTTTTCTGAAGCTAGTTTGTAGAGCTCTTTTAAAAAGTCTGGTGACAAATAGTCGTCACTGTCAAAGAATGCAATGTACCGTCCCGTAGCTGCAGTTATTCCGGCGTTCCTTGCAGCACTTAAACCTTTATTGTCTTGATTGATAACTCTAAAAGACTTATTTTTTGCAACAAAACTGTCGATAATTTTGCCGCTGTTGTCTGTTGATCCATCATTTATAATTATAGCTTCAAAATCTTTAAATGTCTGATTCTCAACAGATTTTAAAGCTTCAGCTAAAAATTTTTCGGTATTATAAACGGGAATGATTAAACTTATTTTAGGTGCTTTGTTGTTCAAAATATATTCTCCTTATCTTAAACAAACTATCTATAATTATTTAGTATATCATAAGTATAATTGAAATAAAAGTTTTAAATTTTTCTCTGGGTTTGACAACGCGAAAATAAAGCAATATAATAAATTATTTGGATAGGAGTGACAAAATAAAATTGAAAAATTTTTTAAAAAGAACATGGGCAAAAGTAGATTTAGATGCAATTGAAAATAATTTTTGGGAAATAAAGAAAGCTCTGAACTATGGTACGAAGATAATGTGCGTGCTAAAGGCTGACGCGTACGGACACGGAGCGGAAGCTCTAGCGCATTTGTATGAAGAGCTTGGAGCGAACTGGTTTGCGGTATCTAATATAGAAGAAGCGATTCAGTTGCGCGGTGATGGTATAACGACTCCGATTTTAATATTGGGCTACACCCCTGTAAATGAGGCTGTAAAGTTAAATGAAAATAATATTTCGCAGGCGGTTTTTTCAAAGAAATACGCTATGGATCTTTCTAATGAAGCAAAAAGCAAGAATGTGAAAGTTAATGTACACATAAAATTAGATACTGGTATGAGTAGGTTAGGCTTTTTATTTCAAGACGAAAACCGTGATAAATTGGCACTCGACGAGATAGAGTCTGTTGCAAAGCTGCCTAATTTGAATTTAGAGGGAATATTTACTCATTTTGCAGTATCCGATGAACCCGGTTTTGGAGAAGAAAAAACTGTCGAGCAGTACCGTTTATTTAAGTTAGCTGTTGATAAACTTGAAGAAAGAAATGTACATATACTGCTGAAACACTGCAGCAATAGCGCTGGTATATTGAATTATAAAAATATGAATTTTGATATGGTGAGGGCCGGGATAATCTTATATGGGTTATATCCATCAAACTTCAGAAAAACGGAGTTAAACTTAGTACCGGCTATGACATTAAAATCGGTAATTTCGCTTATAAAAAAAGTTCCAGCGGGAACGAAAATAAGCTATGGGTGCACATATATCACTAAGCGCGATACAAAAATAGCAACTGTACCTATAGGTTACGCAGATGGATACTTGAGGCTGTTTTCCGGCAAAGCACATATTCTGGTTGACGGAAAAAGGGCAGCAATTATAGGTAGAATTTGCATGGATCAGATGATGGTTGATGTTACAGATGTAGAAAATGTAAGTGAAAACAGCGAGGCTATCATTTTTGGAGGAGAAAAAGAAAAAGCTGTAACTTTAGATGAACTTGCAAAAATAGCAAATACTATAAATTATGAATTGCTATGCATTTTAAGCAAACGAGTACCGCGAATATATGTAAGAAAAAATCAGCTTGTAGATCAGCTAAATTATATATGTCCGAATAAAATATAAAAGAGTGAATATACGAAATTATGGAGGTTTGTAACTTTGGGAATTTTACATATGTCACACTGCGTATTTCCTACGCCAGATATTGATAAAACAGCGGAATATTATAAAAAAGTATTGGGTTTTTCTAGGGTAGACTATCTAGATGCAAATGAGCCACACATTTGTTTATATCGTGATGGTATAGAACTGATTCTGACTGATTCTAAAGGCCGTAAAGTTGTACCAAATAGAGAACTGTATGGTTATGGCTATGATGCATATTTTATTGCGGAAGGTCAAGATGCTTTACAGTCTGAGTTTTTAAACAATGGTGCCACAATAATAAGAAAACTATGTACAACCGATTATGACAACCGAGAATTTGTTTTGCAGGATGTCGATGGTCGTTGGATAGGACTTGGAATGAAGAAGAGTTAAAAATTTTTTAATGATATTTTACTTAAGCTATGTTCACTAACAATGAATATAGCTTTTTATTATTGTGGATGGATATTTGACAGCTATTGTTATGTGAAGGCTTTATTGATATAATTATAGCTATGCTTTAAAAAGAGGAGATTTTATGGAACGAAAAAATTTACCGAACCCAAATTTAATTTTTCCTGTGCCGAATGTAAAAACCGTAACATATGTAAGACCAACGATTAAAAATCCTAATATTATAGTTGGAGATTTTACGTATTTCAGCGACGTTGATTTTGAAGAGCACGTTACTCATCATTACGACTTCTATGGCGATAAACTTTTAATAGGTAAGTTCTGCCAAATTGCAGCAGGTGTAAACTTTGTTATGAATGGCGCAAATCACAAGATGAACTCAGTAAGTACGTATCCATTTTATATATTTGAAGGTTGGAACCAAAATCCGCCGTCGATAACTGATTTACCTTACAAAGGAGATACAATCATAGGGAACGATGTTTGGATTGGGCAGGATGCTACGATAATGCCAGGAGTAAAAATTGGAGATGGAGCGATAATTGGGGCAAACAGCACAGTTGCTAGCAATGTAGATAATTTTACTATAGTGGTGGGAAACCCTGCAAAACCAATACGAAAGAGGTTTGATGAAGAGTTGATAGGCTTGCTGGAAGATTTAAAGTGGTGGATTTGAACATAGAGGAGATAAGAGAACTTTTGCCTATACTGTATGAAAGCAATTTAGATAAAGTAAAAGTGGAAATAAGAGATTTTTTAAATAAACAAGGTTAGAAATTTTAAGATGGAGGACTGATTTTATGATTGATAATAAAAAAATAGAGAAGGCTATAGAGGAAATATTAGAGGCAATAGGCGAAGACAAAAATAGGGAAGGGCTGAAGGAAACTCCACAGCGTGTAACAAAAATGTTTAACGAGATTTTTTCAGGATATGAGGAAACAGCGGACAATCTTGTGAAAATATTTAACGAAAAATATAGATCAGATGAAATAATAGCTGTAACTGATATACCTTTTTGCTCTATGTGTGAACATCACATGATGCCTTTTTATGGGAAAGTAAGTATAGCATATTTACCAAAGGACGAAAAAATTATTGGGATATCGAAATTTTCCAGAATAATAAATTACTTTTCAAAGAGGCTTCAAGTACAGGAACGCTTAACAAAGCAAATCTCAGACTTCTTGTATGAAAAACTTGACCCATTTGGAATTATAGTTATCATTGAAGCCGAACATATGTGCATGACTATGAGGGGTGTGAATGCTCTTAACAGCAAAACGAGAACAATAGTGACAAATGGCGTTTTAAAAGAAGATAGCGCATTGAGAAGTGAATCGTTAGCAATGTTAGGGAGATCTTAAAATTTTAGATAGGAAGATTTATATGTGTGTGTTTAAAGCAGGAAAGTACGAATTTTTCTTAAAAGAAAGAACTTACGTGATGGGCATATTAAATGTTACGCCAGATTCATTTTTTGACGGTAACAATTACATGGAACCGTCACTGGCTGTGGCGCGTGCCATTCAACTGCAAGCGGAAGGAGCAGATATTGTAGATATAGGGGCACAGTCTACTATACCCGGATATAAAGAAATTTCGCCAGAAGAAGAATTGGAGCGACTCATTCCGGTATTAAAAGCGTTAAGAGGGAAATTACACGTGCCGGTTTCAGTTGACACATATTACCCGCTGGTAGCTGACAAAGCTTTGGAGCAAGGAGCTTCTATAATAAACGATGTGCATGGACTTAAAGATAAAAAAATGCTGGAGTCTGTGGTAAGCTCAGACTGTGGTGTAGTAGTTATGCATGATGGGCCAATGAATAAAGCTAAAGATTTTTTTGAAGAAAGACTAATGGCATTGGGAGACTATAATATACAAAAAGACAGAATTTGCTTTGACCCTGGCATAGGATTTGGAAAAGTTTATAATGAAGACATTTTTGCCATTAAGAACATTCAAAACTACCGTTTAGAAGAATTTCCGATACTTATTGGGCTTTCTAATAAAAGAGTAATAAAAAACGCGTCCGGAGCAAGCCTACTGAAAGATAGGCTGTATGGCACAATAGCTGCAAACATTTTAGCAGTACAAAATGGAGCAAATTTTATTAGAGTTCATGACGTGAAGGCTCACGTTTTGGCGCTTAATTCTTATAGAAATATACTGAAGGGTTAAAATTTAATTTTTATGGACAAGATTATAATTAAAAATTTAAAGGTTTATTCTTACCACGGGGTGAATGATGAAGAAAAAGTCAAGGGGCAAGAATTTGCAGTAGATGCCATTTTAGAGCTTGATTTATCGACCGCGTGTGACAGTGATGATGTAAACGATACGGTAAGCTACGCAAAGGTAATAAAGACGATAGGAAAAGTTATGGGTAGAGAAAGCTATAACTTACTTTAGAAGTTGGCTATGCAAATTATAAAAGAAATTTTTTTATTGTATACAGCTGTTGAAAGTGTAGAAATCTTTGTGAAAAAACCAATGGCGCCTATTAAAGCGAATTTCGACTACGTTGCGGTTAACTTAAAAAGATGTAGGAGTGATATACTATAAAAAAGGTGATATTATCGATTGGAACGAATCTAGGAGATAAGTTGGAAAACTTAAAACTTGCGGTTAAAGCGCTTGATAATTTGTGCAAAACTAAAGTTGTAGAAATATCAAGCGTCTATGAAACAGAACCATTTGGGGTACTTGAAAAGCAAGAAAATTACTATAATTGCTGTTTGATTTTAGAAACAAGTTTGCAGCTAAGTACGCTATTGGGTGCGGCTTTGGGAATAGAATCTGCTTTGGGGAGAAAACGAAGTCATAAAAACGCTTCAAGGATAATTGACATAGATTTAATTTACGCGGAGGGTGAAGCAATTTCGACTGAAGACTTGGTGTTGCCTCACCCCCGAGCTTTACAAAGGGCGTTTGTATTGGTACCTATTTACGAAATGATAGGCGAAAAAGAACTTTTAAATTTTGACTTTTATGGTAGCTTAAAAAAGCTAGATACTTCTACAGTAAAACTGTTGTGCACTCTTTCTCTGAAAGGGTTTATTGGTGAGGCTCAACTATGAAAAGTTTGAACAGATATGCTGTCATAAATAAAAAATTGCAAAGAGAAATGGTGTTGTTAGTAGGGAATGGGTGCAAGTGGAGAAAATGCACGTTTTGCGATTATCATAAAGATACATCTAGAAACACATATGAAGTGAATAAGGAAGTTTTAAAAAGGGTAACGGGTCAATATGGTGTGCTGGATGTAATAAATTCTGGTTCTTGTTTTGAGCTAGATGAAAAAACTATAAGTCTTATTAGAAAAATATCTTGTGAAAAAAGTTTACAAATGCTTTGGTTTGAAGCACATTAGATGTATCATAAAAATCTGAACGATTTTAAAGAATTGTTTAATGGAAAAGAAGTGAAATTTAGAGCTGGTATAGAAACTTTTAATATAAAAATTAGAAATTTATGGCGAAAAGGTATACCAGATATTGTAACAGCAGAGGAAATATCTCAATATTTTCAAGGCGTTTGTCTTTTAGTAGGAGTAAAAGGTCAAACTAGAGAAATGATATTAAAAGATATTGAAATTGCTGATAAGTATTTTGAATATTTTAGTGTAAATGTTTTTAATGAAAATACTACATATGTGAAACCTGACAAAAAGTTAATAGATTGGTTTGTAAGGGAAATAGCTCCTAAGTTAGAAAATAACCAAAAAGTTGAGGTATTAATTCAAAATACAGATTTAGGTTTGGGATAAATGTCTAAAAAATATGCATAAATTTACACGCACAGTGGCTGTTGATTTTTATATTATATAAGTGTATAATATAATTATGAAAGACACGAATATTGTTTTGTGCTTTTAATATAATATTAAGGAGGCAATTATGGGAAGAGGATTATTTGGAGTACTTGGGCCCTCTATGATTGGACCGTCTAGCTCACATACTGCTGGTGCTGCTAGAATAGGTCTAATGTGCAGGTCTGTAGCGCAATGTGATGTATCGGAAGTTACATTCTTTTTGCATGGGTCATTTGCAACTACATATAAAGGGCATGGTACTGACAGGGCATTAGTTGGCGGACTTTTGGGCATGCAAACTGATGACGAAAGAATAATTCACTCACTTGAAATTGCGAAACAAAAAGGAATAAAAGTAAATTTTGTAAAAACTGATTTAGGAAACGTACATCCAAACACTGTAGAAGCAGTTATGACGAACAAAAATGGAGAAACTTCAAGTGTAGTAGCGTCGTCTGTTGGTGGAGGCGAAATAAATCTAGTTTCGGTTAATGGTTTTCATGCGGATCTTTCTGGATACTACAATGCGTTGATTATTAGGCATCTTGATAAGGTTGGTATGATAAGTAAAATTACAGCTCTTTTTGAAAAACATGATATTAACATAGTTTCATTGTCGAACAACCGCGAAGGAAAAGGCAAAATAGCAATCACTATAATCGAGATGGACGGTGAATCAAATAAAGAATTACTCTCAGAGCTTTCGAGTATAGAGGACGTTTATACTGTTTCTAATATAAATAAGATATAGGGAGTTAAAGGCTATGTATAATAATGCTAACGAATTAAAGGCTTTATGCGAGGAGAGAAACCAGAAAATTTGTGACGTTGCTATAGAAGAAGAAGCAAAGTTAAATGAATCAACAGTAGAACAGATTTATCAAAAGTTCAGAGAAAACATACAAATAATGAAACAAGCATGCAATAAAACTTTGGAAAAAGAGATACCGTCAATAAGCGGGCTTACTTCAGGAATGGCTAAAAAGTTGTTTGATTATATGAAAAAAGGAAGTACCGTTTTATCTGGAGATGTTTTAAAAGGTGTTGCATACTCTTTGTCATGCTTTGAAGTGAATACATCTATGGGACGAATAGTTGCAGCACCTACAGCTGGTTCTTGTGGGATTTTACCGGCTTGCTTATTTATGTTGGCGGAAAAAATAAATGCCGATGAAGATAAATTGATAAAAGCCTTTGCTACAGCGGCATCTATTGGAACTATAATTGAAAAAAATGCGACACTCTCTGGCGCAGAAGGCGGATGTCAAGCCGAATGTGGCAGTGCTTCTGCTATGGCAGCGGCAGCTATGACGGAAATGCTTGGTGGCTGTGTGGACCAATGTCTGCATGCGGCATCTATGACTATAACTAACGTTATGGGGCAGGTGTGTGACCCAATAGCTGGCTTGGTGGAAATACCTTGTGCAAAGCGCAACGCGATAGGAGTAGTAAATGCTTTATTGTGTACAGACTTGGCAATGGCAGGAATAAAGTGTTTTGTCCCGCTTGACGAAGTAATTGATGCAATGTACGAAGTAGGAAAGTCATTGCCTCCAGAACTAAGGGAAACGGGTCTTGGCGGATTAGCTGGTACACCTACAGGTATTGCTACAAGAAAAAGGATATTTGGAGAATAAATTTTTTATGAATAAAAATTAATTGGTGTAATTATATGTTAAAAATGGCATCTCGTAAGAGATGTCATTTTATGTTACTTGTTATCATTTATCAGTGCAAAGTATTATAAATTCTGTGTGATGTTAATTTTATAAAGAACCTTAGTATTCTGCACATAGAAACGTGATGTATTCTTCTAAGCATAAATCATTTTCCTTCATTTTTTGTGCGTTTTCCTTTCCTACGTAGCGAAAATGCCATGGTTCATATATCTTCCCCGTAATGCTTTGTTTGTTGTTATCATATCTTAAAATGAAACCGTAATTTTGTGAATTTTCCATTAACCATTGGTACTCATTGCTGTAACAAAAGTCATCTTTTACACCATTTAGGTCAACAGCTATACCGATGTTATGTTCACTCATTCCGGGTTTTGCAATAATGCCTTGTGCTAAGTTTGTAGAATCTGCATCGGTATAAACTTTATTCTTATATTCATTTATTTTCTTTGAAAACAACTCACCTTGTTTTTCTAATGACCTATACCCTGATGACACCCACAGCTTTATGTTTTGTAGAATGGCATCATTTATCATATCTCCCAAGCTCTCTCTTATTCTTGCATCAATCAAAACATTGTTATATTCTTTCAGATTTAGTTTATAGTCTGGAGGAACCTCATTTTGATTATTTATTACTATCAATTCCCAATCACAGATATTATTCCATTCAGTAAAATCTGATTTAACTAGATCTTTTTTATCTATAATTTCTACGTTTTTGCTTCCTGCTGACTCACTTTCTGATTTGTGAGGTATGTTGTTAGCTGATACGAGTAACAAAAATAAAACTATTAAGGATATTATTGAGATCAAAAAAGATAAATATGCTATAGTTAAAAAGTATTTTGTTTTCTGTCTATGCATTTTTATGTTTACCTCCAGCGACTTTATAATATAATATTTCCCTTTTTTAACTTTAATAAACAAATGGTCAAGCGGTGGCAGTCTTGTTAGCTCAATTAAATTTGTAAACTTATTGATTATTTTATGTCTGAAATTTTAGTTAGATATTCTTTTTTATCAAATCTTATGTAAATCTTGATTAAAAAATTTTTTGTAGTATAATAAAGTAAACTAAAATATAAATTTAATTAAATGGGCTTTGTGATTTTTTTTAATTTTTTAGTAAAAAAACTAGCTTTTTTATTTATTTTATGTTATCATATATCGTAGCTATTTTTTCTTAAAAGAAAGGATGTAACTTAAATGAATGTTTTAAAGGCAATGTTCGGGAATTATAGTAAAAGAGAAATAAATAGAATTCGTCCTAAATGTGACGCTATATTGGCATTGGAAGATACCTACAGAAAAATGAGCGACGCTGAATTAAAAAACCAGACTAAAATTTTCAGGGAAAAGTTAGCAAATGGTTCCACAACTGACGACATTTTAGTAGAAGCTTTTGCTACTTGCCGGGAAGCAGCTACTAGAGTATTGGGCATGACGCACTTCCCTGTACAGATTCTTGGAGGAATAATCTTACATCAAGGAAGAGTCAGCGAAATGGGCACTGGTGAAGGTAAAACTCTAGTTGAAACTTTACCGGCTTATTTGAACGGCTTGACAGGTAAAGGTGTTCACATTGTTACTGTCAACGATTACCTTGCAAAACGTGACTCTGAACTTATGGGTAAGCTGTATAGATTTTTAGGGCTTACAGTAGGTTTACTTTCGCATGATGCAGATAATGCTCAAAGGAAACAAGCATATGCAGCTGATATCACATACTGTACAAATAATGAACTTGGTTTTGACTACTTAAGGGACAACATGGTTACTTACAAAGAAAACCGTGTTCAACGTGGGCACAATTTCGCGATTGTCGACGAAGTTGACTCTATACTAATAGACGAGGCAAGAACTCCACTTATTATTTCTGGACAGGGTGATAAATCAACAGAGCTTTATCATGTAGCTGATAATTTCGCAAGGACACTTAAAATGGTTAAGGTTGCGGAGTTGAACGAAAAAGAGGATGCAGATGAAGTTCACGAAGATGCAGACTATATAGTAGATGAAAAAGCTAAAACAGCTACATTGACTAAAAACGGCGTGAAAAAAGCAGAAGAATTTTTCCATGTTGAGAATTTGACTGATATTGAAAATACTACCATACAGCATCATATAAACCAGGCAATAAAAGCACATGGCGTTATGCAAAATGAAATTGATTATGTTGTAAAAGATGGTGAGGTTGTAATAGTAGACGAATTTACAGGCCGTTTGATGTTTGGACGTCGTTACAATGAAGGCTTGCACCAAGCTATAGAAGCTAAAGAAGGAGTAAAAGTTGCTAGAGAATCTAAAACATTAGCTGCTATTACGTTCCAAAATTACTTTAAGCTATATAAGAAATTGTCCGGTATGAGCGGTACTGTTATGACTGAAGAAAACGAATTCCGTGAAATTTATAAGCTAGACGTTGTTGCGATACCTACCAACAAACCTATTCAAAGAATAGACCATCATGATGCAGTTTTCAAAACTGAAAGAGGAAAATATAAAGCGGCTATCAGAGATTTGGTAGAGTACCACAAGAAAGGACAGCCTGTTCTTGTTGGAACCATATCTATTGAAAAATCAGAACTTTTAAGTAAGCTTCTAAAAGAAGAAGGCATCAAGCATACAGTGTTGAACGCTAAGTATCACGAAAAAGAAGCTGAGATTATTGCTCAAGCGGGTAAAAAAGGAGCAGTTACCATTGCTACCAACATGGCCGGCCGTGGAACTGATATTAAGCTTGGTGGTAACTCAGAGTACTTGGCTATTGCGGAAATGCGTAAAATGGGAATAAGCGAAGATGTCATAGTGGAGGCTACAGGCTTTGCTGATACCGATAATGAGGAAATTTTGAATGCAAGACAGACTTTCAGTGATCTTAGAAAAAAATATGACGAAAGTATAAAGAAAGATGCGGATGAAGTTAAGGCTCTTGGTGGACTTGTCATTATGGGTACGGAAAGAGCAGAAACACGTCGTATAGATAACCAGCTAAGAGGCCGTGCTGGTAGACAAGGAGACCCTGGTGAAACGAAATTTTATCTTTCACTTGAAGATGACTTGATGAGGCTCTTTAATGGTGATAGAGTAAAAGCTATTATGGATAGGCTGAATGTGGAAGAAGATATGCCTATAGACAGCAAAATGATTTCAAGTGTTATTGAAAACTCGCAGAAGAAAGTTGAAGGCCGCGACTTTGGAATCAGAAAGAGCGTTTTCCAATACGACAATGTTATGGATCGTCAACGTGAAGTTATCTATGACCAAAGGAACAAAGTTCTTGATGGAGAAGACTTAAGCGAACAGATTGTTAAGATGATCAAGGGCTCTATAGATAAAACTGTCAGGAAGTACTTGCCTGAACATGAAGATCGGAAAAGCTGGAATTTAGCGGGACTTAAAGACTATTATCTTGGCTGGGGTGTAACTGAGAACAGCCTTAACTTTACTGAGGATGAGCTTAAAAAAGTTACTATAGACTCGATAGTTGAGGAAATACAAAAAAATGCTTTGGAAATATACCAAGAAAAAGAAAACGAGTTCGGCAAAGAAATGCTGCGTGAAATCGAGCGAGTTATTCTTCTCAAGAATGTAGATAACCATTGGATGGATCACATAGATGCGATGGAAGAACTAAAGAAAGGCATTAGACTGCGCGCATATGCTCAACGTGACCCGGTTATGGAATACCGTACAGAAGGCTTTGATATGTTTGACGAAATGATTGACAATATACGCGATGATACTGTTAAGGTTTTATTGAACTTTAGAACTCCTGGCAGAGCTGCACCAAAACGAGAAGGTGCTATAAACGAAGGTCCTATGTTAACGAATGTGAGGGTAAATTCTTCTGGCACGAGCAAAACGATAAGGAATACTGAAAAAGTCGGCAGAAATGATCCCTGTCCATGTGGCAGCGGCAAAAAATATAAAAAATGCTGTGGTAAATAATAAGGATAGTAATGTTATCTTTAAAAAGGATAACAAAAAAGCCTCGTTTTAAATGAGGCTTTTTTTATATATTAGTTACGACTAAGACGAGATTATTAAGAATACAAGGGGGAAAATATCCTCCCTGGCCAAATTATTCAGCGGCGGTATAAACGCAAGCACGTTTTCTATCTCTACCGAACCTTTCAAATCTAACTGTACCGCTGGTTAACGCGAATAGAGTGTCATCAGATCCACGGCCTACGTTTTTGCCAGGATGGATGTGTGTGCCTCTTTGTTTAACTAAAATGTTACCCGCTAAAACAAATTGCCCATCGGCCCTTTTAACGCCAAGCCTTTTAGATTCAGAATCTCTACCATTCTTGGTCGAACCCATTCCTTTTTTATGAGCAAACAATTGTATATTAATTTTAAGCATATTATTACACCTCCATATAATTTACAACAATATTTTCAGGGTATAATTCTTCTAAAGCAATTAAGTGTAACTTTAGACCTTGAAGTATATCTTTGCAAGGATTATAATCCTTTTTTTTTATTTTAAGAAACATTTTTCCACTATTATCGACGCTAACATCAGCAGCAATTTTAATAATATCGGTAATTGTATTAGTTGCCATGTAAGCGGCTGAAGAAACGGCGGCACAAATTACATCTGGCTGGCTGTTAATGTAGTTAGCGTGGCCAGAAATTTGAAATCCCAAAATTGAACCAGATTCATTTACTAAAAAAGTAGCATTTATCATTATGCGTTGATATTTTCGATTTGCACTTTGGTGTAAGGTTGTCTGTGACCTAACTTGCGCTTTTCACTCTTTTTAGGTTTGTAAGTAAATACTGTTATTTTTTTACCTTTACCGTTCTTAAGAACCTTAGCACTAACTTTAGCAGAATCAACATATGGAGTACCTAAAGAAAGACTGCCATCATTTGAAATAGCAACAACTTTAAAGTCAACGGTAGAGCCTTCTTCAGCGGTTAACTTTTCAACGAAAATAACGTCGCCTTGCTCAACTTTATATTGTTTTCCACCGGTTTCAATAATTGCGTACATATTTGGCACCTGCCCTTTTTATAAAACTCGCTACTTACAGGCGAAAACGAATGTTTTCTTAAAGAGCCTGCAATATGCGGTAAAATAATCTTACCACAACCTACAGGCTTTGTCAAATGTTTAGACTTCTTTTTCTAAAATCTCTTTGCAGTTCAAAACTAATTTTTCAGTATTTGTATTATTTTTAGGATACTGGGGGTTTATTTCTTCCATTGTTTTTGTTAAGACCTCAGATACGAAATATCTAGCAAACCACTTTTTGTCAGCGGGTATGATGTACCAAGGGTTTGTGGGAGTTGCTGTTTTATTTATAGCATTTTCGTACGCCTCCATGTAAGTATCCCACAACGCGCGTTCTTTTATATCTGATTCAGATAATTTCCAGTTTTTGTTTTTGTTGTCTATCCTTTTGAAAAAGCGTTTTTTCTGTTCGTCTTTGGATATGCAGAAGAAAAATTTTAATACTCGCACGCCATTTTCCCACAGATAGTCTTCAAAGTTTACAATCTGTTTATAACGCTTATTAATAACATCTTTTTTGCACCTATCCGGCATGTTGTAATTTTTATATAATTTATGGACTTTTGCAATCAACACGTCCTCGTAATATGACCTGTTAAAAATGCCAATAATACCTTTTGATGGTAGTTTCTTTATACAGCGCCATAAATAGTCATGTGAAAGTTCTTCCGGGCTTGGCTGTTTAAAGTTGCTAACTTGTACGCCTTGAGGGTTAAGGCCGCTCATAACGTGCTTTATGGCGCCGTCTTTGCCTCCTGCATCCATGGCTTGAAAAATTAAAAGCAAACTTTCCTTACCTTCAGCGTAAAACTTATCTTGAAATTGTCCTAACCTTTGTAGGTTTACTAAACTTTTATTTGCAATCTCAAATTTATCTAATTTTAACTTTTTAGCACCGGGGTCAAAATTTTTAAAGTCAAATTTTTTATTTCCAGAGATTTTAAACTCATCTAAATTCATTCTACATTCCTCCTGTTAAATTTAATATATAATAGCATATATGCATAAAAATGTCAATTAAATATTCTTTTAAATATCAAAAATATAAAATAAATTATTTTGGACTTATAGAATTTATTGTAATATAATTAAAATAAAACTTACTGGAGGGTCTTTATGCGCGTATGTGCTATAATTTGTGAATATAACCCTTTTCACAACGGACATGCCTATTTAATATCTGAAGCGAATCAGATGGGTTTTACTCATATTGTTGCCATTATGTCTGGAAATTTTACGCAAAGAGGTGAATTTTCTATTATTTCCAAGCTTGCAAAGACGAAAATGGCGCTTTTAAATAACGTGGATCTAGTGATAGAATTGCCGGCTGTATACTCGATATCTAGGGCAGAAATCTTTGCAAAATCAGCGATTTACTTAGCAAATTCACTAGGGTGTATAGATGCGTTAATTTTTGGTAGTGAATGTGGAAATATGGAGATGTTAAAGACAGCAACTGAAGCAACATCTTCTGAAACTGTAAGTGCTGAGATAAAAAAGTTTTTAAAAACAGGCATAACTTTTGCAAAAGCCAGAGCTTTGGCGATAGAAAAAGTTTATGGCAGCCGGGTTTCAAATATTTTTAATTTTCCAAATAATAATTTAGCTATTGAATACATAAAAGCTTTGAATGAGTTTGATTCGCGAATAAAGCCGTTACCGGTTTTGAGGGAACGAGTTTTGCACAATAGCATGGACTGTGCCGGAAACTTTGCAAGTTCATCATATATAAGAAGTTTAATTTTAAAAGGTCAAGATTATTCGCAGTTTGTGCCGAGAGCCACTTTGGAAATTTTGAAGCAAGAAGTGGCTTTGGAGTTAGCCCCAGCAGATGTAAAAATGCTTGAAAGAGCATTTTTGTTTCAATTGAGAAAGTTAGAAATAGACGATATATTGATGGCTTCAGAAATAGGCGAAGGGCTTGAATTTAAGATATATAAAGAGATAAGGAGTTCATCGTCGTTTGAAGAGTTGTTAAATAAAGTAAAATCTAAAAGGTACACGCTCGCCAGAATAAAGCGTATTGTTTTATCATTGATACTTGGCATAGATAAAGAATTTCAAAATGTTTTGCCGTCCTACATAAGGATTTTAGGGTTTAGCGCTAAAGGTAAAGAAATTTTAAGTAAATTAAAAAAATCAGCTACTCTTCCTGTGTTCACTAAATATTCAGAGGTTGAAAAATATAAAGATGAAAGCATTTTGAAAAAATTTGCTTTTGAGGCTAAGTTATCCGATATCTATTCTTTAGCTTTGCCTAAGATCTGTGAAATTGGACTTGACTACAAATTCAGCGTGGTGGATGTAGATAAAATAATTTGAGTTTTTGAATTTATTCATACATACCGGACAATTCTATTTATTAGAACTGATTAGGTGGTATAAATATGAGCAAAAGAATTACGATATTTTTCATGACGCTTTTATTTTGTATATGTTTTTCTATTTTCCGTTTGTACACTTTATCTCAAGGTGAGTATCTTCAAACGGCAGCTTTGCAAAATGGCATCTACAAGTTAAATGTGGCGTCAGCTAGGGGTATTATTTACGACTGTAAGAAAAGACCTTTGGTAAACTTACAGAAAAATACTATGATGTCGGTTTTCCCAAATGATTCTACACCAAAAACTTTAAGTCAGATAATGTCTTCTGGTGAAATGAATGAAATCATTCCACTTTTGCAGACAAGAAAACCATTTTGTTTGAAAGTAAATAGTGAGCAGAACAGAATAATTTCAGAAGACGTTCAATATTTTAAAGTACCTAAGAGATACTCCGATTTTCAACTAGCGTCGCATATTTTGGGATACTTAGACAGCAGTGGCAATGGAATTTGTGGTATAGAGAAGGCCTTCAACGATTATTTAAATTCATCAAAAGGGAAAATAGAATTAAAATATAAGATTAATGCATTAGGGGAAATTTTAGATGGTAAGCAACTTAAAGTAGAGGATACGTTGTATAAGCAGTCACAGGGAGTGGTTTTGACTATAGACAAGGACTTACAGAAAATTTCAGAGGAAGTTGCTGAAAAGTATTTAAAAAAAGGTGCGATTATAATCACGCAGGTTCCGAACTGTGAAATCAGAGCTTTTGTTAGTACTCCGCAGTTTGACCCGAACAATGTATCTGCTTCTTTAAATAACGAGGATTCTCCACTTTTAAATAGAGGATTATCTTCATACAATTTGGGCTCGATTTTTAAGTTAGTAACTATTGCGGCGGCGATGGAGACTAGCACGAATTTGGATACAGAGTTTGATTGTACAGGGTCAATTAATGTAAATGACGGAACGTACCACTGTTTTAATGGAAAAAGCCATGGGAGAGAGAGGATGCAAAGTTAGCTTTAGCATATTCGTGCAATACTTATTTTGTCAATTTAATGAAATATATGGATGCAGAAAAATTTATTGATTTTACTAAAAGTTTAGGCTTTAGTGAAAAGATAGAACTTGCACCAGGACTTTTTTCTCAAAGTGGAAACTTGCCGAACTTAGATAGTTTAAAAGACCCAAAGTTAATGGCAAATTTGTCATTTGGACAAGGCAAGCTTATGGCAACGCCTATTCAAGTGTCAGCGCTAATAAATGCTATAGCATCGAAGGGAAAACTTGTTAAACCTAAGCTGATAGAGGGCCTTGTAGGAGAAAACCTAGAATATATCAAGAGAAATTTTCAAAGGCCAGCCAAAAGAGCCTTTTCAAGGTATACGGCAGACTTTTTGAAAGAAGCGATGAAAATGTCAGCGGATATAGGAACAGGTATTTTAGGAAAGCCCGAAGCATGTGAAGTTGCGGTAAAAACGGGTACAGCTCAGAGCGGAATAAAAGTGGGGGAACACTATGCGCAACAGGCGTGGTATGCTGGGTTTTTCCCGGAAAATGAACCTAAATATTCAGTTGTAGTTTTTGCAGAAGATGCAGAAAGTGGCTCAAAAAGCTGTGGCCCTGCATTTAAAAGAATTATTGAAGAGATATACAACAACCAATTGGAAAACTGAAGTTTAGAGATTGAGTAAAATAAAAAATGAATCAGGCTGTAGTAACCTGATTTATTTTTTTTTATATATTGTAATAATAGAAATTTTTAAATTTACAGGAGGTTTACGTATGTGTGGTATTGCTGGCTGGCTTGATTGGGAAAAAGATATCAGTGAAAGTGACTGCATTAGTGCAATGTCAGAGTCTTTGAGAAGAAGAGGACCGGATGAAAATGGCATTTACGTTGATAAAAATATTTGTTTAATACATAGAAGACTGATTGTGGTTGACCCTGAAAATGGAAAACAGCCAATGACATTTAACTTTAACAACAAAAAATATACTGTTGTGTACAATGGTGAGCTATATAATACAGATGAGATAAGAAGAGAACTTGAAGGGTTGGGGCATAGCTTTAGAGGTCATTCAGATACGGAAGTGCTTTTAAAATCCTTTGTTCAGTGGGGCAAGGACTGTGTAAATAAATTAAACGGAATATTTGCATTTGCAGTTTGGGACGATTCAAACAAAGAGTTATTTTTAGCTAGGGATAGAATAGGCGTAAAACCACTATTTTTTTATTTTTACAATAATGGAATAATTTTTGCATCTGAAATAAAAACTTTACTTTGTAACCCGATAGTTAAACCTGTAGTAGATGAAGTTGGCCTGAAGGAGATATTTTTTATGGGACCAGGGATAACACCTGGGAATGGCGTAATAAAAGGAGTAGAGGAGCTTAAGCCCGGAGAGTATATAGCTTTTTCGAAAAATAAAACAATAAAAAATTTTTATTGGAAATTGCAAGCCAAAGAGTTTGAGGATAGCTTGAGTGTGGCTATAGAGAAAACGAGATTTTTAGTAACCGACTCTATAAATAGACAGCTGGTATCCGATAAACCACTTTGTTGCTTTTTATCTGGAGGCCTTGACTCAAGCATAATATCAAAAGTAGCTTCAGATTACTATAGAAAAGAAAATAAAACGCTCTGTACGTATTCAGTAGATTACGTGGACAACGAGAAATATTTCAAAAAGAATAAATATCAGCCAAACTCTGACTTAGAGTACATAAATATAATGGTAAATTATATAAAATCTAATCACAAAACGGTAACGCTTTCAAACGGCACTCTTGCCAACGCTTTGTATGACTCTACATTAGCAAGAGACCTTCCCGGCATGGCTGATATAGACTCATCACTTTTACTTTTTTGCAAAGAAATAAAAAAAGATTTTACTGTTGCATTGTCAGGTGAATGTGCCGATGAGATTTTTGGAGGATATCCTTGGTATCACGACAGAGAAATTTTATTTGATGAAACTTTTCCATGGCCAAGGCCTTTAAATATTAGGAGAAATATTCTTAAAGAAGGTTTTTTAAAGTCTGGCGAAAATTATGTGCAGGAAAAATACTTAAGTGCGATGAAAGACGTACCAAAACTAAATGGGGAATCGAAGTTGAACTCAAGAATGAGGGAAATGTTCATATTAAATATAAGGTGGTTCATGAAGACACTACTTGACAGAAAAGATAGGATGAGCATGTACAATGGCTTGGAAGTGAGAGTTCCTTTCTGCGATTATAGAATAGTAGAGTACGCTTTTAATATGCCATGGGAAATAAAAGCCTTGAATGGTAGGGAAAAAGGCGTTTTAAGAGAAGCAATGAAAGGCATTTTGCCGTATGAGATAATATACAGGAAAAAAAGTCCGTATCCGAAAACTCATAACCCGGTATATATGAAAGCTGTAAGTGACAAAGTTAAGACCATATTGCAGGATAAAACTTCTGTGTTATCGTCAATACTTGATTACAACAAGGTTGTTGATCTAATAGAGAATGAAGAAAAGGTGAATGAAAACTGGTATGGACAATTAATGCGGGTCCCTCAGATAATGGCGTACATTATACAAATAGACTGCTGGATAAAAAAATATAAAATTGATTTAATTTAATAGTCATTTTTTTTACTACAAGTTAATAAAATTTTTTTATAAAACAAAAAGGACGGTTGTCAACAATGGATGATAAAAAAAATAAAGTAAAAAAGTATATACTAATGAAATTATTCTGTTTGTTTATGCTTATGCTTAGTGTTTTATATTCAGCTGCGAAGGAAAAATTTTTTCCGGCAGGCAAAAGTGTAAGCACTATAGTTAGTGCATCAAGTGCTGGAAAAACAGAAGAGATGAAAGCGGTTTGGGTTCCGTTTATGGACTTAGATTTAAAAGGAACTGATTATAGTGAAAGAGCTTTTAAAGAAAAATTTGATAAGATAGTTGATGATTGTAAAAACTTGAAATTAAATACTTTAATTGTCCATGTAAGGCCTTTTGGAGATGCTATGTATCTGTCAAAAATTTTTCCTAGTTCGCACATTGCGGTAGAAAAACAAGGCGATACATTGAAATTTGATCCGTTAAAATATATGATAGAAAAAACTCACAGTGAGAACATGCAATTTCACGCATGGGTAAATCCTTTAAGAATACAAATAGAGAATAAACCGGAATTTTTGGCTGAAAATAACCCATTTAACGCCTGGAAAAACAATATGGACCCTAAGACTGAAAATTTTGTTGTGGATTTTGGCAATGAGAAGTATTATAACCCTGGGTATGCTGAAGTGAGGAAACTCATAATAGATGGCGTAAAAGAGGTTGTCTCGAATTACGATGTGGACGGTATTCACTTTGATGATTATTTTTACACAGAAAATAAGCCGGACTTTGATGCCAAATGCTACAGTGAATATTTGAATCAAGCAACGCCGGGGGAGGCTTTACCTCTTGATAAATGGAGAATGGCAAATATAAATGCTTTAGTAGCAGGTACTTATAATGCTGTAAAATCGATAAAAAGCGATGTAGAATTTGGGATATCTCTGCAGTGTAACATGCTGAAGAACGCCGCAATAGGCGCAGATATTTATTCTTGGTGCCAATACAAGGGCTATGTTGATTACATTTGTCCGCAAATGTACGTAAATTTTGAGCATTGGTTTTTGCCATTTGACACGGCTATGAACGCCTGGAAAGATGTCCCTAGAAACAAGGACATAAAGCTTTACTGTGGGCTGGGAGTCTACAAAGCAGGTTCAGATGTCGACAGAGGAACGTGGAAGAACTCAAATGATATTTTGCAAAAAGAAGTGGAATATGCAAGAAAATCAGGCTGTGATGGGTTTATGCTATTTTGCTATGGATCATTGAAATTACCACAAAGCCAAGAGGAAGTTAACAATGTGATAAAGGCTCTTAACAGCTAGACTATAGAACAACGCCAAAGCAGTGATTATTTTTTACACTTGCAAGTTTTACATTGTATATTTTACCAAGTAAATTTTTATCTGATTTGACAAGTACAGGAGTGTAGTTTTTTGAGTAACCTTCAATGAATTCTCCAATAGGCCGTTCAAACAAAACTTCTTCAATCTTATTTACTTGGCTTGCTAAGAATTCTGAATTTAACTTTTCTGCAATGGTAAGCATTGTTTTAGTCCGTGAGTTCTTAACTTGCGGGCTTATTTGATTTTTAAATTTTTCTGCACTTGTTCCAGGTCTTACAGAGTATGGAAAAACGTGAATTTTTGCAAAGTGAATTTTTTCTATAAAGTTAATAGATTTTAAAAATTCTTCGTCGCTTTCTCCTGAAAATCCAACCATCACGTCTGTAGTAACGGAAGGGTTTTCAAAGCTGTTTCTGAGATTTTGGACGATAGTTTCGTATTCTTTTGTAGTATAGTGTCGGTTCATCCTTTTTAAAGTTTCATCGCATCCACTTTGTAGCGACAAGTGAAACTGAGGGCATAGTTTTTCTATTTTTGCTAAATGCTTTATAAAATGTTCATCCATTTGTTCGGGTTCTAATGAACCAAGTCGAACTCGTTTTATTTCTTTAACTGACGTAACAACTTCTATAGCGTCACAGAGGTTTTTGCCGATACCTTGGCCGTAACAAGAAAGATTTATGCCAACTAGCACAATTTCTTGATATCCATTTTTTGCAAGATTTTCTATTTCGTCTTTCAGCTTCTCAAGACTTTTTGACCTTACTCGACCCCTTGAGTACGGAATGATACAATATGAGCAAAACCTGTTACATCCATCTTCAATCTTTACAAAAGCCCTTGTCCTGTCGTTAAAGTTTTCTATTTTGAAGTCATCGTATGTATTCAAGAAATTTTCTATACGAGAGATTTTATCTCGAGAATCTACAAATTTCTTAACCGCATCTATTATATCGTTTTTGTTTGCGTTTCCTACTACTATATCGGCTTCTGGCCAAGCAGAAACCTTTTCAGGAAAAGCTTGTGGCATACAGCCTGTTAGTACTACTATGGATTTTGAATTTTCCTTTTTCACTTTATGTAAAATCTTTCTAACTTTTTTATCGCTTTCAGCAGTGACAGTGCAAGAATTTACAATTATTATGTCTGATTCTTTTAAATCATTTGTTTTTTCAAATCCGTTTTTAATAAAATTTTCTAATATAGCTTGAGATTCATATTGATTTACTTTGCAACCGAGGGTAAAAATAAATACTTTCATTACTTTCTCCTAAAATTCGAGATTTTTTTGTTTTTTTTGTCAGTTCATATAAAGTTAGTTTTATAGGCTTGACCTAATGAACTAATGCTGCTAACATAGATATAAATACTGAGTTTTACATTTTGGGAGGCACGATATGTATAAAGAAGACATTATACTATCTGATATTGAAACCGTAAAAAACTTTGTCACTTTTGCCAATAAGTTTGATTTCCCTGTAAATTTAATTTCAGAACGGCATGTCATAAACGGCAAATCCATAATGGGAATATTCAGCTTAGATCTTTCACAGCCGCTACAGGTTGAAGTGGATGAAAGCTTTCCTGTTGAATTTAAAGAACAAATTAAAGCCTTTAGGGTAATAAAATAAAAAATATAGTTGATTTTTGATTAGTTAAGCTGTTTTATTAAAACATAAAAACCTTATAAATTCAAATATTTTTCAGGAACATCACTTTGTACTTTAATTACAGGGTGGTGTTAAAATTTTATTTAATAAAAATTAAAATGTTTATTTTGCTTGATTTTTAAATGTAATTATGATAAAATATAGCAAGTTTATTTAAAAAGAAGGAATGTTTATGAGGAAACCTAAAAAAGGTAAAGCTGTAATAACCTGTGTGGCACTTTTAGTAGCTCTCTGTTTTCACTTATTTGCAAACATCAAAACCACACCGAATTGCTCCGCAGGCGAGATAGATTCAAGTGCTTACTTTTCTTCAGACAACTCTAAAATTGAATTGTTACCCGATAATTTAGGTGGTTTTTATATTGTTAGTGCAGACACCGCTAATACAAAATTATCTTACTTTGATGGTAATACCATAAGCTCATCTCTTACTTTAGACTTTAAGTATATTTCTGCAGTCTCTGATGGCAATTATATTTATATTTTTCATAGTTTAGATAGGGGAAAAAAAGTTAAAAAATATAAGTATGAAAATGGTAAGTTTACAGGACCAGAAAGTGAGCTAACTGCAGATGATTGGATAAATTTTTCAGCTGCTAATAATTTCGTATTTTCTTTTGTTAGTTACAAAAACCAAAAGAAAGATTTGGTGGTATATGACAGAGAAGAAGGAATAAATAAAGTATTTGAAAACTGCAACCAATTTGCCATAAACTCCTCCAAAAGCAAATTATATGTTCAAGAAAATGATAATAATTACCTATTAGCTTACAATATAGATGAAGCTGGCGTGTCATCTGAGAGCGAGAATATAGCTCCCAAAAATGGTAACAAAGATAATTTACCCGATAACCTTATGCATTTTTTAAGCGATGATATAGTGGCAACAAACACAGGGAAATATTTTAAATTGGACAGTGAAAATTATACCATAGAGCACATTTTAAGTGTTAATGTTTTAGATTTGAGTGTGGACTTTTGTTCTGCTGTATATAAAGCTGATAGTAAAAATTACATAGCCGCACTGACAAGTAACAACATCGTCACTTTCTACGACATAGATGATAGTCTTACAGCAAAATATAAAGTGGAATTAGACACCCAGGATAAAATCGTATTTATCTGCACTTCTGGTTCTAAGACGATTTTAGTTTGGAAAAATGATGCCTACCTAAAAGCTAAAATACTAGACAAAAATAATCTAATAGAGATAAAAAATGATACAGACCCTGAGCCAGGCAATCCTTTGGACTTTGAGCCTGTTGTTAAAGCGTTAAACGATGCATACACTTTGAGTGAAAGTGAGCGCGTATATATTCCATTGTCTGAAACTATCAGCAAAGTAAAGGACAATTTAAATTTAAGTGGTTACAGTATAGAATTTAAAAATTATGTAGGAAAAGCTATCACGAGCGGGAAGCTTGGTACTGGCAGTGTCGCAATTTTCTCTAAAGATGGCAAAACTGCAGAGTTTATTTTCATAGTAAAAGGCGATATTACAGGTGAAGGTAACGCTAACAGCCGCGACGTTGATTGTATGTATAATCACATTTTTGGGAAATCTTCACTTAGCGAAATAAATTCAAAAGCTGCAGATATAAACAATGATGGTGTCGTCGATACTTTAGATTTATTGCTTTTAAGTAAAATGGTTTCCAGCTCATCCTAATTTGAGAAAAAATATAAAGGAGAAATGAAAATGGACTGTTTAATTACACTTTACAATGACGAACAAATGTATAATTTAATAGTAATATTTTCATTTATGCCCAAAAAAGTCATCCTGCTTTACGATAAAAATTATACCGATAATAAAAATATGGAGAATTTAAAAAATGCTTGTAAGTCTAAAATACATAATATAGAATTTGAATGCGTAAATTTTGACAGCTCAAACATAGACAAAGTGGTAAACACTTGTACCTGGATAATCCACAGGAATACAAATTGCTATTTCGATATAACAGGTGCAAGTGAGCTGGGAGTTATTGGGGCATATTTGGCTTGTAAAAAAACTTTTACACCCGTATTTAAAATACAACTCCTTGAAAATAAATTGATAAATATTTACGGTTGTCACTCTCTTGAAAAAAATTTTAAATACCCAAAATTGACTATAGACACTGTTTTTGCCGCTAGAGGTGCATTTCTTTCTGGAAACAACCATCCCACTCCGCCACGTCATTTATTTAATAGCATATTGAACTTTTGTAACGAGGTTTTTAAAGATATAGCTGCATGGAAAGACCTTTGTTATTACTTACAAACAGGAAGGGCAAAGTTTCCTCAAACCGGCAGGCCAAATTTTTTTGAAGCACCAAAAAGAATTAACATATCTAAAAGTAACGTAACTTTCTCAGGAGAAGCCCTGTTGAGAAAAGCTGAAAAATTAAGCCTTATACATCAATTAAATTTAAATAACCAAAAAGTATCGTTCTATTTTAAAAACGACACCATAAAAAGATATATGACAGACTTTGGAGTGTGGCTTGAGCTGTACTGTTTTATAAAACTTGAACAATGCGGTTTGTTTCATGATGTTCGCCTCAGTGTAAAAATAGACTGGAATAAATCTGAAAATAGTTTAATTGAAATCGTCAATGAAATTGACGTTACGTTTTTTTATAAAACAAGGCCATGTTTTTTATCGTGCAAGTTATCCGAGCCTTCTTCTGATGCACTGCAAGAGTTAAGTGTATATCCTTTTTATTTCGGCGGCAAAAACTCAAGGTCCATTCTAACTGTCTTAAGCAATGTAAATAGGGGAAATTCGTACCTTTACAAACGTGCAAAAAGTATGCAAATTTCTATGATAGATGGCAATGATATAAAAAATAACAAATTTATCGATGCCATAAAAAAAGCTTTGTGTATAGAAGGATAATCTTATAAAAAAATCAAATAGCTATTGAAATTTCAAAAAATCTGTTGTAAAATAAGCTTGTAATAATTTTGCCGGTGTGTTGGAATTGGCAGACGAGACGGACTCAAAATCCGTTGGTGGCAACACCGTGTGGGTTCGAGTCCCACCACCGGTACCACTGTGGAGTACTATAAGGGGCATGGAATGTTTTTATGGTTCTCCTTTTGAAGAGTAGATTGTTTAACAGGCCATCTGCTCTTTTTTTGTGCGTCCAAAAGATTTTTTGTAACCGTCTTTTTGTGGCCGGGTCAATTTTGGAATCTGCACTTGTCATAGCATATTATAATAAATCTCTATTTTTTGAACTTTTTCTCTGTGATGCACTACGATTTTGTCAATAAACTCATGCAGGATATCTGGTGTTAGTTCCTCTATGCTTGAATATTTTCTCACAATTTGCAAGAAACCATCTGAATTCAACTCATGCTCTTTTTCTTCAGCAACTACTTTCTTCATGTGTTTTATTCGTATTTTTAAAAAGTTTTAAAAATCTAGTTTTACGATAAGTTACTTTATCATTTTAAATTCAAGTAAACATTAGTTGAATTATTTTACAGAAACTTGTTCTAATCCCTAAAGTTAATAATGTGAACAGAGTTTTTTTAAGGCTTTCCTATCCACGTGCAAAGATAATCTATATGCACCAAAGATTTTTGAACTTTTGATCTACGATAATCCTGTGCAAACTTTCCACTGTAGTCTCTTGGGCAATTTGGTTCTTTTACATATATATTTCGTTCATCGTTTTTAAGGTAATTTATCAAATAAGCACTTGCCGTACATCCACCACCACATGTTTTTATTTTTTCGCAATCTTTGCAGCCTTCTATGTATTCAGGGTTTTTGTTTCTTCTTCTAAACTCTTTGAAAGGTTCTGACTGTATGATATCTAAGATATCGTCTTCTAAAAGGTTCCCGGCTTTGTAGTCGTGCAAGTAAACGCAAGGCGAAACTGGTATTTTGCCATCTGGAGTTATAGAGTGTATCCGTAATGAAGTTCTTCCACAAGGGCACCTTTTAGACTCCTCACTATTTACCATCGAATTAAGCCGAGGTTCTGTTATATCTAAAGTTTCACATCTGCTCAGCAAGTAGCTGTAGTTTTCGTAAAAAGCATCCAAATCAACAATTTGGTCAACGTGCTCTTTTTTCACTGGCTTCAACATGTTGAATCTAATATTAGCGCCATATCTTTTAGCCAAATTTATTAGTTCATCAATCCTGTCTCTTGTAAAGTTCCACTTCATGGCACACATTATTATTGTTCTTTCCAAATTATGTTTCTTTGCTATCTCTAAGGACCGAATCGCTAAAT
This sequence comes from uncultured Oscillospiraceae bacterium, assembly GCA_949292425.1. Lineage (GTDB taxonomy): Bacteria > Bacillota > Clostridia > Oscillospirales > Acutalibacteraceae > UMGS1224. The sequence continues at coordinate 34,224 of CASEZK010000039.1, forward strand.
CGTACACAGACGCACCTCTGTTTTTATCGTGTTCCTCTTTTATGGGAGAGTCCAAACTCACATCTACGTCATTTAGCAAATCAAACGCTTCTTTGTCTTCCTCTAGAAGTTTAATGAGCGTGATACCTGCGGTTGTTATGCCTACATTAGCTCCTATAGATTTTAATTTTCTCAATATGTACGGCAAAATTGATTTTCCATTAATTCCATTTGTGTACCACGGTTCGTTTCCACCCAGGTTAACGGTTTTTACATTTAGCTTCTCTATTTGGCTAACTACTCTGTCTACCATTGCTTCCGATATATCCATACCCCTGTCCCTAACTGTTAAAGAATAGCATTGCTCACAGTTGCATGGACAAGCGTTACCTAAGCTCCAACCTATGTTGTTGATTTCACAATCGCATTCTTTTAGCTCCGGATGTTTAACTGCTTCCTCAAAGCCTTTTGTAGTAAATATCAAATTAATCACGACCTTTTCAATTATTTTTTTAAGCTTTCCAGTTTTTTTATTACACTTTCTCTTCTAAGTGCTTTTTTGTTTAATAAATTAAATATTTGTGTGCTCATGTTAAGTACTCCGTCAAATCCTAAAGTAGGTGAATTAAAGTTATAATGCTTTTCAAAAAGTGGCAAACTGTACTCCAAAGTTGGAATGTCTAGCTCGTCAAGATCTCTAGATTCTATTGAACTTCCAATGCAAAAATCTACGTAGTTGTCCCTTAAAGTTTCTTTTATCTGTCCTCTCGTACAAGCTTCAATAACAATAGGCTCATACTGCAAAGTACTATTTTTTGCAATTAAGTCTAAGATTTTTTCTTTGCTTTCGTTTAAATTGGAATTATATATTCCTATAAGCACTGGTTCCATCCCAAACTCTAAAATCATAGGCAATAAGCTTTTTATAGACTGCCAGTCTGACACTACCGCTACTTTTTTACCTGTCATCTTATGAATAGTATTTTGAACTTTCGGAATAACTCTAGAAAGTTCTCTTTTTATGAAAATTTTTGCTGTTTCTTTTCTTTGTGTGGCATTTGCTATACAGTTTATGAAATCTATCGTTTTTTCTAAACCTATAGGCAAATCACAAAATATATTTTCTTGACCAACTTCATGCTGCAAATATTTTGAGCATTTTTCTCCATAAGGGAAAATAATATTATATTTAGCTTGCGAGAACTTTTCTAATTCTCCATAAGTATCTCCTGAAAAAAATACAGCGTTTACTTTTAAATCCAACTTGTCCAATATTTTTTTTAATTCCTCAATATTTCCGTTTTCATCTTCTTCATATCTTGAAAACATATACCCCACTATATTTACTCTGTCTGAGTACTTTTCCTTATGTATGGACAAAGATTTAACGGTTTCTAAGATTGTATCACTAAAACCTTCGTAAAAGTCACCTCGAAACCCGGGCGAATTAATCGGTATAATTTTTTTACTACTGTTTTTTACTTGCGGAATCACCAAGTTATAATCTATACCTACAATTTCAGGTGCACAGCTTGTTAATATAAACACAATTTTTCCATCGTAGCGAGTGCAAGTGTCTTCAACAAAATCTACAAGTTTATTTTCTGTTCCAAATACCACATCCTTATCTATCAAATTAGTCGACAGTGTAGCTTTAAAATTGTTTGAATTATCGTGCATGGACCAAAGGTATAATATTCTTCTTTGGCAACCTGATGGAGTGTGCAAAACAATTATGCTATCCTTAATACCGTACGCTGCACAATAGGCTCCAAAGAAATAACAATAACTTACTGCACTGTCGACATTATTTTGAAAGGCTAAATCTTGCATCATAGGCAAAACTCCTTATATTTTTTATAAAATGGTTGATTCAATTCTTGCACTAAGTTAGCCGCAAGCGCTAGAAACCCATAGTAAAAATGGTACGGGTGCTCTACGTCCATAGATTCAGAAAAAGCAAGCCCCATATTATGAATTAGTTTTCTATTTGTATGCACATCAAAAACTATATCAACTTCATTCTTCTTTATCACTTCCCAAAATTGCTTGCTGTCGGGGTAGGCTAAAACATCACAATGCAAATTTTCATTCTTTATTAAATTTGAAAGTCTCTTAAAAGTCTTTCCGCTAATATTTGTTACCTTATCTCCTATTGTCTCGTGCAGTCTATAAAAGGAAATAACCTTTATATCTAACTCCAGCTCAAGCAATGCTTCAATCAAGTCCAACGTGCGGTTAGCTCCTACAGCTACGGCTACTTTTTTGCCATTTAAGAGTCTTTTAAAATAATTCAATTTTTTCTCAGTAAATAATCTATATTCATTTAAAATGAGCTTTTTTTCATCTCCCAAGTGAAAGTAATCTACAAGACTTTCAAAGAATAACGTCGTATTTTTTATTCCTACCGGTATTGGCAACTTTAAATATGGTACATCAAAGTTTTCTTCCATAAATTTAATAGTGCTGTAAGCCGATCCGGGACATCTCACTATATTTAAACTGGCTCTTGAAGCTTTTTCAATATCATTCAGCCCTAAATTAGATGTAAAAACTCCGTTTAACGTTATCCCTATGCTATTTAAAAGCTTTTCAAGTTCAAACATATCTCTGCCCGCACGGTAGTCAAACGGCCAACTGTACCCTATGTAATTTACACTGTTTGGAATTTTTTCTTGACTTTTTGTAAAACTTTTAACTAATTCTGAAATCACCATATTATGTCCGTCAGACTGTGCCATGCCGGAAATACCTGAAGTATGTAAAACTAAGCACTTTTTTGACATCTTACTCTTTATTTTGCTTACAAGTCCGTCAATATCTTCACCTATCAGCTCACTAGTGCAAGTTGTCAATACCACAATTAATGAAATTTTTTCTACATTATTAAGTTCAAAGAGCAGTTTTTCAAGTTTACTAAGCCCACCGGTTATCACATCCTTTTCGTTCATGTTTGTACAGTAAGTTCTTGCAACACCCCCTACATAGTCAAGTTTAAATTCATTGTTGCATCCTTTAGGACCGTGTATCACTATAGCTACGTCATCCTTCATGCACTGAAGAGACCGCCAAGCCCCTCTCATGGAGCAGCCATAATTAACGTTGCCTGTTCCACAGTAATTTTGTACGCTTACATCGTTTATATTTTCAGAGCTAAAGCACAATCCTTTCATATTTACCCCCATCCATATTTTTGATAAAGTTCATACATCTCGTTATCTGAAAGTGGTACCGGTACACGTGGCTCATCACACTTGTCTATATTATTTGCAAAATTGATAAATAAATTTGATACATCTGAATTTGGATACATTTCTATTACAGTTTTCTTTGCGATTTCGGCTCTATGAAAGCTATTATCTCTCGGAACAATAAGTGCTACTTTTGTCTCTATTGCTTTAGCAAATTCTGACACTATTTCTTCCTCATTCGGAATTCCTCTGCAGTTCAATATAAGTCCTTTTAGTGTAACAGAACCGTTTATTGCGTACTTCCTTATGCATTTACAAATATTATTAGCTGCAAAAACCGACATGAACTCTCCTGAAGCAACCAGGTAAATTTCTTTTGCGTAGCCTTCTCGTATAGGTACCGCGAAGCCCCCGCACACCACATCACCTAAGACATCGTAAACTATATAGTCATCATTCCAGTCAAAGGCTCCTAGCTTCTTTAAGGTATCTATACTAAGAATGATGCCTCTTCCTGCACAGCCAACACCCGGTTCAGGGCCCCCGGATTCTACGCATTTTACTCCAGAAAAACCAACCTTAACAATATCATCTACATTTTCTATTTCGTTGTGATCTTGCAAGTATTCTAAAACTGAAATTATCTTTTTACCGCCCAACAATAGTTTTACTGAATCTTTTTTTGGGTCACAACCAATCTGCATTACTTTTTTCCCAAGTGATGCTAATGCTGCACTTATGTTTGATGACATTGTAGACTTTCCTATGCCACCTTTTCCGTAAATTGCAACTTGTTTAGCCAATTTTCTCATCCCCCTTATTTATGTATCCATAGGCATCTGCTCTACACCTAGAGCAGGCTTCCTTTTGCAAAATATAATTTGCAGCTTCCTTTCTGAGTTCGTTTAATTTTTTAAAATCGACCTTACAGTTGCTAAATCTTCCGGAAGGTATAACCGGTATAATATTCATTATGTCCACATTCAGTCTGTTGCAAAGTTTAGCAATCTGTAATATCTGATTATCGTTGACTCCAGGTATATAAACTGTATTTACTTTTAAGTTGATGTGCCTTTTTGCGGCTTTTTTCAGTCCTTTTAACTGCTTTTCAAGTAAAAGCTCCGCAGCGTCTGCACCAAAATATTTTTTATTCTTATATATAACATAACTATAAATTTTTTGTGAAACCTCTGTGTTGAGCGAATTTAAAGTTACCGATAAAAAGTTTAAATTTAGCGAAATAAGTTCGTCAATTTTCTCGTCCAACAGAAGCCCATTTGTGCAAAGACAAGTAGTACAATCTTTTAAAACATTCAAGCATTTGAAAGTTTCCTCGTTGTATAAAGCTTCTCCAGGTCCTGCTATCCCAAAAACGCATCTGTTTTTGTCTATACTTTTTATGTACTCTATTATTTCGTCAGACTTTAAAACTCTTTTAGTTACGCCGGGTTTGTTTACATGTGCACAAGTGATCTTTTTATCACAAAAATTACAATGTATATTACACTCTCGTGCAACCGGCAGGTGCAGTCTTTTTATCTCGTTTATGCAAGTTTCGTTAAAGCATGGATGGTATCGCATTATTCATCACCTTTCCTCAAATGTATGGCATAGTGGAAAAACGTTTTGTCTTCATGAAACTCTTCTATTTGCTTTAATGAAATAATGTGAAATGACTTAAAAAGTTTGTATATATATTCTTCGTCTACGAAAAAATGCGGCAATACGCTTCCATCTTCTTCTTTTTTCATCAATGTATTTTCAGCTATTAAAGATCCACTTCCGTCAAGAAAAGATTTATCGTTTTTCGAAAGCATAGTTATAAAAGCTTCGCCATTCGCTTTTAACACTCTTTTTATTTCGTAAATCGTTCTAATGAGACCATCGTAGTCTGTATGGTAAATTGAGTTATAGGCAACTACAAAGTCAAAACTTTGCGATGAAAAAGGAAGTCTGTTCATGTTGCCATTTACTAAATCTATTTCTAAATTAAGTTGATCAGCAAAACTCTCTATTTTATCTAGTCCTTCCTTCGAAAAGTCAAATGCAGTAACGTCAAAACCATTTTTTGCAAATAACAGAGAATGCCTACCTATACCTGCGCCTAAGTCCAAAAGTTTTTTGTTTCTTTTTTCAGACCACAAATGCAGATAATAATAAATATCTTCTGATGGTTCGTTCCAATGCGTGCTGGTTATGTTGTTCCAGTTCCAAGCTTTTTCAATCACAAAAATCACTCCGATCCAATTTTAATGTTCTTTTTCAGCTCATTAATTGAAAGATTTGTCGTCTCATGGCCGGCCGAAACACCTGCTGCACTGTTATATCCTATAACGCCGGCATAAGCTTTTATCATCTTTTCGTAGTTAAACTCACATTTTTCAAGCTCATCGTACATATCCCACAAGAATTCCTCTAAAACCTTCTTGGTAAAGTAACAGTTCCTCAGGTCTAAACCTTCTTTATATCTTTTAATGCCATCGAAAAGGCAGCCGCCACCACATATGCCTATGGCTTCACAGTTTTTGCAATACCTTCTATGTATAGGTGTTCGCTTTACCCATCTGTCGTAATTATAACTTTTGTTGTTAAATGGAGGGTAGTTGACACAGTTTGTGGTAGACCCGTCCGGATAAATTAAAATTTGTTCGCCCCCCGCTGTACAATCCATTATTCTAAAAGTTTCAAATATCAAGGGTTTCAGCTTTCGTGCAATTTGATCTATGTATATTTTTTCTTTTTTCGCGTAATAAAAAATTTTTATCAATTCATCCGTATATTTTTCTATGTCAACTTCAGAATCGTTGTACTTAGTAAAATGCGGAATATTGTAACCGAAACTGTCCACTTTTAATTTATCTCTTAAATTTTTAGTCATATCGTAGAGGTTTGAAACATTGTAATTACCTGCCACTACAGACGCACCTACCGTACAACCTGCTTTTTTTGCGTTGCTATATCCATTCAATATTGCTTCGTAGGCTTCTTCTCCATTTAACAATTTTCTCATGGAGTTTTTACTTTTGGTGTCTCCATCCAGCGATAAAACTATAAGAACATTTTTTTCTTTCAGTTTTTTAGCTATTCTTTCGTTTATTAAAGAGCCGTTGGTTTGAATAATAAATTTCGCATCCACATTGTCTAAAAAGTATTCTACTGTTTGCCAATTAGTTAACGGTTCTCCACCAGTAAATAAGATAACGCCATTTTTTATCCTGTCGTTATAAAAATCTATAACTTTCCCTGCCATCTCAATGCTCATTTTAGAGCTAGGAACTCTTTTTCTATTTTTATAAACCAAGCAATATTCGCATCTAAAATTGCATTCTGTGGAAATTATCACCTTTATATTTTAAAGCTCAGGCTTTGATTTTTCATTTTTATTTATAATTAGATTAAAGTTTTTTTCAAGGTCCTCCTCGAAGCTTTCTTTAGTTGTAAAAACTTTTTTAAGGTTATATGGATTAAATAAAATTACCTTATTTCCTTTTTCAAAAGTAAAAATTCCTTTTTTCTTCAAATTTTCTTTTAAGCTAGTTTCTTCCATCAAATTTCTCCTTTACTATACAAAACTTAACAAATGCTAATTTTTATCTTAAAATAAAAGAAACGCGAAATTTATCGTTTTTTGCAAAATTGAGATTAGCACGAAAATACTTTTAGGAGAGTTAAATATAGTAAGTTCATATAGTGATGTGATATGTAGTAATAAATCAAATCATAAACAGCCACTAAATGTGGCTGTTTATGATTTGAAATGTATTATTCTTCCGTTTGCTTTCCTATAAATATGGCGGCTGTTTGCGCGATTTTAGCATCGGATTCTTCAGGAATGGTATCTTCGTCATTGCTTAGCATTATGACGGCCCCTGTAACGTCTCCTGAAGCAATGACAGGGTAAACTATAGCAGCTGTTCTTTCTATGCCTTCAATGGGATGGAAAGATGAATCATTTTTGTCTCTTAAAATGTAACTTTTTCTTGACTCCATTAGCTCTTCCAAGGCGGGAGTAATGCGTCTTTCCATATATTCTTTTTTAGAAGTACCTGCAACTGCTATTACATGATCTTTATCGCAAACTATTGTAGGGAAGCTTGACGTTCTTGCTAAAACTTCACAGTATGTTTCCGCGAAATCTGACATTTCTCCTACGGGTGAATATTTTTTAAAAATCACTCCACCTTCCGTGTCCGTATATATTTCAAGTGGGTCACCTTCACGAATGCGCAATGTTCTTCTTATTTCTTTAGGTATGACGACTCTACCCAAATCATCTATTCTTCTCACAATTCCTGTAGCTTTCAATTTTTTACCTCCTCAAATTTTTCAATATAACTTTCCTTATTAAATTAAATATTTATAAACTGATATTACCAAAGAGTTACCAAAAATAAACAAATTTAATTTTTATCGCCGGGCTTTGAAACTAACGCTGCTAAATATCCAAAGAATACTGCAGCAGTTATTCCGGCAGAGGCTGAGGAAAGCCCACCTGTTAAAATGCCGATGGCACCTTTTTCATTGATAGATTCTAGCGTGCCTTTAGCCATAGTATAGCCAAAACCGGTTAAAGGTACAGTGGCGCCTGCACCTGCAAACTCAACTATAGGCTCGTAAATCCCTAAAGCTGTTAAAATTACGCCCAATGTCACAAATGAAACTAATATACGCGCCGGTGTCATTTTAGTCCGGTCGATTAGAACTTGGCCGATAGCACAAATTAAACCGCCAACTACAAAAGCTTTTACAAATTCCAACCAATTCAACTCCTTTTACAACTTTATTATTCCTGCATTTTAATAAACTTATGTATTATTTATTGAATTTCTATTGGTAATTTTTAAAAAATATATTATAATATAAATAAATTTGTTTTTATTATGTATAAAGGAGTTGATGTGAATGGAAAAAATATTGATTGTAGACGACGATCTTAACATTTGTGAACTTTTGCGGTTATATATTGAAAAAGATGGATACAGCACAGTTGTTGCAAATGATGGAATTGAAGCGATAAAAAAATTTAAAGAGGAAAATCCGGCTTTAGTTTTGTTGGACTTAATGCTACCTGGAAAAGATGGACTGGAAGTGTGCAGAGAAATAAGAAAAGAATCTAACTGTCCTATAATAATGTTAACTGCTAAGGGTGAGGTCTTTGATAAAGTGTTAGGCTTAGAACTTGGCGCAGATGACTACATGGTTAAGCCTTTTGAGGGAAAAGAAGTTACAGCTAGAATTAAAGCTGTGTTGAGGCGCTCTGGGAATAAAGAGGAAACAATAAAAAAAATAGAGCTCGAGAATTTGCAGCTAGATATGTCGAAATATGAATTAAAAATAAAAGGGAAAAAAGTAGAAGCTCCGCCTAAAGAAAAAGAACTAATATATTATTTAGCGAGCCACCCGAATAGAGTATTTACGAGGGACCAACTTTTAAATGAAATTTGGGGATTTGATTATTTTGGAGATTCAAGGACTGTGGATGTGCATATAAAAAGGATTCGTGGAAAGCTAGAAGGAGTATCCGACAAATGGAAGCTAAAAACCGTATGGGGTGTAGGATATGAACTTGAGGTAAAATAAAATGAAAAAAATTTTAAACCCAACAGTTTTGAAAAAATACTTAAGTGCATTTTTATTAATCTTATTTACAAGTTTCTTTACTCTAGGAATGATGCTGTACTTTTTTTTATCGAACTACAAAACAGAAGAGAAAAAAGAATTACTTACTAGAAACGTAAATAATATGGCGGTTACTATTTCGCGAGATGGTGTAGAAAAAACTGCGGATTCAAATTTGAGCTATAAGTTAAAAAATGAAACGTTCATAAAAAGCATATTAAATTCTACATCTGAAAACATAGGTGCAGACGTATTTATAACGGATCTTCAAGGAAAGATATTGCTTTATTCAAACGACAGTGTTAATATGGAAATTGGAAATAAAATTCCGGGTTATATAATAGATCAGGTAAAAACAGGTCAATATGTGGGTGTTAGCACTTTGGGTTCAGTGTACAGTTACGACTGTTACTCTGTGGGCATACCTATAAAGTTTGACGAAACTACTGTTGGTACTATTTTTATATCGTCCAGCGCGAAAAATATGAATAATTTCGGGAAAGAAGTTACGAAATTGTTTTTCCTCGCAGCATTAATAGCATGTCTGATTGCGTTTGTGATAATATGGCTATTATCGTACAAAATGGTAAGGCCAATAAAAAGTATGACTGTAGCGGCTAGAGCTTTTGGTAAAGGAGACTTTTCACAGAGGGTAAAAGTTAAAAATAAAGATGAACTTGGGGAACTAGCGCAATCTTTTAACAATATGGCAGATTCAATTGAACAGTCAGAAAAAGTTAGAAAAAATTTTATTGCAAATGTTTCGCATGAGTTAAAAACTCCTATGACTACTATCTCAGGTTTCGTAGATGGTATGCTTGACGGTACTATAAAAGAAGAAAGATATACATATTACTTAAGTATAGTATCTGACGAAGTTAAAAGATTATCACGGTTAGTGAGGTCGATGCTGAATTTATCCAAAATAGATGACGACAAAATAGAACTACGCAAGACTTCATTTGAAATATTAAGTTTAACATTGAACATCTTAGCTTTGTTTGAAGAAAAAATAGTAGAAAAAAATATAAGCATAAAAGGTCTGGAAGATTCGGTCAGCGTTTATATAAAAGCTGACTATGATATGATTTATCAAGTAATTTATAATTTACTTGATAATGCGACAAAGTTTGTAAATGAAAAAGGGTATATAAAAATAAGTATATCTAAAGAAAAAGGGAATGTTATTTTCTCTATAAGAAACAGTGGAGAAGGGATCTCGCAGGAAGATATAAAACTAGTTTTTGATAGATTTTATAAGACAGATAAATCTAGAAGTAAGGATAAGACAGGTGTAGGCTTAGGCTTGTTTATAGTGAAGAAGATTATAAACTTGCATGGCGGAAACATAAAAGCTGAAAGTATAGAAGGGCAAGAGTGTAATTTTGAGTTTAACATTCCTATACAATAATTAAAAAGGAGAGCCTAAAATGGATAAAAATGAAAATTTGAGCAATAACATGGATAAAAATAAAGAAAATGAATCTAAAGTAGAACTTTTAGAAGAAACGTCTAATGAACAACAAAATCATGTAGAAGAATGTGATGTTAGCGTGCTAAACGAAGAGCAAAACAAAAAGCCTAAAATGGATAAAGGCCTAAAAGTGTTTTTGTGGACATTTGGAGTAATAGTAGGGCTTGCGGTATTGTTTCTGCTTTCTGCCATAACGGCATCGTTCTTAAAGAATAATAACATCAATCTATTTTCTTCGCAGGGCTCTCAAGTAAGTGGTAACACTCCTATATTAAACACGAAAGACCGAACAGAAGACGAAAACGCAATGTCCGCGCAAGAGGTTTACGCTAAAGTAGCACCATCAATTGTAGGAATAGTGACTTATAATCCAAGCAAAGGTTTAATTTCGTCTGGAGCAGGTCAAGGGTCCGGAATAATTATGACAGAAGACGGGTATATCATAACAAATGCGCACGTTATAGGCAATAGCGATAAGTACAATGTCACTGTCGTCATAGGTAATAAGGAATATCAGGCTAAAGTGGTTGGCTTCGACATTAGAACAGATTTAGCTGTAGTAAAGATTGATGCAAATGGGCTAAGTCCTGCAGCTTTTGGAAATTCAGATCAGTTAGCAGTTGGCGAGTGGGTATTAGCAATAGGAAATCCTGGTGGTTTAGAGTTTTCAAATTCTTTAACTAGGGGTTTGGTATCAGCCCTAAACCGTTCGCTTAAGTCAGAAAATAGTTCAGTAAATAGTTCATCAAAGTTCATACAAACAGATGCTGCGATAAATCCGGGTAATTCCGGCGGTGCACTGGTAAATATGTATGGGCAAGTAATAGGAATAAACACTGCAAAGGTGAAAGACTTTGAAGGAATGGGTTTTGCTATACCAATAAACACTGCTAAATCGGTAGTTGATGATATAATAAATAAAGGGTATGTATCTGGCAGAGTAAAGTTGGGTATCTCCGTAAGACCTGTTTCGGCATATGAAGCACACATAAATGATGTTCCGCAAGGTATATTAATTTTAGAAATTAACGAAGGCAACAATCTTATAAGTCAAGGCGTTAAAGTGGGGGACATAATTACAAAGATAGATGGCATGAACACAACAAATACATCCGACTTATATGGAGAATTAAATAAGCATAAAGCCGGTGACACTGTTAATCTTACACTTTATAGACGGTCAGCATTAAACAGTCAAAGTACCACTCTCGATGTAAAAGTTACGCTTCAAGAGGATAAGGGATAAGTTAGTGTACTTAAATTTGTTAATTTGATTTTTATTTATTTTTGCTGCGTCATGCCTAATGCTTGTATAAAAAAGCTGTGTCAAGTTTTAAAAATGACACGGCTTTTTCTTTATACAATTATCTTTGGACTTATATATGCTACCTTCTGGTATCATGCCTCGCACGCTAGACACTGGATAAACGATGCTGTTTCTTCCTATTATCGTTCCGGGATTCAAAACAGCATTACATCCAACTTCTGCAAAATCTCCTACTATTGCGCCAAACTTTTTAAGTCCTGTTTTTATTTTTTCAGATGCTGCGCAAACCATGACCTCGCTTTTATCTGATTTAACATTTGAAGTAATGGCTCCTGCTCCTAAATGCGACTTGTAGCCTAAAATTGAATCTCCTATGTAATTGTAGTGTGGCACTTGAACGTTGTCGAAAAGTATAACATTTTTTAGTTCAGTAGAGTTCCCAACAACAGAGTCTTTTCCAATTATTACGTTTTTTCTTATAAACGCACAGTGTCTAATTTCTACGTTTTCATCAATAATTAAAGGCCCATTCAAACTTGCGGTGTCGGATATTTGAGCCGTTTTTGAAATCCAAATATTTTCACCTATCTTTTCAAACTTATCGCATGGTAGTTTTGAGCCTGTACGTAAGATGAAATCATGTATATTATTTAGCGATTCCCACGGATATTTTGTTCCTTCGAAGATAGCTGCTGCGATCGTCTTATTTAAATCTAAAAGTTTTCTAGTAAATAACTCCTTAAAATCCATAAATCTATTCTCCTCTTTATACTTACGCACAATTATATCAATTTATTGGCAAAATATCAAGTTAATGTCGTTTTAGCACTTAACCCTTTTTAAAAACCAGCTTATCTCCTCTCTTTTTATACATTCGGTAAACAGTAAAACTGTTAAATATGTTATTAGCGAAAAGGTTATTTCTAAGATTAAAACTAGTATTCCTGAGTTTAAGTTTAGCAGTGCCATTAAGATTTTTACAAACAGACCCGAAAACGTTATGCTCAAAAGAGGTTTTATAAGCCAATTTGAAAAGTCAAATTTCACTTGAGTAACTTTTAACAGTCGTCTTATGCTCAGCAAAGAGTTTAAAATCGTACTTACAAACATCATTATCAAAATCCCCCGTATCCCTAAAATTGGTGCTAATATAAATATCAAAACCACCCGAGTAGCTGAATCTAGTATATTGTAAGACAAATAACTAAGTTGCTCATTTAAGCCTTTTAACATGCCGTCTACTACCTTGTCAAGGTACATTAGTAAAACGGGAGGCGACAAAATCTTTATGTACATTCCACTTTCATCACTGGAATAAATAACCCTCCCTAATTCGCTTGAGAAGAAATAAAATATTCCCATAACCGCAACTGAAAATATACTCGTTATTTTTAATACTCTTGTCGCTATACATCTTATGCCTGCCTTGTGTCCAACCGCGTAAGCTTCAGACATTTCGGGAATTAACAACATAGAAAAAGATAGTAAAAATAAATTCGGAAAGCTTATAACAGGCAAAACCATGCCCATTATTACACCATAACTGGAGAGCGCCTTTTGGCTAGATGCTCCATATTTTTTAAGCCCGGAAGGTATCAGCACATTCTCCACAGTACTAAGTCCCGCCCTTAAAGATGCACTTGCCGTTAGAGGAAAAAAGATCTTAATTATGCTACTTATGAAATGAAATTCTTTATTTTCGCCTTTGCTATACTTTTTTACATCAAGTTCATAAAGTACGTAAGAATAAACGCAAGACAAAATTTCTGAAACTGTAGTACCTATAACAATTGCGCACAGTGCATACTCTATACCTTTTGGTGCTAAATGTCCTATTAATATCATGAATATGGCAATTTCTAAGATTTGTTCAAAAAGCTGTTCACCGGCCGTATAAGCTACTTTTCTTACCGCATAAAAATAACCTCTATATGTTGAAGATATAGCTATAAACGGAAGCGCAGGAGCTAAAATTTTAAGAGAAAGTATGACCCTAGTATCTTTCAAGATTTCTTTTCCGATAAAATTTGAAAATATGTAAAGTACAATCCCACATGCAAGGCCTATAACAGTGCCGAAAAGTAAACACTTTTTAGTTAACCTGTTTACTTTGTTGTACTCCTTTTTGGCTATAAAATCTGTCACCAACCTTGTGACAGTTAAGCTTATGCCTGAAGTAGAAAAAGTCGCTGCAAAAAAGTAAATCGAACTTATTAACTGATAAAGCCCGATAGCTTCTGAGCCCACTTTATTTGACATATATATTCTAAACAAAATTCCAATTGACATATTTACAAACGACACAGCTGTCAATACACATGCGTTTTTTATAAATACCTTTACCTTCATAATAATTTCACCACCCTCACCTTTAAAATATACTTTAAAAGTGGGGAATTTATGTACTAGATAAAATTTGTTATATGTGCTAAAATAAAATTAAAATAATTATTTAGGAGTAAAAAATGCAAGACTACATTATATTTACAGATTCCGCTGCAGGTATTCCAGAGCATATCGTTAAAGACTTTTCTATTAAAGTTATACCAATAGAACTGACTTTGGACGGCGAACATTATGTTAAAGATACTGAGATTTCTCCAAAGGAGTTTTATAGCCAAATAAGAAAAGGAAAATTACCAAAAACGACTTGTATAAATCAAACTACCTATGTTGAATATTTTGAACCTTTCTTGAAAGCGAGAAAAGATATATTATACATATCTTTTTCCAGCGGCTTAAGTTCACTTTATAACGTCGCGTTAAACACATCCAAAATTCTCGAGCAAAAATATCCGGACAATAAATTAGTTGTGGTAGATTCTAGAGCAGCATCTATGGGGCAAGGCTTGCTTGTATATTACGCAGCTAAAGAAAAAGAAAGCGGAAAAAGCCTTGTAGAAGTCGCTGCTTGGTTAGAAGTAAACAAAAATAAAATGAATCATTGGTTTACTGTAGATGATTTGTTCCACTTAAAAAGAGGTGGCCGTGTTTCTTCCGCTGCTGCCATTGTCGGAGGAATGCTCAACATAAAGCCTGTTTTATATATTAATTTAGAAGGTAAGCTTGTCCCTATAAGTAAAGTCCGTGGCCGAAAAGCTGCACTATTAGAGCTTTTAAATAAAATGGAAGAACTCTTTGAGCTTGACAAAAACGAGGTTGTATACATCTCTCACGCAGACGCACCGGACGATGCACAGTGGTTGGCAGAAAAAATCAATGAAAGGTTTAACATAAAAGTAGAGTTAAGTTACATAACCCCCGTTATTGGCTCACACGTAGGAAATGGTACAGTTGCTCTATTTTTCTTTGGGAAAAATAAGTGCTAGGGTATGAAAATAATTACATTTAGATGTTTATTACTAATATTTGTTTATATATGGAGCAAAAAATGACAACATTAGCTTAGTACTACAACATACGCCAAAGATGTAGATAAAATACAAAATCATATTCATTACACAAACTTAAAATCGCTTGAAAATAGACTAATGGCAAGTAACTGTGAACTTTGGGAGAGATGATAACTGAAATACATCATAAGTGAACAAATTAAAAAATCTTAAAAGCAAAGGCCAGTGTGATTGTAAGAAAACTTAACCCACTGGTTGTTTGTAAAGAATGTCACGAGAAAATACACCATTTGTCATAAATAGAAGTTAAGATCCGTGTACATTGAAAAGTGTAAGCACGGTTCAGAGAGGATTGTGCAAAGCCTGACACAGTAATGTGAAAAGGTGGTAATTTCCTACTCTACATTTTGAAGGTTGCGACGCCCCTGTGCGCGACTGTACAGTAGCAAAAAAAGAGTAGTAGAATACACAAGAGGAGCAGAAAAGATACCATATGAACATAAGCTCTAAAAAATTAAAATAATATCAGGAAAAAATCAAAAATATTTCCTGCAAAAATATTGTATATATGGAACGGTAATCAACACGTATATTTACCATTTCGTATGTGATAAACTATGTATGTCATTCACTTTGAATGTCCTCCTTTTGATGTTTCTTTTAGCAGTTTCCAGACCGCTTATCTATTCTACATCTAAAGGAGTTTTTTGTCTCTATTACTTCGCTTAAGCTACCACTGAACCTCGCGACTATCGCCTGGTTTTCTGCATACAATAACCACCAGCGGGGAGCTGGTAGTTATTGTTATATAAAGATTTATTTATCTTTTCTCTTAAATGTACTGCTAATTTTATCTATAGTGCCTGGGAGCATATCTATAACTCTGTCTACAGAACTGTTTGAAGGTTCTACTCTGAGGATACTTACTGTACCGTTAGTTACGCTTAGAAAAGCTACAGGAGAGATAGTAACACCTGCGCCACTTCCTCCACCAAAAAGAGGATTTTCTTCAGCCTTTTTAGGAGAAAACTCAGATCCTCCGGAAGCAAAGCCATAAGTCACTTTAGATATGGGAATAATAGTGGTATCGTCTACTTTGATAGGATCCCCGATTATAGTATTGATATCCACCATTTCCTTTATTTTTTGCATAGTTTTGTCCAACATATTATCAATTGGTCTTTCGCTCATATTTTACACCTTCCTGTTATTTATTTTCTTCAATGAAATGAAAGTTTTTATAAACTTAAAAAATGCAATAATGCCACATTTTAAGATATATATAATCCTGATTTTAAATCTTGTGTGAAAAAGCACAGAAGATTTTTTTTCATTAAAATCAGGGGATATTTTAATTTTGTAAGGTTTGTATATCTTCGACTTAAACAGCAAACTAATTGCAGGGTAAACGATAGAACAAGCTTGTCCGTATTTTATAGCGGTTTGTGCTGAGTCTTCCTGCGAAACTTTTATATCTAAATCTAATTTTTTAACTTTAATGTGCTTTATCAAATAGGCTATAGTATTCTTCGCAATAATTGTAAAATCTTTTAAAATTTTCAAAAAGCCGGACAATCCTTCAGCTTTATGAATTTCTTTTGATTTTGATAAAAGAACATTTTGCTTATCATCTTTTTTATTTTGTGCACACTCTTGTGGTTTTATGTTATCGTTATTTTTTTTTTGAGGTGCCACAATGTTAAATTTAAAAATCAAATACCTACATTGTATAACAAAGCTGTCTTTAAAGTAAATATAAAATTCTAAATTTGTAGAAAGCAAAATCCATAATACCAAAGCAATAATAAGCAAAATCTTCATTTTTTCTCCTTAGCAGCTTTTACGCATCATTTTTTTGCGGTAGTGGTGGCAGTTCGTCTAAAGAATTTATACCAAAACATTTTAAAAAATTCAAGGTTGTGCCATACAAAAGTGGCTTACCGGGCAATTCTAATCTTCCTTTTTCTTCTAGCAAGTTTTTATTTATGAGACTAGATATGCTACCAGAGCAATCTACACCCCTTATTTGTTCTATGAATGCTTTTGTAACGGGCTGATTATAAGCGACTATTGCTAGCACTTCCATAGCAGCAGAAGACAGCGGCACATTGCGCCTTAAATCCATAGTTTTTCTGATGTACTCAGCATAATGTGATTTAGCACACATCTGATATTGGTCATTTAATTTAATTATACATATTCCGCTGCTTTCTTTATCGAATTTATCGATGATCCCTTCGAGAAGGCTAGCCAAGGTGGTTTTTTCTATTTCCAACACAGAAGATAACCGGTCTAAGCTCAATGGTTCAGCATTTGCAAACAAAATGGCTTCAATAGCTGCTTGAGTTTTTCTTATTTCCATTTCATCACTGCCTTTTTAAGAGTTTAACCTTTTTATTGTCATCTGAAATTACAACTTTTTTGCCCTTTATTAATTCTAATATTGCCAGAAAGGTCGCAACTTTATCGGACTTAGAAGTGGTATTTTCAAAGAATGAATTGTATTCTGTTTCGTTGCTTTTATAAAGCTTTCTGAGTACAGTTAACGCCTTTGAAAACACAGAAACTATTTTTCTAGATACAATCTGTGAGAACGATTCAATAGTAGGGGGTAAGTTTCTTTTATCTTTACCGATAGCATCTACATATGAATAAAATATATCTAAAGGACTGTGCAGCCTTTTATAAGAAGAATCGTTCGGTATGTCTAGTGGCTGCCTTGAAATAAAGTCTAAATTTAAGTTCCCAAAAAGCAAATTTGCAACTCTTTTACATTCCTGATACTCCAACAATTGTCCGGTTAACTCCTCTTTAAGCTTTTCTGCCTCTTCGTTTTTTGGCAATAAAGAAGCTGTCTTTATATACACAAGCCTAGCTGCCATTTCTAGAAATTCGCTTTCAACATTCATATTGTTTTCTTTCATCAAGTTGATCTGTATCATGTATTGCTCGAGCAATTCTGAAATTTTTATATCGTAAATATTTAGTTTATTTTTAGAAATAAGCTGCAAGAGTAAATCTAAAGGTCCTTCAAACTCTTCGAGTTTATATATCAAACTTTCCATATCATACAAACCAGCTGGTTTTGAAAGGCAGCGCTGTTATATTTATGATCCATCTAAACAGATTCATGTTAATGGTGGACAGGGGTCTGTTTAGAAGACCGATAAATATCAAGACAAAGAGAACGATAGAAGCTACTCTCTCATATTTGAAATATTTACTTAGTACATTATTTGGTAAAAAAGCAGATAATATTCTAAAACCGTCAAGTGGCGGAATAGGGATTAAATTGAACACAGCCAAGCCTATATTTATCATTATAAAAAAGCTCCAAAAAGTTTCTGTTTCATATAAAAACTTGTTGTAGTTTAAATTGTATCCAGAGAATGTAGCATTTAAAATTAGTCCTCCTAAAACAGCTGCTAATAAATTTGACAAAGGACCAGCTAGAGCTACAAGGGCTGTATCTCTTTTTGGATTCTTGAAATTTCTTTGATCGATTGGCACAGGTTTAGCCCACCCGATTCCCAATAATAGTATTAAAACAGCACCTAGTGGGTCGATGTGGTGAAGTGGGTTAATCGAAAGTCTGCCAGCGTATTTAGCAGTGTAGTCTCCGAGCTTGTATGCAACAAAGCTATGTGCAAACTCGTGAAGAGGCATAATTAAGAATATGACAATCAAAGAAGCAAGGATCTTAAGTATGGCATATCCTAAACTTATATTTGGATCTGTAAACCACATATTTATCACCTAATTTTAAATTTTTTATTATGTAAATTTATTATATATTAATTTTGAAGCTGTTGCAAGAAAATGGATTGAATTTTTGTAGTAAATACATTAGAATAAAAATTCACTAAAATGGAATAGGCAAAACAGCATATTAAACTTCTAAAAAATTTAAATTAATAGTATTAAATTGACTATTACAATAAATAAAATTGCAAAAATAATTTTATTTTAGAATATTTTTCAAAAAGTTATTGCAATCTTTTTTCCTTTAATGTATAATATCCATAGTTAATGTTATATTTTACATTATTTTTTGTGAAGGAGAAGGGATTTATGAGGTTACGTACACATGATTTAGGTAACAGTAATTTAATAGGGGCAAGCTTAAACAAGAAAAGAAAAGCAATGGGTTTAAAACAAAAAGAATTTATTGTACAACTGCAGATAAACGGTATAGACATAAGTACATCAGCTCTGCCAAAAATAGAAGGACAACATAGAATTGTAACGGATAAAGAGCTTTCTGCCATTGCGGATGTGCTAAATGTTACGACAGATTCTTTGTTGGGTCGTAAAAGAATCATTTAAGGTGTTATAAATGAGCAAAATGATTTTTAAGATGAATTAGCTTAAGCAAAATGGAGTAAAAAAAGCATCTTTAAAGCAAGTAGAAAAACTAATGCCATGGAAGAAGAAGGGGATAGGCATAATAATAAAGGGAGAGCGACAAAATAAGTCCTACGACCTATGTTAGTGCTTCGGATTTACTTTCTGTAACACCTAATACGATTTATTCAGGTATGATGATAATGACAGAAATAATAGACGGACTCTAGCCTTTTCGGAACGAGGTTCCGGAGGGAGGATATCATCGGAGGATTTAGCAACATTTTAGTAAAAAATGGCATACGGATGAATCTGTTTTTGAAGGTAGTAGAAATACTGAAACGAAAAGATATCATTGCTAATTTAACAATTATTTCAGCACATTTCTATCCAAAATAAGGAGGAAATGGCTTGATATGATATTTGCCCTAGAAAATTTTTATTTGGCTATTGGATGACGGAAACTTTCTGTTAGCTTAATTGGGAGTTGCGTTTATACCATCATTGCTGCTGTCTTCTTTGTATTATTTTGAAAAGTTCCGTACACTACTACACACTGCGAAGGTATGCATTTCTACACATTCCGAATCTAGACCCTTAATTTTCTACTGATGGCTAGACTTTTCTATCATTTTCATCATTGCTTCCGGACAGTTTTTGTGTTAATATATTAACTTACGTTCACTCTTTACCACCTTCATAGAGCTTTATACAAATCTCTATTGCGCGGTTTTTGAGCTGCCTAAAGCGTAGTTCTCTAAGTTAAAACATAACCGAAAAGATCTTAGATTAATCTAAGATCTTTTTAGTTACGTTTTCTTTTGCATAAAAATTAAATATTTTTTCTAGAAATAAGTTTAGGTGTGCCGCCCATATAAGGCTGTAAAGCTTTTGGAATGAGTACACTGTAATGTGAGCCGTCAAACCTTAGGTTATTTTCAAGGAAAGCGATTAGCATACGAGGAGGGGCGACTACTGTGTTATTGAGTGTATGTGCTAAATATTTTTTACCATCTTTTCCTTTTATTTTTATGTTTAGCCTACGAGCTTGGGCTTCACCGAGATTTGAACACGAACAAACTTCAAAATATTTTTTTTGTCTAGGAGACCAAGCTTCTACATCGTATGATTTTACCTTAAGATCAGCGAGGTCGCCGGTGCAGCATTCAAGAGTCCTTACAGGAATATCCATACTACGGAAAAGCTCAACGGAATAATTCCACATCTTGTTAAACCAATTCATGCTGTCTTCAGGCTTACAAATGACTATCATTTCCTGCTTTTCAAATTGATGAATTCGATATATGCCACGTTCTTCTATACCGTGCGCACCTTTTTCTTTACGAAAACATGGTGAGTAGCTAGTAAGTGTAAGTGGTAAATTTTCTTCAATGGTGACACTGTCGATAAATTTCCCTATCATGGAATGTTCAGATGTACCGATAAGGTAAAGGTCTTCACCTTCGATTTTGTACATCATAGCGTCCATTTCCTCAAAGCTCATAACTCCAGTAACAACCTTGCTTCTTATCATGTAAGGAGGTACACAATAAGTAAACCCTTTATTTATCATGAAGTCTCTCGCATATGCCAAAATAGCAGAATGCAACCTAGCAATATCGCCCATAAGATAATAAAAACCTTCGCCAGCTACTCTACCGGCAGCGTCTTTATCAATTCCGTCAAACAGCATCATAATATCTGTATGGTAAGGGATTTCAAAATCAGGAGTAAACTTTTCGCCAAACTGTTCCACTTCGACATTTTCACTGTCGTCTTTTCCTACAGGAACGCTGGGGTCTACAATATTAGGAATGTTCATCTGAATTTTAGTGATGCGTTGTTGCAGATTAGTTTCTTGCTCCTCTAAATTTTTTAATTTTTCAGCTTGTTCATTTACAAGCTGCTTCATTTTTGCAGCTTCGCTGTTTTTGCCCTGAGCTATTAATGTTCCAATTTGTTTGCTTATTTTATTTCTGTTTGCCCTAAGCTCGCTAGCGCAGCTGCTAACAGAACATTTTTCATTATACAGAGAGATAATTTCGTCAACGAGTGGGAGCTTATTATCTTTAAATTTCTTTTTTATGTTGTTTTTTACAAGTTCCGGATTGTCACGTATAAATTTAATATCCAACATTTCTAAGTGGTTCCTCCTTAATTTTGGTTAAACTTTTGATTATAAGTATATAGCATATACTTTTTTTTTGTCAAACTTTATACTGTTTCTTTTGTTAACATATTTGCGCACTCATACACATTACCGCCACCCATAGTCAAGATCAAGTCACCTGGTTTGGCGATTTCCTCTATATAATTAACTATGTCTTCAAAAGTCTTACGGTAAACTCCTCCGTCTATTTTTTCTACTAAGTCTGTTGCGTAGATGTTGTAAGTATTTACTTCTCTTACAGCTAAAATTTCCGAAACGATAGCGATGTCTGCGATTGATAAAGCCCTTGCAAAATCATTTAAAAACAGAGATGTCCTAGAATACGTATGCGGTTGGAAAATGCAAATTACACGGTTGTATCCCATTTTTTTAGCTGCATTTAAAGTATTTTCTATTTCCGTCGGGTGATGTGCAAAATCATCAGCTATGGTGATGCCGTTTTTCTTACTCAATATTTCAAACCTTCTATGAACTCCACTGAACTCAGAAATAGCTTCTTTTATTTTTTCTATGTCAATTTTCATATAATCTGCTACAGCTATTGCTGCCATAGCATTGTAAAGATTATATTTTCCAGGTACTTTTAGTGAAAATGTACCCAAGTATTTCCCGTCTTTTACAACTGTAAATTCCTCATAAATGCCATATTTTTCAACTATCTTCTCAGCTCGGTAGTTGTTATTTTCACCCAAGCCAAAAGTTATAACAGGTACGTTTGCATTTTTTGTAGCCTCAACGCTATTTTTGTCATCGCCATTTAAAACGACAAGCTCAGTGGCCTTGCAAGCAAACTTTTTAAATGAGTTTACTACTCCTTCTAAGTTTTTGAAATAATCTAAGTGATCTGCTTCAACGTTTAAAATTACAGCAATATTGGGTGTAAGCTTTAAAAATGTATCTACATACTCGCAGGCCTCACAAACTATATTTTGAGAATTTCCAATACGGCTATTTCCTCCTATGAACGGCAATTTTCCTCCTATAACAGCTGTTGGATTGGCCCCACCTACAGCCAATATTTGCGTAAGCATAGCCGTTGTAGTAGTTTTACCGTGTGTTCCCGCTATCGCTACTAGATTTTTATATTGAGAGCAAACTAATCCCAAAAGATCTGAGCGTTCCATTATTGGTACGTTTAATTTTTTCGCAGCCAAAATTTCTGGATTCTCTTGCTTTATGGCTGCTGAGTAAACTACCAACTCAGCATCACCTATATTTTTTTCATCGTGGCCTATGTGGACATCAAAGCCTCTATCTATTATCCTCTCCAATGTGTCTGACATATAATTGTCCGACCCGGAAATTATATATCCTTTATTATGTAGGATATTTGCAAGCGGACACATACCTGACCCGCCTATGCCGATGAAATGTATTTTCTTTATACTTTTTAATATATCATTATTCAAAATAAGCACTCCTCATAAAAATTTTCCTATAATTATAGTATATTACTATTTGGACACAAAATAAATAGGTTTTTTATTTTACAGCAATCTTAAAGAGTAACCTGTACTTTTTAAGTCCCATATAATATTTTGTATGAATAAAATATTCGGAGGCCAAAAAATGAATAACATTATAAACATAGGTATATTGGGCGGTGATAAAAGACAAATTGAACTGGCTAACAGTCTATATGAAGATGGCCAAAATGTATTTACAACAGGCTTTGACAAAGCTTTAGATAAAGTAAAAGTTTTAAATTTAAATATAGATCAAATGCTTAAAAATAGCGAATATATAGTACTTCCCATTCCCTCAACTAGGGACGGCTTGTACTTTTTTACTCCATTTTCGGAATTTAAAACTCCAATAAATGATGTTTTTATAAGAAAAATAAAAAATAAAACTGTGTTTTGCTACGGAGCTGACAGTTTAATAAAATTATGTCCTAACTTCTCAAACTGTAATTTTTACGATTACTCTGCAAAGGAAAACTTTTTACAATATAATGCAAAAATAACTGCCGATTGTGCAATTGAACTTGCAAAAGATAAATTTGGGAATTCGTTTTGTAATAAAAAGGTTCTAGTGTGTGGGTATGGAAGAATTGGAAAATATTTAGTGGAGCTTCTAGTAAGGGAAAATACCGAATTATTTGTAAGCGTTAGAAATAAAAATCATTTTGCTAAATTAGAAAAAATGAAAGTTCAGCCTATTTTAACTTACAAGCTAAAAGAATATACAGACTTCGATATAATTTTCAACACTGTACCAAGTTTAATATTTGATTTTGATACTTTGGAAAAAACTTCAAAACATGCACTGTTAATAGATTTAGCCTCAAAACCCGGAGGGGTAGATAAACTTTCAGCAGAGCAATTAAACATAAATTTAATTCACGCTTTAGGTCTGCCTGGTAAAATGGCTCCGATCAAAGCAGCTGAAGCTATAAAAAATACAATTTATAATTTCATAGAAGAAAAGGAGTGAGTATTTATGAATAAAGTTCGAGTTGGATACGCCATGTGTGGGTCATTTTGTACAATCAAAAAGTCTATAGAACAAATGAAAAATTTAATAAATACAGGTTATGAAGTTATTCCTATAATGTCGAAAAACTTGTATGAAACAGATACTAAATTCGGTGAAGCTAAAGCCATAATAGATGAAGTTGAAAGCATCTGCTTAAAAAAAGTCATAAACGAAATTACAATTGCTGAGCCGATCGGGCCTAAAAACATGACCGATATAATGGTAGTTTCCCCGTGCACAGGAAACACGTTGAGTAAACTTGCAAGAGCTATCACTGACACTCCTGTAACCATGGCAGTTAAGTCACATCTAAGGGGCCAAAAGCCTGTATTAATTGCACTTGCTACGAACGATGCACTAAGCAATAGTGCAAAAAATTTAGGAGCTATGTTGAACGTAAAAAACATTTATTTTGTTCCAATGTATCAAGACGATATATTAAACAAACCAAACTCGTTAGTAGCTAGATTTGATTTGCTTTTGCCTTCAGTCGAACAAGCCTTAAAAGGCAATCAGATGGAACCCATATTTAATAGCCTGACCTAAAGTTAATTTTTTCCGTGTCAATAAGTATTGACTGAATTGATTTTTTCTTAGTTTTCTCTTTACAAAACGTTTAATTATGTGCTATAATACATCATTAGTTGCAGCATTCTCGGTTTGAGGAAACAGCCTTTTCTTAAGGTAAACACCTACCTCATTCTGTGTTTGTTTTGCAATGTATTGAAAGGTGGTAATCTTAATGTTAAAAGAAGAAAAAAGAGAAATAATAGAACAATATGCTACTCATGAGGGAGATACAGGCTCACCGGAAGTGCAAATCGCTGTTCTTACAAAGAGAATCAACGATTTAAATGAACACTTTAAGATTCACAAAAAAGATCATCATTCAAAACGTGGCTTGTTCAAGATGGTTGGTAGAAGAAGGAACCTATTGAATTACTTAAAGAAATCTGACATTGAAAGATATCGTTCTATAATCTCAAAATTAGGTATTCGTAAATAAGATTTCAGATTTAAGCAGGCGATATGTTGCGTCTGCTCATTTTACTTTTTATATTTTATCTCATAGGAGGAGTTTTAGTGTTTGAAAATTACAAGGTTTTTAAGACGGATTTCGCCGGCCGCCCTTTAGTAGTAGAAACCGGTAAAATTGCTGGTTTAGCTAATGGAGCTTGTTTGGTGCGCTATGGCGAAACAGTTGTAAATGTCGCAGTTACCGCAGCGTCAAAGCCACGAGATGGAATAGATTTTTTCCCACTATCTGTAGATTATGAAGAAAAACTTTATGCTGTAGGCAAAATACCTGGTTCTTTCCTTAAAAGAGAAGGAAGACCATCTGAAAAAGCTATATTGACTTCCAGAGTAATAGACAGGCCAATACGTCCACTTTTCCCGAAAGATATGCGCAATGACGTGTCTATAGTTTGTACGGTTATGTCGGTCGACCCAGACTGCTCACCAGAAGTAACGGCAATGATAGGAACATCAGTTGCGTTGAGTATATCTGATATACCCTGGAATGGTCCCATTTCCGGCGTAAGTGTAGGATTTGTAGACGGAGAATATGTTATAAATCCAAACGCAAAACAAAAAGAAGTGTCTACTATGGCTGTGACAGTTGCCTCTACGGAAAAACTGGTAGCCATGATCGAGGCCGGGGCCAACGAAGTTTCTGATGATGAAATGTTTAATGCTATAATGAAAGGCCATGAAGCTAATCAAAGCATTATTGAATTTATTAGGTCAATTCAAGATGAAATAGGCAAAACTAAATTTTCGTATGTATCGAGCAACCCTTCTGAAGATATGCTGTCGAAAGTAAATGAACTTGCCGCTGAAGATTTAAAATTTGCACTCGACACTAACGACAAAGTAGTTAGAGAAGAAAGGCTAAAGCCAATTTACGAAAAGGTACACACCGCTTTAGATGATATTTATCCTGACGAAATCTCAAAAATTGATGAGTGTATGTATAAGATACAAAAAAATATCGTAAGGCGTTGGCTGCTTGACGAACAAAAGCGTGTAGACGGTAGAAAATTGGACGAGCTAAGACCGTTAGATGCTGAAGTTGCACTTTTACCCAGAGCCCACGGATCTGGACTTTTCACAAGAGGACAAACACAAGTTCTCACTGTTGCGACACTTGGTCCAATCAGTGATGAGCAGCTACTTGACGGGCTGGACGGAGAAACTGTCAAGAGGTATATACATCACTATAATTTCCCATCTTATTCAGTTGGGGAAACTAGGCCATCGAGAGGCCCCGGCAGACGCGAAATAGGCCATGGTGCATTGGCTGAGAGAGCTTTAGTTCCTGTAATACCGAAAAGCGAGGACTTTCCATATACCATAAGGCTTGTCTCTGAAGTTGTTTCGTCTAACGGATCTACTTCTCAAGGATCTATATGTGGCTCAACCTTAGCCTTGATGGACGCTGGTGTACAGATAAAAGCTCCTGTTGCGGGCATTTCATGTGGGCTTGTTACTGAAGGTGAAAGATGGTTGACTATGGTAGACATTCAAGGGCTCGAGGATTTCTTTGGAGATATGGACTTTAAAGTTGCCGGCACTCACAAAGGCATAACCGCTATACAGATGGACTTGAAGATTGATGGGCTTACTCCAGAAATGATCAAAGAAGCCTTACAAAAAACACATAAAGCTAGAATTTATATACTCGATAAAGTTATACTGAAAACTATAGACAAGCCTAGGACTGAACTTTCAAAGTATGCACCTAAAATGCTTACTATAAATATAGATGTTGAGAAGATTAAAGATGTCATTGGCAGCGGGGGGAAGGTTGTACAAAAAATTTGCGCCGATTGTGATGTCAGGGTAGATATAGAAGAAGACGGCAGAGTGTTCATTTCTGGAACGGATGTAGATAACTGCAAAAAAGCTTTAAACATCATAAAGTCAATAGTTACAGATCCTGAGGTAGGAGCTATATATAAAGGTAAAGTTACCAGATTGATGGATTTTGGTGCTTTCATAGAAATCTCCCCAGGCAGAGAGGGGCTTTGTCACATATCTCAGCTCAACAGCAAAAGAACAGAAAAAGTGACCGATGTTGTAAACATCGGAGATGAAGTTCTTGTCAAGGTAACTGAAATATATGATAAAGGAAGAATAAACTTATCTAGGAAAGCCGCATTAACTTAATAAAATAAAGCATAGAGTCACAGCTGTGTTTCTCTGTGCTTTTCTGTAATTCAGCAAAAAATGAAAGTTACTTTCACCCATTGTAAATTAACCCCAGCCATGTTATAATTTGTTTATTATCCGCCTGTAGCGAAGCTGGATATCGCAACAGATTCCGATTCTGGAGATCGGGGGTTCAAGTCCCTCCAGGCGGGCCAAAAATTTTGTTTTAGGAGTGATTTAAAAGTGATAGAAATCAAAAACCTTACAAAAAGATATGGGGAAAAAATCGCACTTGATAATATAAGTTTTTCTGTAAAACCTGGTGAAATTTTAGGGTTTCTCGGTTCAAATGGAGCAGGTAAATCTACAACTATGAACATAATAACAGGGTATTTATCGTCAGATGAGGGAAGTGTTTCTATAGATAATGATGAAATATTTGAAAATCCCGTCGCTGTAAAGAGTAAAATAGGGTATTTGCCAGAAATTCCACCACTTTACCCTGACATGACTGTGAAAGGTTATCTCGAATTTATTTTTGACTTAAAAAGAGCTAAGCTTAAAAATCTAGATAAACATATTCACGTTGAGGAAGTTTGCTCAAAAGTAAACATATCAAATGTCAGCTTAAGAATAATAAAGCATCTTTCGAAAGGTTATAAGCAAAGAGTTGGGATTGCCGCTGCATTAATAGGTAATCCTCCGGTTTTGATTTTTGATGAACCAACTGTTGGGCTTGACCCAAAGCAAATAATAGAGATGCGTGAATTTATAAAAAAACTGGGAGAAAAACATACGGTTATTTTGTCATCTCACATATTGTCTGAGGTACAGGCGGTTTGTGACAGGATTATCGTCATAAATAACGGTAAAATAGTGGCTGACGATACGCCTAAAAATTTGGCAGAGCAATTTTCCGGTCAAGATAAAATTATTTTGCAAGTAGAGGGAGACAAAACGAAAATAAGGCCGTTTTTGGTAGATGTGCCTGGTATAAGCAAAATAACTCCAGGGAAAAAAGTAAGTGAAAATGTTTATGAATTTACAATAGATGCAAGTAAGGATTTCTCCGTCCGTAAAGGCATATTTAAGGTTTGCGCTGAAAATGCTTTCCCGATATTTACTATGAAAATGGCTGAGGCAAACCTTGAAGATGTGTTCTTGCAACTTACCAAAGACGATATACAAGCAAACTCTGATAACGAATCTTTTATTGCAAATAAGGAGGTAAAAATATGAACACAATATTAAAAAGAGAGTTTTTATCGTACTTTTCGTCCCCCATTGGGTACATAGTTATGGCGGCATTTTTTGCATTTGGTGGGTTTTATTTTTATATTACATGTCTTGTCGCAAACTCAGCAAATATATCTTACACTTTTAGCAATTTGTTTATCATTACTATATTTTTAATTCCGATTTTAACGATGAGATTATTTAGCGAAGAGAAAAAACAGCAAACTGAAGTAGCCCTTTTAACAGCACCCGTAAAGCTTACAGCGGTAGTGTTGGGGAAATATTTAGCAGCGACTTTTATGTTTTTTATTTGCATTTCTATAACGCTTATTTTCACAGTTGTGATATCGTTTTTTACAAAACCTGATCTAGCATCAGCATTTGGAAACTTTTTTGGGCTGTTTTTACTTAGTGCATCTTTAATTTCAATAGGTCTATTCCTTTCATCCATAACTGAAAATCAAATTATAGCAGCGATTAGCAGCATAGGTGCAGGTCTGTTTATTATGCTTTTCGACACACTTTCAAATGTAATCCCAGTTAAGTTTGTAAGCACTTTATTTCAAAAAATTTCGTTCATGTCTAAATACAATAACTTCACGTTGGGTATGCTGAACCTTTCGGATATTGTGTTTTTTCTGAGCGTTTGTGCATTGTTTATATTCTTAACAGTGCGAGTTTTTGAAAAAAAGAGATGGGCTTAAAACTTAAAAAAGGAGAACAGTTTCATGGAAAAGAGAGAAAAAAAAGATTTTTATAATAAATTAAAATTAGACAGAATAAAAGCATATTTTAATAGAAGAAAATTTAAGAGAGGTAGTTTAGCTAGTTGTATCACAATATTAGTCATAGCAGCTATAGTCATTTTAAATGTTGTGACTTCAGTATGCGCTGAAAAGTTTCCATTGAGCTGGGACCTGACTAGCAACAAAGTTTTTACGCTAACGGATCAATCAAAAAACTTTTTAAATACTCTAGATAAAGATGTTGAAATAACGCTTTTGAATGACGAAAATTCTTTTTCGGATAAAAACGAATACTTTAAACAAGCGAACACTGTTTTAAAACAATATGCTAAACTTTCAAGCAAAGTAAAAATAAACTATGTAGATGTAGTGAAAAATCCCACATACATACAAAACAATTATCCAAATGAAAACCTCAACACAAATAGTATAATTGTAAGATGCCAGAACAAATACAAGGTTATAACTATAAATGATATTTTCGACATAAGCTATAATTATTACGGCAGCTCAGGCGTTACGGCTTCAAAGGCTGAACAAGAGCTTACAGCTGCAGTAATGTATGTTACTTCTGAACAGCAAAACTTGATTGTTATTGTAAAGGGCTATGGAGAACAAGACTATTCTGCATTTTCAGAGGTTTTAAAGAAAAATAATTACAACATTGTAGAAGTTTCTATTTTAACTGAAGACATTCCAGAATCTGCCGACGCTGTTTTAATTTTTGCTCCTGAGCGAGATTATGACAACACAGGCAAAGAAAAATTAGAAAAATTTTTGAATCTTGAAGGAAAAACTTTATTTTATGCTGCTAATCCGCAGTTGAGTTCTTCTCCTGTTTTAGATAAAATTTTGGAAAGCTGGGACATAAAGCTAAAAAGTGGACTAGTTTATGAAACGAACAAGAGTAAACTTACAACCAATATGAATTTATTTGAAGCAGTGAGCGACTATGTAGATAATAACTACACAGAAAACTTGAAGTCTGTAGATATTCCGGTTTTAGTTCCGGCGTGTAGGCCTATTGAAGTGTTAAATAGCAGAGAAAAAGTTAAAACACTTTTGCAATTCTCTGAAACTTCTGGAATTATGCCGATCAATGCAGGCAAGGATTTTGATATAAAAGCAAATATCTCCGGTCCTATTGCATCGTGTGTTGTATCGAGTAAGACTTTAGATGGAAAAACCAAAGAGAATCATGTTGCGGTTATTGGCTCTTATGTAGCTTTGAGCGAAGACTACCTTTCGGCCACTTCGCTTAATAACTCACAATATTTTGTAAATATGCTAAATGTAGTGCTTAACCGAGAAAATGTTGGAATTATAATAGAATCAAAGTCTCTGGAAAGTAAAGAACTGGGCATAAACGCTGTACAAGCAAACCTTTTAGGGGTTATATTTACAATCGTAGTGCCACTGTTGGTGCTGTCTTTGGGAATTGTTGTTTTTGTAAAAAGAAAAAATAAATAAAGGGAAGTGGAGCAACTTTGAAAAAGCAAACTCAAAGTTTAATAATATGTTCTACTATTTTGGCTTTGTTGGTTTCAATTTTGATTTTACTGATTTCAATGCCAAACAGCGAGATTACAGACACTTCTACATCTGAAAGTGTTAGTGTCCCGGAAGCTTTTATTTCTAAAAAAATAGAGGATATATCAAAAATACAAATAAAAAGTTTAGAAAATGAAGTAAATATAGTTGTGAATAAAAATGAAAGCAATATAGAATTTACCATACCGGAGCTTGCTTCTAAGAATGTTTCAAAGAAAAATGTTGAAGATTTTGTCAAGGAAGTTTTGAACATGTCGCCCATCCAAGTTGTGCAAGAAAACGTAAATGATTTATCTACATATGGTTTGAATGGAGACACTCCTTCAATCTCTGTTTTTGATAACTCCAGTGGCAAGGTGGTGTTGAAATTAGGGGCGAAAGCACCTCTGTCAATGGGGAATTATTTAAAAATAAATGATGAGCAAAAAGTGTATCTTATTTCACCATTTTATGCCGAACTTTTCCACCGTAATGCTAACACCTTTTAAAAGATCATTAAAGTAAATGTGAATGTGTTACTTTTAAAGTTATGCCAGATGTGATTATTTCTGTTTAAGGCATTCAATAACCGCAACAGCGCAAGCAACACTTGCTCCAACCATAGGATTATTACCCATACCAATAAGGCCCATCATTTCTACATGTGCAGGAACGGAAGATGAACCTGCGAATTGTGCATCGCCATGCATGCGTCCCATGGAGTCAGTCAAGCCGTACGAAGCTGGACCAGCTGCCATATTGTCAGGGTGTAAAGTTCTTCCGGTGCCTCCGCCTGAAGCCACTGAAAAGTATTTTTTTCCGTTTTCAAGTGCCCATTTTTTATAAGTTCCAGCAACCAAATGCTGAAATCTAGTTGGGTTAGTGGAGTTTCCGGTAATAGAAACATCAACGTTTTCGTGCTTCATTATAGCGACACCTTCTCTTACATCATCGGCTCCAAAACAGCGAATTTTAGCTCTGCCTCCTGTCCCAAATGTTTTTTCATTAACTATTTTTAATTCATCTGTAAAGT
>CASEZK010000040.1 GCA_949292425.1 uncultured Oscillospiraceae bacterium
CAAGCACTTAGAAGAACGAAATTTACTGGGCTGGATTGAACTGATTGAGAATCAAAAACTATATGAAGCGGTAAAAAATCTCCCTATTGAAGACCAAATATTCATCAGTTACATAGTTAAAGAGGGACGAACCCAACGAGATTTATCACGGATATATGGTGTAGCACAAAAAAATAATTTAGCCGCGCTATAAAAAAATTAAATGTTTATTTGATTTAAGAATTTGTCGAACGATTTTTTCTAAAATAGGGTATCAAAAAATACCCCAAAAGGCTCTTTATATATGTGGAGGAATAATTTTCCATTCCACTACCTGAACCTTGAAAACCAAATATTAAAATCTCAGTAACATTTAAAGATACTCCTGCCCAGCCATAGCTCGAGCGTGAAGAAACCGTCGCACGCAATGGGGTGGGGATAGCCTGTAATAACTTCGAGGGCGTGAAATTCGCGTGCCACCATTTTGGTGGGCTGAGATATTTCAAATATTATACAAACAGTAATGCATACAATGACAGTATAGAGTTAACTAACCTATTTAAGGAGATGGTTCATATATTAGATATAAGATATGAAGAAGAATTTTCTAAAAGAAAGATCTCTGGCAAAGAATACACTATAACTAACTTAATTCCAAAACTAAAAGACGAGCATAAACAACAAATTAGTGACGAAATAAAAAAAGAGTTATTTAAAGTTTTTAAAAAGTATGTTTAGTATATTCTGTTATAAGCTGCCCTGTGATATAATACTATTGTGGGCGGCTGTTTTTATATACATCTAAATTGTCGGAGGAAAGTTAAGATGTATGATGCAATTTATGCCCGCCAATCAATAGAAAAGGTAGATAGCATATCGGTAGAAAGTCAAATTGACTTTTGTAGTTATGAAACCAGAGGGGGGAAATATAAAAAATATATAGATAAAGGTTTTAGTGGTAAAAATACTAATCGTCCAGCATTTGAGGAAATGTTAAAAGATGTAGAAAAAGGACTTATAAAGAGGGTAATCGTATATAAACTCGACCGTATAAGTCGTTCGATATTAGATTTTTCTAACATGATGGAAGTATTTCAAAAATATCATGTAGAATTCGTTTCATCCACAGAAAAATTTGATACTTCTACGCCAATTGGTAGAGCGATGCTTAATATATGCATAGTATTTGCTCAGTTAGAAAGAGAAACTATTCAAAAAAGAGTCGCAGATGCTTACTATTCTCGAAGTAAAAAAGGCTTCTATATGGGCGGAAGAATTCCATATGGTTTTTCTTTGAAGGAAACAGTTATAAACGGTGTAAAAACAGCAAAATATGAACCCGTTGAAGATGAGATTGAGCAAATAAAAATTATGTATTCGATTTACTCTCAACCTGCAAAAACTTTAGGAGATGTTTTGAGATACTTCAGTGCGCATGACATAAAGCACTTAAGAGGTAAGGTTTGGTGTACAGCCAGAATTAGTGAACTTTTAAGAAATCCCATATATGTTAAAGCCGATTCAGAGATATATGAATTTTATAAAAACCAAGGTTCTGATGTAATAAATGATGCGGCTGATTTTGTTGGAGAAAATGCTTGCTACTTATACAAGGGTGAAACAGACAATAGAAAGCAATATTCACTAGAAAACAAACACTTGGTTTTGGCGCCACATAAAGGAATTATTAGTTCAACAGAGTGGTTGAAATGCCGAATGAAATGTATAAATAATCGCCAAGTAGCTACTAGCCATAAAGCTAAAAATTCTTGGCTTGTAGGAAAAGTAAAGTGCGGTAATTGTGGATATGCACTGGTTGTTAGAAAATCTGATAGAAGGCGAAAAACTATTGTGAGATACTTTGTTTGTAGTCACAAGACTTCAAGTGGTCTTTGCGATGGTTGTGGAACCGTTAGAGCTGATGATTTAGAAAATTTTATGTTTGAGAGCATAAAAAACAAACTTGCAGATTTTAAAGTTTTGACAGGCACCTCAGAACACATTTTTGACCCTAAGATAAATGAGTACAAAATAAAGCTTTCGCAAATCAATAA
Organism: uncultured Oscillospiraceae bacterium; assembly: GCA_949292425.1. Classification (GTDB taxonomy): domain Bacteria; phylum Bacillota; class Clostridia; order Oscillospirales; family Acutalibacteraceae; genus UMGS1224. Next base: position 2,034 of record CASEZK010000040.1, read on the forward strand.
AGAAATTGATGAGCTACTAAAAAAAGTCATAACGGCTAATAGTGTACTTATGCAGTATATAAATGAGCATATCGAAAAACTGGATGAAGAACGAAAGCAGATTAGTGAAAAGCTAATATCTTTATCAAAAGAAAGCACTGATACAGATATAAGTGCAATTACAGATTACATTTCGCATTGGGATGAAACTAGTTTAGAAGACAAAATTTTAGTAGTCGATGCACTAATCAAAGTAATACATATTGCAGATGGAAAAATTGAAATAACTTGGAAAATATAAGCCTTTATAAAGGTGATTTTTTTAGACAATTTTTACGCTACAAACTGTACGCTTCGGTGAAGGGCTAAGAATAGCTACAGATAAGCTAAACAGTAAAAACTTTTATGCGTTTAACCCGTCTTTTGATAAAGACTGTAAATAATAAATTAGCTAACACATAGAATTTTTCTTTTTGCTTAAATAGATAGCTTGTGATATAATTGAAAAAGTACAAAGTTTCAAAAGTAGAACCTCTACAAATAAAAGCGTTATAAGCTTTTTAATAAATATTTAAGTCCTCTTATGAAACTTTGTACGGTTTTATATGAGGGCTTTATTTATGGAGTTGATTTCTTGGAAAACAAAAAAATTAATAGGAAACTTGCAAGAGAAAAAGCATTTTTATTTTTATTTGAGAGAAACTTTAACCACTATGAATATGATGAATTAGTTGAAATAAAGAGCGCCTGTGAAGAAAATTTTAAAGTTCCAGTTAGTTTTACAAAAGAGCTTTTTTTAGGTACAGTGCAAAACAAATGTGCAATAGATGAGCTAATTGATAAATATTCTAAATCATGGTCAAATAAAAGAATTTCTAAAGTTACCGGTACAATATTAAATTTAGCTATTTTTGAAATGCTGTTTAGGGACGATGTGCCTGACAGTGTAGCTATTAATGAGGCTGTAGAGTTAGCAAAAAAATATGGATCGAGCTTAGAACCAGCATTTATAAATGGAATTTTAGGTTCGATAAGTAGAAAAGAGAAGCCAAATGAATAGTTACCTTGGGATCGACACAAGCAACTACACAACTTCAGTGGCGTTGTTTCTAGAGGACGGCAGAGTGGAACAAGTAAAAAAGATTTTACCGGTAAAACAAGGTTCTATCGGACTTAGACAGAACGAAACGATTTTCCATCATGTGAATGTCTTACCGAAAGTTTTAGATGAGCTATTAAGTAAAATTAAAGATGAAAGGCTAACAATAAGAGCTATAGGCGCATCTATAAGACCGAGAAACAGAGAAGGCTCTTACATGCCTTGTTTTAATGTAGGAAATTCTTTAAGTGAAAGTTTATCGCTAGTTTTAAATGTTCCTAATTTTAAATTTTCGCACCAAGAAGGGCATATAATGGCATCAATTTACTCGCAAAGTTGCTATGAAATTTTAAATGATGACTTTTTAGCTTTTCATGTTTCCGGCGGAACCACCGAGGCGTTACATATTACTGTGAAAAGCGGCGATATAGAGAAAATTGATATAATAGGTAAGACGCTGGACTTGAATGCGGGTCAATTAATTGACAGAGTTGGTGTGATGCTGGGTTTAGCTTTTCCGGCAGGAAAAGAACTTGAAAAATTAGCGGTCCAATACACTAAGCCAACAAAAGTGAGGGCAGTTGCTAAGGGAGGAAACATCTGCCTATCCGGTGGTGAAAATATTTGCAAAAAGATGTATTTAAGTGGAGAAAGCAAAAGTAAAGTTGCAAGAACCTGTATTGACTACGTGCTGAGTGGACTTGATAATATGTGCAGAATTTTGCTTTTAAAATATGGAAAAATGCCTATCGTTTTTTCTGGAGGAGTATCGTCAAATTTAATAATCCGGAATACGTTGCATGAAAGATATGGTGCACTTTTTGCGAGTCCGGAATTTTCAAGTGACAACGCAGTTGGAATTGCGGTTTTAACAAAGCGGAAATTAGAGGAGAAATAAAATGCTTGGAATAAATGTACTTACGGTAACGCAACTGAACACTTTTGTTAAGTCGTTACTTGACGGAAATGAAAAACTGAATATGGTATTTTTAAGCGGAGAAATTTCAAATCTTACAAACCATTACCAATCAGGGCACATTTATTTTTCACTTAAAGACGATAAAAGTGCAGTGAAGGCTGTAATGTTTTCATACTGTGCAAGACAGTTAAGATTTAACCCAGAAAATGGTATGAAGGTTATTTTAAGGGGTAGGGTGTCTTTGTATGAAGCAACTGGCACTTACCAAATTTATGTTGAAAATATGCAAATATCGGGACTAGGAGAGTTAAATTTAGCTTTTGAGCAACTTAAGGTTAAGCTTGCTGCAGAAGGTTTGTTTGACAAAAGCAGGAAGAAGCCGATACCGCTCTATCCTTACAGAATAGGGCTTATAACAGCGAAAACAGGAGCTGCTTTTTGGGACGTACAAAGCATACTAAAAAGGAGGTTTCCGCTAATTGAAATTTTGTTTTACTCCGTACTGGTGCAAGGTGAAAAAGCTCCCGAACAGATCATAAAAGCAGTTGATTTTTTTAATAAAACTAAGGAAAAAGTTGATGTATTGCTCATTACGAGAGGGGGCGGATCTCTTGAAGACCTGTGGGCTTTTAACGATGAAAATTTAGCTAGAAAAATATCTGAAAGCGAGATACCTATAGTGTCTGCTGTGGGGCACGAAACAGATTTTACCATTTGTGACTTTGTAGCCGATTTAAGAGCGCCAACACCTTCAGCTGCAGCAGAACTTATCTCTCCAGAAATCAACGAAACTATTATCAAAATAGACACGTCTTTTCTGAGAACACAAAATGTGTTAGTAGATAAATTAAACTCTTATAAACACAAATTAGACAGAGCGTCATTAAAAAATCATCGAAACTTTGTGAATATACGGCATATGAAAGTGGATTTATTAATAAAAAAACTTGAGTATAAATTTTCTGAAATTTTTAATAGAGATAGAAGCAAATTTATAAAACTATCTTCGGCTCTAGAAAATCTTAGTCCGTTAAAAATTTTAAATTCGGGATACAGCATAGCCGTGTTGCCGAATAAAAAAACTGTAAATTCTATAAATAAAGTAAAAGAAAATGATAAGATAAAACTTAAACTGTCTGATGGTACCCTAGAATGTATAGTGGATAAAATTTACAAAGAAAGATTGGAGGGGAAATAGTGCCAAATAAGAAACAGACTTTTGAGTCGGCAATAAATGAATTAGAAGAGATAGTAAAAAAACTTGAAGGCGGAGAAGAGTCACTTGAAGAATCTTTAAAATTGTTTGAAAAAGGGACATTACTAGCGAAATACTGTAGCGAAACTTTGAGAAGCGCAGAGCAAAAAATAGTAGATTTATCACAGTCTATGAAGGAAGAAAATGACGATGCTGAATAAAAAGTATGTAGAGTTGATCGAATCCAAATTGCTTGAGTATTTTAATGGCAATGATAACAAAAATGAGCTTAACAAAGCTATGAAATATAGTTTGACTCTTAAAGGAAAGAGGGTGCGACCGCTTTTACTTTTAGAGTTTTGCAAAGCCTGCTCTGGAGAAGTAGAAAAGGCTTTGCCTTTTGCCTGCTCCATAGAGATGATACATACTTACTCACTGATACACGATGATTTGCCATGTATGGACAACGACGACATGAGAAGAGGAGCAAAATCTAATCACAAGGTTTTCGGTGAAGATATGGCACTTTTAGCAGGCGATGCACTTTTAAACTTAGCGTTTGAGGTGATGCTTTCAGAAGAAAACGTGAAACTTTTAGGAGAAAGTAAGGTGATAGCTGCTTCTAGAACTATAGCAGAGGCTGTAGGAAGAAAAGGCATGATATTAGGACAGGTGGTGGACCTAAAAAGTGAAAACATTGACATCCCTTTAAGTGAACTCGAAAAAATGCATATAAATAAAACGGCGAAATTGATCAGTGCAAGTTGTGAAGCTGGCTGTATAGTAGCGGGTGCAAAAGAAAACTTAGTTTCATCTGCAAAGAAATATGGGCAGAAATTGGGTTTGGCCTTTCAAATAATGGATGATATTTTAGATGTAACTTCGACACAGAAATTACTTGGTAAAAAAACAGGGAGTGACTTAAATAATAGCAAATCAACTTATGTTTCACTTCTTGGCTTAGAAGAATCAAGAAAATTAGTGAGAGATTTAACGGCGCTGGCAGTAAAAGCTTTAGACGAATTTAAAGGCGAAAAAGAAAATTTGCAACAAATAGCAGTGGATCTATCTAATAGGATAAAGTGATAGCTGTACTTTTTAAGAGGTTAAGAAATTAAAATGAATAAAAAATTATTGGAAGAATATAACTTACCGGCAGATCTGAAAAAAATGGACATTGTGGAACTTAATGAGTTGTGTGATGAGATAAGAGAAAGAGTAATTACTACGGTTTCTCAAAACGGAGGGCATTTGGCGTCAAACCTAGGTGTGGTGGAGCTAACAGTCGCACTGCATAAAGTTTTTGACTGTCCGAAAGATAACATAGTTTGGGATGTTGGTCATCAATGCTATGCTCATAAAATTTTAACGGGACGCCTTGATAGGCTGGATACTATAAGAAAAGAAGATGGCATATCCGGTTTTCCAAACAACAACGAAAGCGTTTACGATACTTTCACTTCGGGTCATAGCAGTACGTCTATATCAGCGGCGTATGGGCTAGCTAGAGCAAAGTATCTTTCTAAAGATGATTCGAAAGTTGTGGCTGTTATAGGCGATGGTGCACTTTCTGGCGGCATGGCGTACGAAGCACTTAATAATGCAGGGGCCTTTAAGAAGAACTTTATTGTTATTTTAAATGACAACAAAATGTCAATTTCTAGGAACGTAGGAGCTATGGCACGCTATTTATCGGCAATGAGGACAAGGAGCAGCTACTTTAAAATAAAAAATTTTACGGATGCGATTCTCAGCCAGATACCTCTTTTAGGTAGAGCTATAAAAGTTTTTTTGCTAAAATCTAAGTCGGCGATCAAACATTTGCTTTATCATGGTACTATTTTTGAAAATATGGGTTTTATGTATTATGGTCCTGTAGATGGGCATAATTTGAAAAAACTTGTTAATGTTTTAAATGTTGTGAAAAATATAGATAAACCGATATTGCTTCACGTAAAGACTGTCAAAGGAAAAGGGTACAGATTTGCAGAAAAAGACCCAAAAGTATTTCATGGTATTTCTAGCTTCGATGTAAAAACCGGTGATCGAAAAACTAAAAGTGAAAATTTCTCATCAGTTTTTGGAAAAGCCATTTGTAATTTAGCTGAAAAAAACGACAAAATTTGTGCCATAACTGCAGCTATGAAGTTGGGAACCGGGCTTGCAGAATTTTCCAGGAAATATAAAAACAGATTTTTTGATGTAGGTATAGCTGAAGAACATGCAGTAACATTTGCGGGGGGCTTGGCAAGAGGAGGAATGATACCGATCTTTTCGGTTTATTCTACGTTTTTGCAAAGAGCTTACGACCAAGTGATGCACGATACTGCACTGCAAGGGCTAAAAATTGTTTTGGCTATAGACAGAGCCGGAATAGTGGGAGAAGACGGCGAAACTCATCAGGGAATATTTGATGTAGCTTTTTTAAATACTATACCAAACGTAACCATTTACGCGCCGAGTTATTTTGATGAACTGACGTTCATGCTAAATGATGCAATAGAGAACGGTACAGGGGTCTGTGCCATAAGATACCCGCGAGGCAGCGAACTTTATAAGCCAAATGGATATATTTTTGATTTAGAGGACTTTTCAGTTTTTGGAAATAAAGACAGCAAAATAGCGATAGTTACATATGGACGAATTTTTTCAAACGCTTGCAAAGCAAAAGAAATGCTAAGCATCAAAGGCGTTGAAGCGTGCTGTGTGAAACTAAATAAACTAAAACCTATACATATTGAATTGGTGGAAACCTTGCTTAACTTTAAAGAAATATATTTCTTTGAGGAAGGCATTTTAAATGGCGGTATAGGAGAGCATTTAAGTTATATTTTAAGTGAACATAATTATTCTGGCAAATTTAAAGTAACAGCGATAAATGACAAGTTTGTTTCGCATGCTAGTCCTGCATCTATATTAAAAAAATTGCACTTAGATGAAGAAAGTATAGTTAATATTGTGCTAAAAGATAGGCTGGAGAATGAAAAGTGATAGAAAAAGAAAGATTGGATATTTTGCTTGTTAAGAAAAATCTGGTTGAGAGTAGAAGTGTAGCTAAAGCCCTTATTATGGCGGGAAATGTATATGTAGGTAACCAGAAAGCCGACAAGCCTGGAAGTATCTATAGATTCGATGAAAATATTGAAGTTAGAAGAAATAAGCTAAAGTATGTAAGCCGTGGGGGACTAAAGCTTATAAAGGCCATAAGGACTTTTAAAATAGATTTAAACAATAATATCGCTATGGATATAGGAGCATCAACCGGAGGTTTTACTGACTGTATG
>CASEZK010000041.1 GCA_949292425.1 uncultured Oscillospiraceae bacterium
ATTATGCAAGCTATATCTGACAGTGTGGAAATAGATGAAAAAGTAAAAAACGAGAACGGCCCGCAGAAAGTTTAAATGCGGGCAAAAATGCATCAAGTGCTGTTCCGGTGGAGTTTTCTTGGCTTTTATTTGTAGGTACAAGAATGCTTGGATTTACGGAAAGAGAAGTTGGTCACATGACACTGAAAAAGTGGAGCCTTTTGTATAAGCATTTTAGAGCATATCACAACTTTTGTACTCAGCAGCAGCTATTTAAAGATGAAAACAGCAGTTTTCCGCATAATGACGAATGGATTCCAAATTGAAATATCGCTAAAGAATCATTTTTTATCGCATTAGGTGTTGATATTATATCATAATGATGATATAATATTGATAAAGGAGTGATAGATATGCCATGTATTAGACCTGTTTCTGATTTAAGAAATAATTTTGCGGATATTTCTAAAGAAATTCATGAAACAAACGAACCTATTTTTTTAACCAAAAATGGATACGGAGATATGGTTGTTATGAGTTTAGATACTTTTGAGAAAATAAAATTTGAAAATGATATTTATTTCAAATTAAAAGAAGCTGAACTTGAAGCCAATTTGACAGTTAAAAGATATAACCATAATGAAATTTTTGGTAATTTAAGAAAAACTATTGAAGAGAAGGTGAGATAGCGAGTGTACGAGTTAGTTTACCTTCCTGTTGCTAAAAGCGACATCGAAAATATAATCCTTTATATTTCAGAAAAATTGAGTTCGCCTAAAACAGCATTAAATTTGCTTGATGCGTTTGAACAAGCAGCAAACGCACTAAAGGTTTTTCCTTATGCACATGAAGTTTATAAGTTTTCTAAGACGCTGCTCAAGGAATATCGATATGTGGCGGTGAAAAATTATATTATATTTTATACTGTTTTTGAAGATAAAAAAGTAGTGGAAGTTCATAGAGTTTTGTACGGCAAAATGGATTTTTCTAAAATAATTTAAAGCATTTCAGAAATGGAATGCTTATTTTTATTTCATTGGAGGTGAAATTTTATGGCCGGCTCAAACACATTCGGAGGAACGATAAAACTTGAGGGAGAAAAAGCATATAGAGAAGCAGTTAAGCAAATAAATTCAAATCTTCGGGTATTAGCTTCGGAAATGGGTAAAGTGACAGCAGAGTTTACTAAAAATGATAAGTCTACAACTGCCCTCACCTCTCGAAATAAAATTCTAAATGAGCAAATTGAAAAGCAAAAAGAGAAAATTTCTGTTTTGAAAAATGCACTTGCACAGTCCAGTGAAAAGTACGGCGAGAACGACAAGAAAACTAACAACTGGAAAGTTTCATTAAACAAAGCAGAAGCTGAACTTTCAAGGATGGAAATCAGTTTAAAAGATGTAAACGCTCAAATGGAAAAAGCAAAAACACCGCTTGACAAGCTAAATTCCGAACTTTCAGAGCAAGGCGAAAAGCTAAAAAACCTTCAAACTCAGTATAAAAATGTAGTTTTGGAGCAGGGCAAAAACAGC
>CASEZK010000042.1 GCA_949292425.1 uncultured Oscillospiraceae bacterium
ATCAAAAACCATGGAGTGCGGCAAAACACAACCGAAAAACGGTTGTTCACATTTGCTTATTTAATTCTAAAGGAGAAGTGCTTGTTCAACGCATCAAACGTTTAAGAATGTTTTGGTCAAATATGAGGGATGCTTTGGTTGGCGGAAGTGTAATTGCCGGTGAAACAGATGATGTAGCTGTAAAAAGAGAGCTTTTTGAAGATCTTGGAATCGATATATCTTTTGAAAAGCTCTGTGATTCATTAATAGTTAACTTTGAAGGTGGATTTTACGACTTTTAATTGAAAAAAGACAGAACTAACGCAGTTAAAATTACAGTATGAAGAAGTAAAAGCTGTAAAACGGGCAAGTAAAAATGATCAACAACCATGCTTTTATTCCATACTAACGCTTATCCGATAGAACTTTTGTTTTTTATGAGGAAACCCATGCAGGTACACATACAAAGATGGATACTACTTCCGTTAAACTATGATAATTCATTTTAATAATTTAATTTTCAACTCTCGATAAAATTAGTGGTTGAAAATTTTGTTTTACTGTCAACTTAGTCGAAAAAATAAATAAAGTAGAAGAATGAGTTATTTAAAAAAATACAGAAAACGAGTAGTAGAATTATAGAATGCGTAGAAAAAGTAAAGAGAGTAAAAAAGCAAGCGAGGCGATTAAAGTATCGCTAACAACAATATGCGAGCTGAGGAAGAAGCGAAAGGATACATGCAGTTTGGAAGATAATCTAGTAGATAAAAGTACTGAGAAAATAGCTGAATCATGTGGGACCTTTTTTGTTTCAGTATTTTTACAGCTTGCGAAAATAGCTTTTCATATATACCATGGATATTACGAATTTTCCAATGCGAACACTGATTTAACTGATCTATCTCACAACATTTCAAAAAAGCTTAGCTATCTATCACCTCTGCCTTATCTCAACGTCGGATTTTTGCAGGACGTAAATTCGAAGTACCAGTTAGGCTATAGAGGACTTATTTTTTCGCTCTACTTCGTAATGTTGCTATCATACCTATCCACTTCTCTAGTTAAATTAGTTTTTCCATCTGTTTTAAAAATGCTTTTTTGTTTTTGTTTGGTTATAAGTTTGAAGTAAAACAGTAAAAAGCTGAATTTGTTATCGTAATTTTAGAAAAAACATAAAAGAAAAATTGCGGTCTTTACCGTCTGACAGAATTTTTGAATGCGAATTGTTTGAAAACACATAAAGGCTATAAAACTCAAATCAATACGATTTATTTAATAAAGTCAAAGAAATTACTAAGAGTAAAGCGTTAGAAAAAAATATAAATCACAAATAATGCTTTAAAAAGTAGAATCTCAAATTGAGAAATTAAACAAACACTTCAGATTTTAAAATTTCAAGGTGAAACTTTTTTCTACTTTTTTATATTTAGGTCGTCCGCATTACAGTTTTTTAATTGCCCTCGAGCATCGTCCCAGTAGTCTTTACAAATAATCGTTCCTGCTAAAAATAACGTTTTTATTTCCCCATTGACATCACAGTTTTCTATGAGTCCTCCATTATTACTCAAAGCAAACTTGCTAAAAAGCTTGTTGTCTCCTGAAACGTTTTGGGCCGCTACACCGCCAACTATTACTCCTGATATACAACCATCTACCTTACAGTTTTTTATTGCCTCATAGTTTTTGGCAGCTATTCCACCGACTTTGTAAGCATTTACCGCTCCTTTAACTGTACAATTTTCGATTAATCCATTATTTGTAGAAGCAATTCCTCCGGCTGAGCCATCATTGCTTTTTGATTTGCAACTTTTCTGATTTTCAATATATAATTCATATTTCGCATTTATATCAATGTTTTTATTGTTAATATAAGAATCTACGCTACATTTCGATATTTTGCCGTAGTTAAATGAACTAATTCCACCTGTTTCGGGATTAATAAAGCCATCACTTGTATTTGAACTTTTTGCTGCACAATTAGTAAGTACTGCTTTTACATCGCAATTTTCAATAATAGAATGATTATATCCTGCTACGCCGGCACACACTAGGTCCTGTGATATAAACTTTCCTCTAACATTGCAGTTTCTTATTTTTCCGTAGTTGTTTAAGCAAATTCCTATTGATCCTGTATTCCCCTCTACGCTGGCTCTAACATTACAGTTTTCTATCAACCCATAGTTTGTGTCACAAAGGCCGGACAATGCTATTTTACTATCATTTTTTGCAGTTATTTTACCCGCTATGTTTAAATTTCTTACTATACCTTGTTTACCAATGCAACCGAAAATAGCACTACTTTTAAAGTTTTTATGAGTTTTTGAAAAATTATCTACATTACAGTTTATGGTGTATCCGTTGCCGTCAAAGGTTCCATTAAAACTTCTAGATCTTGAGAAAAATTTCTTAATTAATTTACTGTTAGATATGCCGGAGTCACCTATCGATTCCCAGCCGATGGCTTTTCCATCAACACTTTCATCTGCAGTCAGATTTATGTCACTTGCAAGTTTTATACACTGGCCTTTGAAATCATTCCCGGAGTTAACCTCTTTTGCAAGGGTTTCTAACTCTACTAAAGAACTTATTGTAATTATACTTATTTCTTCATTTGTAGGTAATTTACCATTTTCAAGAGCAAACAGAGTATTGGTAACCCCTCCGAAAAAAAAGCTTAACGTTACTAAACAAATCTTCATATTTCTTCTAATCATAAATGTACTCATGCCTTTCTAAAAATATAATTTATAAGTCTTAAACTATACAGCTTTTAAACTTTTTATATCAATATTCAATTCAACTGGACAGTGGTCACTGCCTAGAACGTCATTGTGTATGATAACGTCATTAATTAAATGTTTTATTCGGCTTGACACTAAGAAATAGTCAATACGCCATCCTACGTTATTCTTTCTGGCATTAAACATGTAAGACCACCAGGTAAACGCACCTGTTTTATCAGGATACATATATCTGAAAGAGTCTATGAATCCAGAAGATAAAAGTTCGGTCATTTTATTTCTTTCTTCATATGTAAATCCTGCGTTATTAACATTTGTCTTAGGGTTTTTCAAGTCTATCTCGTTATGTGCAACATTCATATCTCCACATATAATTACGGGTTTTAACTTGTCCAAATTTTTGACATAATTACGAAAAGCGTCTTCCCATTCCATGCGAAAATTAAGTCTTGTTAACTCTCTCTGCGCATTTGGAACATAAATATTTACGAGAAAAAAATTTTCGTATTTTGCTGTAATAACCCTACCTTCACTGTCGTACTTCTCCAAACCTAAACCAAAAGATACTTCTTCTGGCTTAATTTTAGAGAGCATTAATGTGCCAGAATATCCTTTCTTTTTAGCATCGTTCCAAAATTCTAGATAATCAGTGAAATTGAAATTAGATTGTTCTTTTTGCATTTTAGTTTCTTGTATACAAAAAATATCAGAGTTAATGTCGTGCATAAAATTTTTAAAACCTTTATTTATACACGCTCTTAAGCCGTTTACGTTCCAAGTAATTAGCTTCATTATTTAAGGCTACCTCCATTAATTTTTTATCTTTTTTATTATAACATAACGAAATAACAATTTCAAATAAACTTATTTTATGAAAAAACGTACTTCTGATAATTTGCAATAAAATTATGCAACAAATTGTGAGATTGACACTTTTAGTCCAATTATGTTATAATAATTATAATTAAGTTTGGACCAAAAATAAGGAGAAAACAATAAATGAAATTTAAAAAAATACTTTCATCATTTTTAGCTTGTACAGTTCTTGGAACAGTATCACAAATTTACTCAGCAGCAGAAGAAAAAACCCCAATTCAAGAAGCTTTGATCTTGCAAAAAAAAGCGCAAGAAGATATAAACAATTGCCAGTTGCAACCACAAATGAATTTAGCTGAGTGCCGATTTGATAAAGGAAATGATGTTATAGCAACAGTTTATAAGTGTAGAGATGGAAATACCTTGTGGAAAGAAGGTAATCAATCATTTGCAATACTTGATGGAGATAAAATTTGGGTGAACAATGGGAAAACTGAGTTTATCAAACCTAAAGATGGTATGTTATCTAAGGAAAAGCTTCATAGTTATGCGACTAAGTGGAATGTCTTTCCTGAAGCTGTTTTGAAAGTAAAGGATTCAGTTGACGATGTAAATGATCAAATTTGGGGTTCTGACAATGAACGAAATCATAGTTATGTATTGGTACCGTCATTTAAAACCCTTCTTTTTACATGCAGTGCGGTAGGGTTAATTTACTTAGTTTACAAAAATATAAAATTTGCATTATCTAAAAATAATCAAGCTAATCCATAAGTATTTTGTTATTTTTCCTGTAAATTTTAATTTAGAAATACTTTACGTGGAAAAACTTTTAATATGTAGAAAATATCCCCAGGCTGAGCCGCGGGGATATTATAAGTTCTAGATAAAAATAATTACATGTCGTCTGGGACCAAGAGACCGTATTTTCCGTCTTTTCTGATGTACACCAAGTTTATTTCGTTTGTTTTTTCGTTTCTAAACATATAAAATTTGTGGCCTATCATGTTCATTTCCAATATCGCATCGTCTATTGAGATTGGCTTTACCGGGAACTTTTTCTTCCTAACAATTTCATACTCTTTCTCATCTTTAATTTCACTTTCATCAATTTTGAAACATTGTTCCATTGACCCTTGACGGAACCTTTTTTCAAGTTTTGTTTTATTTTTGCGAAACTGCCTAGTCAATGCATGTAAGACCTTATCCAATGATTCGTTCATGTTGAGTGAAGTATCTTCTGCTCTGTAAAATTTGCCATTGTGGTTGATTGTTATTTCAACAGTTTCCCTGTCCTTTTCAAGCGTAACCGTTACATTTGCTATTGTATTGTCATCAAACATTCGATCGAATTTCGAGAGTTTTTTTTCAACAAGTTCTTTAAAACTATCCTTTAAAGTAACTTTTCTGCCTGTAATAAAAACCTTCATCTAAAATACATCTCCTCATAGAAATAATTTACATTTAGCGACGTTGTTTATTATAACACAAAGGAGAATAATATACAATACAATAATAGTAAAATAAACTAATTTTGAGCGGAATTTCTTAAATCTTTCCTAGCTTGCCTGAGTTCAGTTATGCTGTTCATTAGTACATCGTCTGTTTTTTTCATGAGTTCTTCTACATACTCATTTGCTGCTTTTTTCATATCTCTAGCTTTTATTTTTGCCTCAGAAATGATACTTTCCGACGTTTCTTCTGCTCTTTTTACGAGCTCGTCATGACTTAAAATATTTTTTGCTTTCTCCTGAGCAACTTTTATGATCGTACTAGATTCGGTTTTGGCATCTTCGATTATTTGCGCTCTGTCTGCAACAATTGCTTTTGCTTGACGTATTTCATCTGGTAAAGATACCCTTATTTTTTCAAAGTTTTCTTTTATTTTTTCCACGTCAACAAAAACTTTTCCCCTGAAAAGGGGCAAATTCCAAGATTCATCTAAAATTTCTTCCAATTCATTTAAGCATTCTTCTATTTTCATAATCAAACTTCCTTTACATAAATTTTTTTTCTATATCTTTTATTATTTCTTTAGGAACAAAACTCGAAACATCTCCGTGGAAACTAGCAACTTGTCTAACTAAGCTTGAGCTAATATACATATTTTCTGGATTACTAGGTAAAAATACAGTTTCGATATTATCATAGAGTTTTTTATTTGTTAAAGCTGTCTGCAATTCGTACTCAAAGTCCGAAACTGCTCTTAGGCCTCTTACCACTACATTGGCACTCATTTTTTTTGCAAATTCCACTAACAGTCCATCGTATGATGTTATTTCAACATTATGTAAACATTTTAAAGACTTCTGCAATAAAGCCTTTCTTTCGTCTATCGAAAAGACCGTATTTTTTTCTTTGTTTATAAGTACTGTCACTACTACTTTGTCAAAAAGTGCAGAAGATCTCTTTATAACATCCACATGACCTATAGTCACAGGGTCAAAGCTTCCCGGGCATATTGCTACTCCCATACACGCAAGTGCTCCTTTTATATTTCCCTAAACATTTCAATTATTATTTTACCATATTTCATTTTTTTGTACAAATTAAAATTTTCACCTATTTTTTCAGGTAAAATTTCATCATTAGGATGTTCACAAATTATAATTCCATCCTTATTCATAATCCCAGCTACCTTTGGCAAAGCCTCTTGTAAAGTCCCTTTTTTATATGGAGGATCCAAAAATGCTATATCGAAAAAAGTTTTGTTTTTTTTCAAAAACGTAAAATAGTCAGTATTAAAAATTTCTGCTTTATCGCAAAGTTTACACAACTCTAAATTTTTCTTTATAACGTTCACAGACTCTCTGGAGGAATCGACCAAACTTGCGCTCAAAGCTCCTCTACTAAGCGCTTCTATAGCCATTTGGCCTGAGCCTGCAAACAAATCCAGAAAGTTTTTCCCATCAATTTCAAACTGAATAGCACTAAAGACAGCTTCTTTGATTCTATCTGTAGTTGGCCTTACAGTTACACCGATTAACGTCTCCAAGCGCTTGCCTTTAGCACTGCCAGTTATCACTCGCATAAGACACCACTCCTGTGTAACATTATGTGTCATATTCCGTTTTTTGTCAACAAAGCTATTTTCTCGTGTTAAATTATATTTACTTTTTTGGGATATATAAGGGAATTTAATGTGATTTTTATACGAAATATTTAAAATTTACTTTATAGCATAATATAGTATTTTAGCTACAAAATTTGTGTTTCCCTATTACAGTTAACACTGGTCTTGATAGCATAAAACTGTTGCTGGTTTTTTCCGGATTGTAATAATAAATAGCACCGCCACTTGGGTCCATGCCATTTATAGCGTCGGCTGCAGCTCTCTTTGAAGACTCATAAACTTCGGCGTTAACTTGTCCATCGTTTAAGCATGAAAAAGCCCCAGGTTGATATATGACTCCAGCCAGAGTATCTGGAAATGAAGGATGTTCTATCCTATTTAATATCACGGCACCAACGGCAACCTGTCCGCTATATGGCTCACCGCGTGATTCCGCGGAAATAATTCTGGCTAACAAACTTACTTCTGAGTCGTTATATTTGCTTGTGCCACCGGAACTTCCAGATAAACCCAATTTTTCTAATGTTTTAGCACCTGCTATTCCATCCGAAGTAAGTCCGTTATCGCTTTGAAATTTTGCAACACTATTTTTTGTCACTTCACCAAATACCCCATCTATGCTGCCGTTATAGTAACCTTTTTCTTGAAGCTTGGTTTGGATACTTTTCACTTCTTCACTTTTATCTCCAACCTTTGACAAAACATCCATGCTACTTTTGCTTCTTACATTCAAGGTGTAAATTATTGCAAAACTTAACAGTACCGTAAAAAGGACTGTAACAATTTGCCAAACGTTTTTTTTAGACAATTTAATTCACTCCATTATATAGTATTTTT
>CASEZK010000043.1 GCA_949292425.1 uncultured Oscillospiraceae bacterium
GGGAAATACTAAAGCGTCAAAATTATGCTAAAAACGGGCTTCCGAAATTTGCAACTCGCCATTCGGCTCAAACAGGCAAATTTCGAAAACCCAACGCATAATTTTGACGCTTAACTATTTCCAACACCTTCTTCACATTCACTGGAACGGCTTTCTACTTTTTATTCCGTGGGTGTCGAATGCCTTACGAATGAAACCTGCTAAGAAAAGTCAATAATTATTTTTATCTTTTTTATTTTCTGTCACAAAATATATTTGCGTACCACAAATAGACTGTCTGATTGGCAGTCTAAAAAATTATTTATTTTATATAAGATTATATATTTTTATATAGTTCGGTTACTCGAGCATAATAAATGCGTAAAAACTTATTTAATCCGGCTATCTTTGCTGATTTTTTACTTTTACCTTCTGATTCCTTTTTTACAACATATCGGTAAACCGGATCTTCTGGTCTGGAACGCATTTTTAAACTTCTCATTGTTTCGTATCCTACTTTGCGCAATGATGCTGAACCACGTTTCGAGATTTTCCTATTACAACCTACAAATTGACCAGATTCATACGGTGGTGGATCAATTCCTGCGAATGCAACCAATGCCTTCCCGTTGCGAAATCTGCGAACATCTCCTATTTCTGCAATTAACTTTGGGGCTAATGTATTTCCCACTCCACCCATTTCTCTTACAACCGAATATTCTGGCAAAGTCTTGGCTATTTCCTGCATCCGTGATAAAATTAGACCAAGGGTTGCATCAACTTCCTTGAGCACCCGAACTGCTTCAGTCACCAGCATTTTGATCGATGAGGTTTCTGAAGGTAATGTGGGAATACTTTCCTGAGCCAGGGTGTATATAACTTTGGCTTTTTCCTGGCTTGGGACGTATTTCTTTTCTTTTGCCCAAAGTATATACTCTTCAGTAAATTCCTGTTCAGACATAGATGTTATTACATCATAATGCCAAAAACGTTCCACAAAATCACTTCTTTTATCTTTCCGATTTGTTTCATTCCAACTTGCAAGAAGATTCTTTATTCCAGGCATGGTCAAATCTAAAAGATGGGTCAATTCAGCGAGAGATAAAAGATGAAGTTTCATATAATGCCGATATTGCTGTCCAAGCAACTTCAACTCTTCATAAATCTCTCCAGAAGTTTGAAATTCTTTCATTTTAAACCAATGATCAATTCCATAATTAGCAATGATACGGGAATCAATCTTGTCGGTTTTGGCTTTTCGCAGACTTTCGTTACGATAACTTTTCATAAGATACGGATTAATTACAGAAACAAAAAATCCTTTTTCCTGTAAATATGTAAGAACTGGAAGATGATAAATTCCGGTTGCTTCCATAACGATTTTGACTTCATCATTTAGTCTGAAAAGCATGGAAGATAATTCGCTTAAATCCTTTTGGGTATGGGTAATATTGAAAGGCTTACTAACAATCTCTCCATATGGTTTCAAAATACATACTGTACTTTTCCCTTTTGATACATCAATTCCTACGCTGATCATAATATACTCCTTTTCTTTTTATAGAATTGCAGTTGTTTATCCCATCTACACTTATTATGATTCAGTTTAGTTCGTTACGCGAAAGCTCCTGCGAGTTTCAACCTGCTTAAATGAATGTTTATAATAAGGGGATGGCTGACGGTTTCATTCACGGATGTGAAAATCCTAATGGCAATATGTCATACCAACTACTTCCCTTATTATAATAAAATAAGTGTAGATGTTAGAGTTAATTACTCTCTAACAACTACACTTTTATGGTACTAAATGGCAATTGCGTAACCGTAGTGGCCTCCACCAGGTTACACTTCCGGGCATTTTATTTATTAACATTCGCTGCCAGTCACGACTTGAAGGAAACAATAGATAAGGATTATTGTGAATGTGGAATGCCGTTAGAAACAGTTAGAGAGTCAGAAGCACCGTTAAAGGAACGAAGCGAACGTGTTTGAGGCGAACGCCGAGTTTGAGCGTAGTTCC
>CASEZK010000044.1 GCA_949292425.1 uncultured Oscillospiraceae bacterium
TCTCACTTAAGTTAGTTTTGCCCATAGCTAGAGAATTGATGAAAGAAAAAGCCAGGGCCGTTTGTCTTATTAAGCCACAATTCGAAGCCGGTAAAGGCAAAATAGGCAAAAATGGCGTTGTTAGAGATAAAAAAGTGCATAAAGAAGTCATAAAAAATGTTTTTGAGTTTACAACAGACTTAGGATTTAAGGTTTTAAATTTAGATTATTCACCAGTGAAAGGTCCAAAAGGCAACATAGAGTACTTGATGTACATAGAAAGAACTAAAGGTGAAGCTAAAGAAGAACATTTAAATTTGCCTAACGTAGAAGAAGTGGTAGAGAAATCGCACAAAGACTTGAACGAAGGTGAGCAAAAAAGTGAAAGCACAGATTAAAAAAGTTGCAATAATGCCCAATGTAAACAAAATAGAATCGATATGTTATGTAGAAAAAATAGCAACTTTCCTTTGGCAAAACAATGTAGAAGTGATGATTGAAAAGCAGTTTAACAAATTTTTAAATAATCAGAAGTTTGTATTTGTCGATAAAGAGGAAACTTTAGTGGAAAATAGTGACGTCGTTATCGCCATAGGTGGAGATGGAACAATCATTAGGGCATCTAAAATAGCAGCGGCATGTGGTAAGGCTGTACTTGGCGTGAACCTTGGAAGACTAGGTTTCATTTCAGGACTTGAAAAGGGAAATATTTTTAATTTAAAATCGTTGTTGGATGGGAACTTTAAAGTAGAAGCAAGAGCAATGCTATCGGTAACGATAAGATGGAAAAATAAAAAGGAAACTTATTTATCTTTAAATGATGTAGTTATATCGAAAATAGGGTTGCCGAAAATATCAGATATAACGGTTTTAACAAACTCGGATGAAACCTTTAAATTTAGAGCGGATGGAATAATTTTATCTACCGCTACAGGATCTACTGCTTACTCTTTTTCTGCTGGTGGACCAATAGTAGCTCCAAATGTAAAATGTGTTATATTAACGCCTATTTGTTCTCATTCCCTGGTAGCTAGGCCTATTGTTTTTTCAGATACTATAAAACTTAATATACTTACAAAAAATTTTGACAAAGATATGTCATTAACGGTAGATGGCGATAAAACTATTAACTTAGCGGGGACTGACAGTATTTGTATAGGAACTTCAAATTTATATGCAAGGCTTATAAACTTGGAAGAAAAATCATTCTATGATAAAATTATTGAAAAACTCAAATAGATTTATTTTGGTGGGTGAATAATTTGAAAAAAATACCAAAAAGTTTAAAAAGTTATTTTGAAAGGACAGATAAGATCTTTTGGGCAATTTCTGCTGTGATTTCAACTTACTCATTGCTCCTGATGTTGAGCGTATCTAGAAACAGCAACTTTGGCTATTTTAAAACGCAGCTATTCTCTATTGCTATAGGATATTTAGGAGCTTACCTGATTACAAAGTCAGACTATAGGATAATATCGGAGCACTGGAAGATAGTAGCCGGTGTGTGTATACTTTTGATAATGTGCACATTTGTTTTTGGAAGTTCAGTTACAGGGAACTCTGGGGTCGATGCGAAGGCATGGATTAAACTGCCGGGAGGAGTGACGTTTCAACCCTCGGAACTTGCCAAAATAGGATTTATGATTACTTTTTCAAGACATTTGGCTATACTTAAAAAAAAAAATGAACTTAAATATTTTAGTAAAATAGCAGGACTTGGTTTGCATGCCTTAGTCCCTATAGGCTTGACACACCTGCAAGGCGATGACGGTGCAGCCATAATTTTCTTTTGTATGTTTTTAGCCATGGCCTTTGCGGCCGGTGTACAGCTGAGGTATTTTGCAGGAGCTCTTGCTGCAGTAGTTTTGTCTGTCCCTGTTTTGTGGAATTTCGTTTTTGCAGAGTATCAAAAGCAAAGGCTTTTAAGTCAACTAAATCCGGAAGCTGACCCTTTAGGTGTGGGATTTCAGCAACTTCAAGGAAAACTTTCTATAGGGTCAGGAAAACTTTTTGGACAGGGTTTTTTTAAAGGACCACGTGTGGGGTATGGCTCTGTGCCGATTCAGCAAAGTGATTTTATTTTTTCAGTAGTTGGTGAAGAGCTGGGGTTTATAGGTTGTATTTTAGTTATAGCTTTATTGACAGCGATGTTCGTGCGTACACTTCAAATTGCATATAAGTCCTCTGATGACATAGGTACGTATGTTTGTTTTGGATTTTTTGGTATGGTATTTTCGCAAACAGTATTTAATCTTGGCATGTGCTTAAGTCTCTTGCCAGTTATGGGGGTTACATTGCCGTTTTTCAGTGCTGGCGGTTCATCTGCTGCGTGCTTATATTTAGGAGTAGGGCTTGTGAAAAGCGTGTTTATGCAGAAGAACGACAACAACGTGGTTGAAGAATTTTAATTCTTTAGCATTTTTAATTTGTTTAATATGTTCGTCAAAAGCGATATGGGAATGAACAAAAATCCCCATAACACAGAGTATAATAAGCAAACTTGACCTAGAAGATTAAATGGCAGTTTTGAATAGTTCCAAACATTCAGTTGCATTTTTATATTTAAAATGTAACCTGTTATTAACTCTAGGCTGGATATTACTAACGAACAGATGAGGAATTTCTGCGGCCAATATAGATTTTGATGCCTTGAAAATATATTGTAGATTATTAAAAAACAGATGCCGCCAAGTATATACATAGAAATGTGACTTTTTCGTCGCCAAAGCAGCTCTATCAGGCAGTATAGAGCTCCACTAAGGTTAAATATTAAGAAATTTTGAAATAATTTTTTCATGTAATCACCGAATTTATTATTGGCATTATTTACCTGTTTATAAAATTGTTTCAAAACATTGAAAGATTAAAACAAAAAGGAGAAGTAAAAAATGGTTGGAAATTATAAAGTAATAACACTTTGTGGCTCAACTAAGTTTAAAAATGAATTTTTAAAAGTGCAAAAAGATTTAACTTTAAGTGGGAACATAGTTATTTCTGTTGGATTGTTTGGGTATTCAGGAGACCCTGAAGTTTGGGAAAACATGGATGAAGGAACGCTTACTAAAACAAAAGAAATGTTAGATAATATGCATAAAAGGAAAATTGATATGGCGGATGAGATATTTGTTATAAATGTAGGCGGATATATTGGGGAAAGTACTAAGTCAGAAATAGAATATGCAAAGTCTCATGGTAAGAAAGTAAATTATTTAGAAAACAAGTAAAATTAATAAAAGAATGTGAAAAATATGAATGAAAATAAAACAAATATTAATTGGTACCCGGGGCATATGACTAAAGCTAAGAGGAAAATTCAGGCAAGTTTAAATTTAATCGATGCTGTTGCGGAAATAGTAGATGCAAGAATACCGAAAAGCAGTCGAAACCCGGATTTAGATGAAATGATTGCAAGAAAGCCTAGAATTATACTATTAAACAAGTGCGATATGGCAAACGGCGCTATGACTGACAGTTGGATAAATTATTATAAAAATATGGACGTAACGGCTATAGCTGTAGACTGTAAATCCGGCAAGGGGTTAAAATCTTTTATTGTACAGGTTAGATCACTATTGAATGAAAAAATAGAAAAGGCAAAAGCGCGCGGGATATTAAACAAGAGCCTTAGAATAATGGTTGTTGGTATACCAAATGTGGGAAAATCGTCATTTATCAACAGAATGTCGAAAGAAAAAAAAGCAAAAGTTGAAGATAGGCCCGGCGTTACAAGAGGAAATCAATGGTTTTCTATTGGACATAATGTTAAGCTCCTGGATACTCCCGGAGTGTTATGGCCTAAATTTGAGGATCCGGAAGTCGGTGAAAAACTAGCCTTTTGTGGAGCTGTGAAGGACCAGGTGGTTGATATTGAAGGGCTAGCTTCAAGACTTTTAAGATTTTTATGCGAAAATGG
>CASEZK010000045.1 GCA_949292425.1 uncultured Oscillospiraceae bacterium
TGCTGAATCAGTTTGTCATTATTTTCATTTATGAAATTATAAAACTTTTCTTCCATATTATCTCTGTGTAATTTATCAAGGTTAATTAGCATAACCCCTGCACATATGTAATGATCATTTTCTACATTAAAGTTTTTTACAGTATCTGGAGACCAGTCCAAAAATCCTCTGTAATAATAGTCAGACATATCTAGCTTATACATTTTAGATAAATCCTTTAAAGTTATAGTATCTCCATCTAGCCATATTATTTTATTGACATCAGGTAACAGGCTGGATAACAATAGTCTATAGTATGATGCTGTCGGTATGCGTTCATCAGTTTTCGCGTCTTTGAACTTATTTCCCATATTCATAAATTCAATTTTAAAGTTTTTATACTTAGTTTGCAAAGCTGAAATTTTTTCTTTGTTTTCGTTCTTAAAGTCTTCTGGATGCAGTAAGTAAACATTTATTTTTGTGTTTTTATTAGCGTTTTCTAAAATGGAAGTTATTGAGACAATTGTAGGATATACGTAGTTATTATCTGATGCCATTGCTACGGGAATAGTTACAGAATTTGCGTTTACCGTATTAGTTTTTGAGCGGTTGTTCACCAGAAAAGCAGTTGTTACAGCTATAAAAAGTATTAACAAACTAGCTATCACACAATATTTACATTTTTTACCATTCATTAAATTTACCCCCTACATAAGCTTCTACTATTCCTCCCTTCTTTTTTACACTCACTGAACTTTCTTTGCTATATTCTCTGTTTTATTATGTGTCAAATTTACTTTTAAACACATAGCCTATTTCATGGTCAAAGAAATTCTGTTCTTTGCTACATCTACAGATATGACTTTCACTTTTACTATATTACCAACCTTCAAAACTTTAGACGGATGCTTTATGTACCTATTGCAAATTTGTGATATATGCACTAACCCGTCCTGGTGTACTCCTATATCGATAAATGCGCCAAAATCTATAACGTTTCGCACAGTGCCGGTAAGCTCCATACCTTCTTTTAAGTCTTTGATATCTAAAACGTCAGTTCTTAAAATAGGGGCCGGTAGCTCGTCTCTAGGGTCTCTGCCCGGTCTTAAAAGTTCAGTAACTATATCTTGTAAAGTAGGTATACCTACTTTTGTTTTTTCTGAGATCGAACTTAGCCCTATCTTTTCTATTCGAGTTTTTAGGTCAGACCTTATTTTTCCATTTTTTACATCATCTAAAGTGTAGTCACAGATCTCTAAAAGATGGGTTGCTGCCTTGTATGACTCAGGATGAACTGCAGTACTATCAAGGACGTTTTTGCTTTCTGGCACTCTTAAAAAGCCTGCACATTGTTCAAAGGCTTTTTGCCCCAGTTTGGAGACTTTTTTTAGTTCATTGCGCGACTTAAATGCTCCGTTTTCTTCACGATAATTAACAATATTTTTAGAAACAGTGGCACTTATTCCCGATACTCTCGCTAAAAGTGATGGGGATGCTGTATTTAAGTCTACTCCAACTGTATTTACGCAATCTTCAACCACTCCGCCCAAAGCATCGCCTAATTGTTTCTTAGGCATGTCGTGCTGGTACTGTCCAACTCCTATAGCTTTGGGGTCTATCTTAACAAGTTCTGCTAATGGGTCTTGAAGCCTTCTAGCTATTGAAACTGCACTTCTTAAAGTTACATCAAAGTCAGGGAATTCTTCCGCTGCGAGTTTAGACGCAGAGTAAACTGAAGCCCCTGCCTCGCTCACAACCATGTAGGACACTTTTAAATTGTCTTCATTTATTAATTTTGCAACGAACATTTCTGTTTCTTTTGAGGCTGTTCCGTTTCCTATGGAGATAACCTCCACGCTGTACTTTTTAACTAAATCTGAAACTGTTTTTTTAGCTTCGGCCACTTTGTTTTCTGAATGCGTAGGATAAATAACATTTGTAGCAAGCACTCTTCCTGTTTCATCCACAACGGCTACCTTGCAACCCGTTCTATATCCTGGGTCTAAGCCCATAGCCACCTTACCTTTGACCGGAGGCTGCATAAGGAGTTGTCTTAAGTTTACAGAAAAAACTTTTATAGCACTGTCGCACGCTTTTTGAGTTAACTCGCTTCTTATTTCTCGTTCGATAGATGGAAAAATAAGTCTGGTATAAGCATCATCGGCAGCTTTTCTTACTGTTTCGGTGCATAATGAATTCCCATTTTTTAATACTGTAGAGTAAATTATATGTTGTGCTTTGGCTATATCGAAGTCTATTGAAATTTTTAAGAAACCTTCTTTTTCACCGCGGTCTACAGCCAATACTCTATGTCCTGCTATTTTTGCTGTCGGCTCTTTAAAATCATAATATTGTGCATAAACAGAGTCGGTGTTTTCGTCCGAAGCTTTAGATACTAACAATGAATTTGCCATAGCTACAACCCGGATTCTTTTTCTGATGGAAGCATCATCTGAAATGTTTTCAGCTATAATATCCATCGCACCTGCTACAGCTTCTTCAGGCGTATCAACGCCTTTTTCCGTATTGACGTAAGCCTGTGCTAAAACTAATGGGTCTTCTGAGTTTTCATTCTGCTCGAAAATCGTGTTTGCTAAATTTTCAAGGCCTTTTTCCTTTGCTATAGAGGCTCTGGTTTTCCTTTTAGGTCTAAATGGTCTGTATATGTCCTCTATTTCAGCTAAGGTTTTAGCATTGTCAAGGGCTGCGTTAATTTCATCAGTCATTTTTTCGAGACCTATTATTAAATTTTTAACTTCTTCTCTTCGGCTTTCAAGACCTCTTAAATACTCAAGTCGTTCGCTTATTTCACGTAACGTTTGGTCATCAAGTGACCCATGGGCTTCCTTTCTGTACCTTGCAATGAAAGGTATGGTATTTCCTTCATCTAAAAGTTTTATTACATTTTCTAGCTGCCACGCTTTTAAATTAAACTGTTCTGATAATACCGCAACAAAATCCATCATAGTTCTCCCTTTGTGTTAATAGGTGTGATTTTATGGACGATAACTCTTTTCCCGATTGATTTTGCATAATCGATCGAAAATTTAGTTCCACTAGATTGTCCATCCCAAAAAGCGATTACAATATCGGCAAGTTCTATTATCGACCTATTTCTCTTTATTGGAGCATACTTACCAAATTTTCTGTAGTCTGGTTTTATTATAATTTTATCAATATTATGTTCAACAGCATATTTTTCGGCCAATGTATCAATTCCACTGGCGCCTCCAGAAATTATGGTGTCTACATCCGGAGGAATATGTTTTTCAAAATTAAAATTTAAACTTCTAGATCCGATAATAGCTAATTTCATGTGTTCTCCTTTGAAATCGATTATATTACACTTGTAAGGTTTAGTCAAATATAAAAAGCAAAAAAGCCCCAGAAACTATTGACAAAAAAACATTTAATTATTATAATAATAGTACAAGTAAAGGAGAGTATTGTAAATGATAAGACAAATTTCAACAAGGAGATTATTATAAATGAAAAGACAAATTTCAACAATGTTAACGCTGACGATACTAACGACGTCATTGCCTAGTCCTACGTGCTTTGCAAATGACATGCCAGAGCTTATAACTGTACAAGAAAGCCACTGTGAGGAATGTGCAAGTGGGGGGTACCAAGCGCGGATAAAGAAAATCATCTTTCAAAATCTACCACTGAGAAAACTAAACATAATAAGATCTGGGAAACCGTATCAAACTTGCCTGTGGGTAACACCTTTAGGTCTGTAGTTGCCCGAGCAAAACAAAGTAAGGCTTGGAAAACGTTATCGAATTTATCTGTAAATGACACTTTAAAGTCTGTTGCTGTTCAAGCTAAGCAAAGTAAAGCTTTAAAGATAACGGCAGGAATGGCTGTAGGGGCTTCAGCTGTGGCAGGAACGGCAGTAGCAGGCTTAAAGATTTTTGAGGATTTTTTACCAGAGTCAGTAAAAGAGTACTTGCCAAATTGGCTTAAAAAAAATAAGTTAGACCAAAGCAGAGAGGAAAAATGTCCAGATAATAGTTATGAGACCATGAAAAATGATAGTGACACGGTAATGTCAGGAGATATAACGAAAACAGTGCCAGAAATATCAGATGAGAAATGTCCACTTAAGAGCTATGAGACTATGAAAGATGTGAGTGGCACAGCAATGCCAGGGCATATAAAGGAAACAGAGCAAAAAATATCAGATTTGGACAGTCAAAATGAATGGCCAGATAATAAGACCATGGAAGATGTGAGTGACACAGAAATGCCAGGAGATATAAAAAAATCAACACCAAATGTAAATAATAATAGAAATGTGTCACATCAGAATCAAACGCAATTAGAAACTATTACGAACAAGAATAATGATGAAGGCCATAAGGAAGGAATAGATTGGGATAGAGTTATTAAAAATGTTGAGGAAGCGGCTATTACAGTGCTTCCACCTATACTTGCTGTGGGGTTGGCAGTAGGACTGTTTATTTGTGGTAACCCACGATTAGCCAAAAAAGCAGCTAAAAATTTAAGAAGAAGCTATGGCTGAACAAGATAAAGCAAAAACGCAGTCATGCTGTGTTAAGGAGACGAAGATTATAGTGAAAATTAACACTAACAATACTAGCAACACCATTGACAGGCTCAACATGCTTTGTTGATGAAGTGAAAAGCAATGCGGACTCTTATGTTCAAGAACCGGACCGTAGGAACCGCAGCAGTGACAGGAACGGTAGTTGCAGGTTTGAGACTTTTTGAAGACTTTGTACCGGAAACCGATTAAACGCTCAAAAAGTATACTATGCTTAGTCCACTGCAATGAAGGATGGTACTAATGTTACTGGATGATGAAGCTAGTTCGGAAAGCAACTTTTGCATTATAGATAATTATGAGGATAAGGGTTTTGTTTGTGGGAACGTTGGAGATTCTGATTTCAAAAACTCTTGTGCAAATAAAAAAATACCTGAAATTAAGATCTGCTATTGAAGCAAAACCAATGAAAGGAACGGTTTCCTTTACAACAAAGTGGGTGCTGAGTGTACTGGAAAGTGCTGGTGCAGCAGTAGCTGTAAAGATTTTTGGATCGGTAGTGCTCTTGTCTTTGTTAACGATGGTAGTGCCAATTGCTTTATATTATCGTAGAACAAGATGAAGAATAGTAATAGGCTTTGAAATCATTAAAATGTATTACTTAAGCAATAAAACAATGAATTTTTCATTAAGAATAGATAAAGTATAAAAATAAATTTAGATAATTATTGCTGACGCACTTTTCTAATTTTTCAAGGGCTTTGTGTGTTTTAGGGAGTGTGGGAAAAGTCCGCGATTAATGATGGGCTTTTCGGCACATAAAAATAAGGATCGACTGTAGTCGGTCCTTTAATGGTAGAGCCTTTAACACAAAAAGGCGAATCGAAGAACTACCCGCTTGTGTGGGTACGCGTTGAAGGTCATGTTATGCCCCTAAAAAAATTTTTTGAAGGAACAATAAGGTGTTCAACGTTTTAGATTACAGCAAAAGGAGATTTTTACGATTAATAACGCAAATAATTTAAGTGGCTGTGAGAGTATCATGTTGTAAGTGTGCTGAAAGTAGAAATAATAGAAAAACATATAAAGTCTGATCATATATATCTTTCTGACCAAAATACTTTTTTCAAATTTTATGAGATTACTTAAAGGAAAACAAGCTTTAATGGTATTTTTGAAAACTTTCCAGATCAAAGTATAAGTTTAGTAACCGATATTTGGATAGAATGATGTTAGGTTCAACTGTTGAGTTAAATGAACATGTAAGCCAATTTTAGTTCAACTCTAATGGGGTAACTAAAGCGACCAATCCTAAGGCTCTAACAAAGGAGAAAGCCCGCACCTTGAGGTGCATGTCAGCAGTATTCTGGACTTACAGCCATTGTTGCAAAACACATGTTTCACAGGTGATTATAGTTATTTCAATGTTTTTTCCTTGAAGCTTTGATCATTATAGCGCATTCCAGCCTTTTCTTTTCAAGTTCGCACGCTAATTTATGAGATTTTAGGACATTTCCAGCATATTGCAGGTTGTTGGCATTGCATCCACCACTACAGTAAAATTTTGCCCAACAGTCTTTGCAATCCTCTTTACTGTAGATATTTGCCTTTGCAAAATAATCTTTAATATCATTATTAAAATTACCAGCGTTTACATTACCCATCTTCCAGTCGCTTTTCCCTACAAACTGATGACATGGGAATATATCTCCATTTGGCGTAATAGAAATATACTCATTGCCACACCCGCAGCCTTTTAGCCTCTTGATAGCACAAGGCCCTTGATTTAAGTCTAACATAAAGTGGAAAAAGTTAAAATTATTTCCTTTCTTCCGCTGTTCTATAAGTTCCAGTGCCAGTTTTTCGTATTCTTTAAATACTGTATCAATGTCATCTTCTTTTATTGAATAGTCTAGTCTCTCTTCAGATACAACCGGCTCTATCGATATCTGGTCAAAACCCAGAGAGTTCATGTGCAAAACATCGTTTGTAAAGTCTAAATTGTACTTTGTAAAAGTCCCCCTAACATAATAATCTTTTTCTCCTCGGTCTTTTATCAATTTCTGATAGTTAGGAACTATTATGTCATAGCAACCTTTACCGTTTGTAGTCAACCTCAATCGATCATTTATTTCCTTGCGACCGTCCAAAGACAGAACAACATTGTCCATCTCTTTATTTATGAAATCGATCTTATCATCCGTCAATAACAAACCATTTGTAGTTATAGTGAACCTAAAATTTTTATCAAACTTATCCTGAAGGCTTCTTGCGTATTTTACGGTTTCCTTTACCACTTCAAAGTTCATAAATGGCTCTCCACCGAAGAAGTCAACTTCCAAGTTTTTTCGTGACGAAGAGTGCTTTATAAGAAAATCAATGGCTTTTTTGGCTACATCTAAGCTCATGAGCTCTCTTCCCGTTCCAAAGTCACCTTTCGATGCAAAACAATATTCACATCTTAAATTACAGTCATGTGAAATGTTCAAGCACATAGCCTTAATGGGCGAAACCCCTATGTTTTTAGCTAGTGGAGCATAGAAGTCTTTTGAAAAAAGTTCTCCGTTTTTATAAAGTTCGTAAAGCTCACAGTGCGTTTCATTTATTTCAGTTAAACTATATTTTTGCCTTAAATGATCGATTAAGGTTTCATCGGGCATTTCTTTCACATTTTTGTCCAGAAAATCCAGCATGTCATACGCTAAATCATCAACAACATGTACAGAGCCACTGTTTACATCAAGGACTATATTATAGCCACTTAACTTATACTTATGTATCATTTTTTACTCCTTTATTTTTGCAAAAATAAAAGCGGAAGAAGGTTCTTCCACTTTTATAAGGCAAATAACCTCAATTATTTTGATCGATTTTCACATTTTTGATTGGCAACAGTGCAAGAAGTTTTGCAAGCAGATTGGCATGATGTTTGGCATTCTCCGCAACCGCCGTTTTTTAGACTTTCTTTAAGCACAGATTTGTTTAAAGTTCTTATATGTTTCATAAAAACAGCCTCCTTATTTTTTTCTATTAGCGCTTATTATTCCACCCAACGCACCTGTAAAAACTAGTAAAATTAATCTTACTACGGTTAAATATGTAAAGCTTTCTCTCGATACAATAAACCCCACCAACGTAAAAACGCAAAATAATATTAATCCGGACAGTGCACCTAAATATAATCCTTTTTCTCTTTGTATTTTTAAAGTAGTATACCCAGCTGTAAAAGAGCCAAGTGCAGACGAAAGCATAGCTAAAAGCTGTACTATGTTATGCGGCATCGCGCCTATCTTTACAAACACAAAGGAAAATAAAATTAAAAAAACGGTACAAACTAATAAACCGGATAAAAGCCCAAATAACATTGATTTTAGCATAAAAGAAGAACTTTTACTGTTTTTTGAAGATTTATCGTATCTCAAAGCTCAGCCCCCCAAGAATAATTTTAGTATTTGTAATAAAACTTCTATTCATAGAGGCTTAAAAATATGCCTATTTTTTAGTAGGTTCTTTTGCCGTTTCGCAGCTAGCTATAGCCCATTTTTTTATTTTTATTTTGTTTCGGTCGGTGCCGCTTTCGACAATAAAAGTATCCGCGTCATCTTTTATGCTAACTATCCTACCACAGATACCGCCTATTGTTGTGATTTCATCTCCAACTTCCAGTGAACTTCTCATTTGATCTTCTTGTTTTTTCCTTTTAGAGTTTGGTCTAATAAGTAGAAAATACATTCCTAAGAGAAAGAGTCCCATCACTACAAAGTTCATTATTCCGACTCCGCTTTCCGGGTTCATCATAACACCTCCTATTAAATTATTTTAATTATATCAACAAAAGCATAACTATGCAAGTCTCATCTAAATTTTTCTCTATTTTCTGATTGAAAATTTTCAAAATAAAGAGCACAAACTACACATGTTTATGCTTTTATTCTTTAACTTGATTATTTTTATAACATTAAAACATTTGCTATCAATGTCTTACTTTGGTATCCCAAGCCTGTTAAACGGGGAATAGATGCAAACTACTTTTCCCATTATATTATTTTCCGGGATCAATCTTATTAAACTAGAGCGGCTGTCAGATGAACCGTTTCGGTTGTCACCCAATACCCAATAATAACCAGTAGGAACTTTTTCAGGTAATTCCCAGTCAGCTTCTAAGTTTGTGGGTGTGTTAACATAAGGTTCATCTAAAAGTTCTCCATTTACGAAAACTTGGCCTTTCTCATAGTCTATTTTTATTGAGTCTCCGGGCAATCCTATTACTCTTTTTACTATGTTTTTGTCTAACACTCCGGGCTTGTCTATAGTGACAATGTCATTTCTTTTAGGTTTATACATAAAATGGTAGACAAGTAGCTTATCTTGATCGTGCAAAGTAGGAAGCATAGAACTACCGTTAACAGTAAATTTTATAAAGAAAGATGTCAATAATATAACAACTACAACAAGTGCACTAACCGCACAATCGACCAAATCAAAAGCCAGCTTTGTAACTTTTGATAAAGAACCGCTCTCATTTTCCATAAAGAAGTCCTCCTTAAAAAGTAGCTATTAACTATACCTTACATGCAAAAGTATAACACATTAATTGGTTTTTTCTTTAACTTTAGCAGCTTTACCAACTCTGTCTCTCAGGTAGTAAAGTTTACTTCTGCGCACTTTACCATTTCTTACAACCTCTACGTTTTTAACATTGGGCGAGTGAATGGGAAAGATTCTTTCTACTCCTACGCCGTAGGAAACTCTTCTTACAGTGAATGTTTCAGAAATACCGCTGCCGTTTTGTGCGATAACTGTTCCTTCAAACACTTGGATTCTCTCTCTTTCGCCTTCTCTAATGTTTACGCTCACCTTTATAGTATCACCGATATTAAATTTTGGCAACTCGCTTTTCATTGAATTTTGTGAAATAAGTTTTAATGCGTTCATACTTTCCTCCTAAAAAATTAGCATTCTTGTAGTACAGAGGAATGCTCGATTATAATAGCAAAGCTAAGATTCTTTAAATCCACCTGTAAAGCTCAGGCGACATTTAAATACTCAAATTATCATATCACAAAAAAATTTTTAATGCAATATAAATTTACAAATTTAATAACATCAAGATCGAAAAGTTATTATAAAAATATATTATTTTTATGTCGACTATGTTATAATGAAAAATATAAATAAATTAAGGATAAAAAAATGATAAGTAAAATAAAAAATATCGATAAAAAAATACTGATGTATATTGCAAAGTTACAAAAACCATTTTTAAACAAAATTATGATCTTTTTTACTGTAATGGGTAACAACGGCGTGATTTGGCTACTGATTTCCGTTCCTATGCTTTTAAATTACAGCAGCAGGACTAAAGGGATAAAGTTGATTGTTTCGCTTACGCTTGTAGGCTTTATGGGAGAAATAATTATAAAAAGACTGGTTGGTAGAGAACGTCCGTTTGACGAACCTGATTTTGACGATGTACTTATAAAAAAACCTGTGACTTATTCTTTCCCATCGGGTCATACGTCTTCATCTATGGCTGCGGCCACTACTATATCGTTTTGCTTTCCACATCTGGCTGTGCCGGCTTTTGCTTTGGGAATAATTATTTCATTTTCCCGCTTATATTTACAAGTGCACTATCCGTCAGATGTTTTAGCCGGAGCGGCACTGGGGCTTGTTTGTGGTTTTGTTACAAATACGTTTTGCTGTATTTAAAGTGAGGTTGTTTTTGTGATAATTTTAGGAATAGATCCAGGATATGCTATAGTTGGTTTTGGGTCGGTCGCTGTAAGCGGTGGAATGGTTGAAACTACAAGCTACGGAGCCATCACCACAGAATCTAAAATGGATTTTTTAAATCGGCTTGATTTAATTTATAACGATATGTGTGAGATTATAAAGAAGACAAAGGCCGATGTTTTATCTATAGAAAAGCTGTATTTTCAAAATAACCAAAAAACAGCCATGCAGGTAGCTCAAGCAAGAGGTGTTATTTTACTTTCGGCTAAAAAAGCCAATGTACCTATTTTTGAATATACGCCTTTGCAGGTGAAAAATGCAGTTACAGGTTACGGTAAGGCTCCCAAAAAGCAAGTTATGAACATGACGAAAAGGATATTAAATTTAGAAAAAATGCCGAAACTTGACGACACAGCTGATGCATTAGCTATAGCGTTGTGCCATGCTCAAAGTTCCGGCGCAAGATTTAGGTCGTTGATGATAAAAAGGGGTATAAACAATGTTTTATAGTTTAAGGGGTAACTTAATACATATTGATGATAGCACGGCAGTGGTGGAATGCTGCGGTGTGGGGTATAAATGCTACATCAGTACAAACACCAGACAAGAGCTGAGTCAAAAATTAAATAGTGGAGTGTTTCTTTTTACACACCTATGCGTGCGGGAAGATGCTATGGATTTATTTGGCTTTTCGTCACTTGAAGAGCTGGAATGTTTTAAACTATTAACTTCTGTATCTGGCGTAGGCGCAAAAGTAGGTATTGGCATTTTATCCTCTTTATCCAGCGAACAAATAGTTCTTGCTATTTCTTCTGAAAACTCTAAAATTCTAACTTCGGCGCCTGGTGTAGGACCTAAGCTAGCACAGCGCATCATATTAGAGTTAAAGGATAAAATCTCAAGTGGAAAATATCAGACTGCAAGTTCTTCCACACAAAGTGTGAATTCAAGTGCTGGAAATATTTCAAAGGCTATGGAGGCGCTGGTGGCGTTGGGGTACTCGCAAGCGGATGCTATAAAAGCTTTGGCGGGATTCAGCAATTCTTTGTCAGTAGAGGAACTGATAAAACTTTCGCTTAAAACTTTATCAAGGAGGGGCTAACCTTGGAATTTGATTTTGAAAATAGACTTTTATCTGCTGAAGAAATTCCCGATGAAATAGACAGTGATAATCCTCTGCGCCCCAAAACTTTAAGCGAATATGTTGGGCAAGAGAAAGTTAAAGAAAATCTATCTATTTTTATACAGGCTGCTAAAATAAGAAGAGAAGCTCTTGATCATGTGCTTTTGTATGGACCGCCGGGCCTCGGCAAGACGACACTAGCCGGGGTAATTGCAAATGAGATGGGAACCAGTCTGAAAATAACCTCCGGACCAGCCATAGAAAAACCTGGAGACTTGGCTGCGCTTTTAACAAATTTAAACCAAGGTGACGTTTTATTTATTGATGAAATACATAGACTGCCAAGAACTGTGGAGGAAATCTTATACCCTGCGATGGAGGACTTTTCCATAGACATAATAACAGGAAAAGGTCAAATGGCAAATTCTTACCATTTGCCGCTACCTAAGTTTACTTTGGTAGGTGCTACTACTAGAGCGGGACAGCTTTCGGCACCGCTTAGAGACCGGTTTGGCGTTATTCTTCGCCTTGAAATGTACTCTGTGGATGAACTATCGAAGATAATAAATAGAAGCGCAAACATTTTGAATTTAAATATATTGCAAGAAGCAGCAACTGAAATCGCATCAAGATCTAGGGGCACACCTAGAATTGCCAACAGATTGTTAAAAAGGATAAGAGATTTTGCAGAAATATTAAGTGGTGGAAACATAACGCTAGAAACAGCCCAGATCGCGCTTGATAAGCTTGATATAGATGAACTAGGACTAGATTCTAATGATAGACGTATGCTTTCAGCTATTATAAAATTTTACAACGGTGGACCTGTAGGAGTGGAAACTTTAGCTGCGGCTATTGGCGAAGAAGCCGTCACCATAGAAGATGTTTACGAGCCGTACTTAATGCAAATAGGCTTTCTGAGCCGAACGCCCAGAGGCAGAATAGTAAATGCTTGTGCATATGAACATTTGGAATTACCATTTAATAAAATAAAATAAAACTACAAAAGGATGAGAACTTACGATGGGTAGATTATTTGGAACAGATGGCGCAAGAGGTGTGGCAAACTGCGAACTGACCTGTGAACTGGCTATGAACATAGGCAGGGCTACAGCTTATGTTCTAACGGAAAGCAAAAAGAATAGAAAATCGACAGTACTTATAGGTAAAGACACTCGT
Source organism: uncultured Oscillospiraceae bacterium (assembly GCA_949292425.1). Classification (GTDB taxonomy): domain Bacteria; phylum Bacillota; class Clostridia; order Oscillospirales; family Acutalibacteraceae; genus UMGS1224. The sequence goes on from CASEZK010000045.1 coordinate 12,528, forward strand.
CTATCTTCTGACATGCTTGAAGGAGCGCTAGTTGCAGGACTGTGCTCTGTGGGCGTGAATGTTATCACTTTAGGTGTAGTGCCCACTCCGGCTGTCGCGTACTTGGTAAAAAAATATAAATGTAATGCAGGAATAATGATATCAGCGTCGCACAACCCGTTTGAATTTAACGGCATAAAGATTTTTAACTCCGATGGCTTCAAGTTGCCGGATGCTTTAGAAGGAGAAATTGAAAAAATAGTTTTAGATGAACCTGAAAAGATTCCTTATGCAGAGGCAGCAAACGTAGGCACGTTAACTCATGAAGGTCGGGCAATAGATGATTACATTGAGCATATAAAGGACACTGTAAATGTAGACTTGAATGGCTTGAGGGTTGCCTTTGACTGCTCTAACGGCTCAGCTTTTAGAAGTGCTGAAAAACTTTTTTCTTCCTTGGGTGCAGCATGCTTTATGCTGAACGATAAACCAAATGGCACGAATATAAACGACAAGTGCGGCTCTACTCACATTGAAGGATTAATTGAATTTGCAAAAAAGAACAAATGCAACGCAGGTATAGCATTTGACGGAGATGCGGATAGGTGTTTGGCGGTTGATGAAACCGGTAAAGTAATAGACGGTGACTTTATTATGGCTATTTGCGCTGATTATTTAAAAGACATGGGAAAACTTAGTGCAAACACGGTAGTTGGCACTGTCATGACTAATATGGGATTCAGCGTATTTGGTAAGGAAAATGATATTAATTTTATTTCGGCGAGAGTTGGAGACAGATACGTGCTGGAAGAAATGCTTCGGAATAATTATAACTTAGGAGGAGAGCAGTCCGGGCACGTAATTTTTCTTGACCATTCAACCACGGGAGATGGACAATTAACCGCTGTGCAGCTTTTGAGCATATTAAAAGTGAAGAATAAAACTTTATCTGAGCTGTCATCTATAATGAGAAAATATCCTCAAGTTATTGTGAATGTGAAAGTTAGCCATGAAGGGAAACTTAAATTTTACACTGATGAAGTTATCAAGTCCACTGTTCAAAAGGTTCAGGATGACTTTAACAGTTCCGATAAAAAATCTGTACCAGATGGACGCATATTAGTAAGAGCTTCGGGCACGGAACCACTTATTCGAGTTATGGTGGAAGGGAAAAATCAAGATAAAATTGAAAAAATTGCTAATGATGTTGCTGAAATTATCAAAAATAGATTGGTTTAAGTAAATTAAAAGGAGTAAAATTAAGGTTTGAGAATTTCTAGATTAGAAGATTACGAGTTACTCGATGCTTCCTCAGGTCAGAAACTAGAACGGTTTGGAGAAATAGTGCTAATAAGGCCGGATCCACAAATTATATGGAAAACGAAAAAAAAACATCCTCTGTGGAATAAAGCTCACGCTGTATATCACCGTTCCAAAAGCGGGGGAGGTCAGTGGGAAGTTTTGAAAAAAATACCGGATGTATGGTCGATAAGTTACAAAAGTCTAAAATTTAGACTAAAACCTATGGGCTTTAAGCACGTAGGCATTTTCCCCGAACAAGCCGTGAACTGGGACTTTATAACGGATATAGTGTCGAAATCGAAAAAGAAATTAAAAATATTAAATTTGTTTGCCTATACAGGTGGCGCTACTATGGCAGTTTTAAGCGCTGGTGCGAGTGTATGCCATGTAGATGCTTCCAAAGGGATGACGCTTTGGGCAAAGGAAAATGTGAATGAATCTGGCCTGCAAAACGGAGATGTACGATTTTTAGTTGATGATTGCATAAAGTTTGTACAGAGAGAAAAACGTAGAGGAAATTTTTACGATGGCATAATAATGGACCCACCATCCTACGGCAGAGGTCCAGGAGGAGAGATATGGAAATTGGAAGAAAAGTTATTTTCCTTTTTAGTTTCTTGCTCTGAGATACTTGCAAAAGATGCTAAGTTTTTGATTTTAAATTCTTATACTACGGGTCTGTCTGCAGCAGTTATGGAGTACCTGCTTAATGCTACTATTAAACCTTCCCACAAAGGACACGTGCAAGCTAGTGAAATCGGGCTTCCAGTCAGTGCAAATGGACTAATTTTGCCGTGTGGGTCTACGGTCATCTGGACGAAGTAATAGAGCTGCAATTTATAGAGAGGATATAATGTGGAAGATTTCATCAAAATTGAAAATTTAAGCTTTAAATATGATAAAAACGACAAAACCAATGTTTTAAATGATATTTCGCTCAATATAAAAAAAGGTGAGTTTGTGTGCATACTTGGTGCGAATGGTTCGGGGAAATCTACCCTTTCAAAGCATATAAATGCACTTCTTTTGCCAAGCTGTGGCAAAGTTTTCGTAAATGGAATAGACACATTAAATGAGTACAGGGCTTATGAAATACACCAAATGGTGGGGCTGGTCTTGCAAAACCCGGATAACCAAATCGTTGCAAGCATAGTAAAAGAAGATGTTGCTTTTGGTCCTGAAAATTTGGCGCTACCTTCAGAAGAAATAAAACTAAGGGTCGAGTCTTCGCTAAAAGCAGTAGGTCTATATGATAAAATGGAAAGTCCTACATATGAGCTATCTGGCGGGCAAAAGCAGAAGTTGGCTCTAGCCGGCGTGCTGGCTATGAAACCTGAATGCATAGTTCTTGATGAACCAACCGCCATGCTAGATCCAGCTGCGCGCAAAGAAGTCATTGAAACTTTAAAATTTCTGAACAAGAAATTCTCCATAACTATCGTTTTGATAACCCATTATATGGAAGAAGCTATTCAGGCTGACAGAGTCGTCGTTATGAGCAATGGGAGTGTGGTTTTAAGTGGCGCACCTAAAAATGTATTTTCGCAGGTAGAACTTTTGAAAAAATATAACTTAGACATTCCACAAACCACAGAGCTTCTTTATAAGTTGAACGGGTATGGATGCAATTTACCGCTTGATGCATTAGGGGTGCAGGAATGTGCTGATGAGATTGCGGAGATGCTTGGAGGTTTTTATGCCAATAATCGAAATTAAAGATTTATATTTCTCATATAAAAACAGCGGCGCACCTATCTTAAAAAATATTAATTTGAAAATAGAAAAAAATGAATTTATAGGCATTATCGGCCAAACGGGATCTGGAAAATCTACTTTGGTAAAGCAACTTAACGGGCTTTTAAAACCAGATAAAGGTCAGGTTTTGCTTAATGGCATTGACATCTTTTCAAATATAAAAGAAACTCAAAAAGCAAGGTTTAAAATCGGGATGGTCTTACAGTACCCAGAGGACCAGCTTTTTGCGGAAACTGTCTTTAAAGATATTGCTTTTGGCCCTGAGAACATTGGTTTTTCTCAAAATGAAGTAAGGGTACAGGTCCTCAATGCGGCGAAGGTTGTAGGACTTAGTGAAGATATATTAGACAGGTCCCCGTTTGAGATTTCGGGAGGAGAAAAAAGACGTGTAGCCATTGCGGGCATAATAGCTATGAACCCCGATGTGCTGGTGCTAGACGAGCCGAGCGCTTCACTTGACCCAAACGGCAGAAAACTTTTGCTGCGTCAGGTAAAAAGGTATCACGAAGAACAGCATAAGACGGTCATTTTGATTTCCCATAATATGGAGGATATCGTAAATTTAGCTAACCGAGTGGTGATGCTGGAAAATGGAGAAATAAAAGTTGATGAAAGCACGAAGAAGCTATTTTCTGAAAGTTCTTACGAAGAGCTAAAAAGATTAAACATATTGCCACCAGATATTATGAAAGTAGTATCGATTTTGCGTCAAAAGGGAGTACTTCTTGGAGATGATATATTAAATGTAGATGATGCAGTAAATGAAATTGTTAAGCTGTTGAAAGGAGGAAGGCTGTAGATGCTATCTGGCGCAACGTTGGGACAGTTTTGCCCTAAAGATTCTGTTATACATAAACTTGACCCACGTGTTAAAATTATATCAACATTATTTTTTATAGTACTTACCTTTTTATCCACAAGCTACCTTAGTTTGGCAACTTTGTTTGCTATGATTATTTTAACGATGATACTTTCTAAAATACCAATAAAAACATACTTTAAAAATATAAAGGTAATTTTATTTGTAGTTTTATTCACTGCTGTTATGAACCTTTTTTATTCAAGCGGCGAAGGTATATTTCAGTTAGGCTTTTTAAAATTGACTTCATCTGGCATACATAACAGCGTGTTTGTAGCACTGCGGTTTACGCTACTGGTTTTGTCAGGGTCTATATTGACCTACGTCACCTCACCTTCCGACTTAACATATTCAATTGAAAAACTGCTCACTCCATTGTCTTTATTTAAAATAAATACCTCAAATATAGCCATGATGCTGACTATTTCCTTACGATTTGTGCCAGTGCTAATTGAGGAAATAGACAAAATTTCAAATGCTCAAAAAGCGAGAGGTTCTCAACTTGAATGCGGAAACTTAAAGCAACGTGCAAAAGCATTAGTACCAATTTTGGTACCGTTGTTTGTTTTGTCTTTTAAAAGAGCCACAGATTTAGCCGTAGCTATGGAATGCCGATGTTACAACTGTGACCAAAAAAGAACACATATGAAAATTTTAAAATTTACAAAAAACGACATATTTGCTATCATAGTATTATTCTTTCTTTTAGCAGCAATATTAAAATTTAACCATTATTTTCAAGCGGTGGTATTATGAGGAATTTGTTGCTTACACTCAGTTTTGATGGGAAAAATTATCACGGTTGGCAAGTGCAAAAAAACGCTGTTACAGTTCAAGAAGTTTTTCAGCAAGCCTTATATAAGGCATTTTCTGAGAGGCCGTCTATAAAAGGCTGTAGCAGAACGGACTCGGGCGTGCATGAAAATATGTACTGCGTGAGTGTGAAATGTGAAAATTCCATACCTTGTGACAAGGTCCCTATGGTGATAAACAAATTTTTACCGAACGATATTGCGGTTAAGTCATGCAAAGCCGTGAGAGATGACTTTCATGCCAGATACTCTTGCCTCAGTAAAGAGTACATATATAAAATATGGAACTACCCGATTAGGAACCCATTCTTAGATGGACATGCTTTTCATTATTGGTACAAGCTGGACGTTGAACTTTTAAATGAAGTTTGTCAATATTTCTTGGGGAAGCATAACTTTACTTCTTTTTGCACGGCAGATAAGCGGGCAAGTGACAACATGGTGCGAGATATTAAAAATTTTTCTGTCTTTAAAGAAGGGCCGCTAGTGACTGTTCAAGTTGAAGCTGATGGGTTCCTGTACAATATGGTTCGCATAATGGTGGGAACACTTTTGCATGTAGCGAGAGGTAAAATAAAACCTTTCGAAATTCCGAAAATAATTTTAAGTAAGGACCGATTAAAGGCTGGACCGACAGCTGTACCGTACGGCCTTTATTTAAATAAAGTTTTCTATGGGAGCAGTATTTATGAAAAAAAAGACTAAAAATTCCAGACTAAAACTTATAAAAAATTGGTTCATGAAATACCTCGATAAGGTATTTTTCATAGTACTAGATTTTTTTCAAACACTTTTAAAAAAGATCCCAAAGTCTGACAGAAAAATTTTAATAAAGTCTCTTTTAATCTTACTTATCAGTGCAGTGCCCATAAATATTTTTATAAATAGGTATTATCTTTCTCCTGACCAAGTTTTGGTGTACATCCAAGATAAATTTGTATCTATGGGGCATGGAAACGGTTTCCCGAAAGAAATTTACGGCAGCAATATAGATTCACAGAATTTTCAAATTTTAGGTGGAAGTTTAGTTGCCGCTAGTGATACTTGCACCACATGCTATAATAAAAATTCAAAGGAAATATTTAACAGGCAGCATAGTTTTCAAAGCCCTATGCTGAAAGCTACAAAAAATAAAATTTTGCTATATGATTTGTATGGAAAAGACCTGGAGATTTCTTGTAAGTCTAAGATTATTTACAAGACGAATGTTGATGAAAACATACTTTGCGCAGGACTTGCTGAGAACGGTACATATGGAGTTATTACGAGTACAAGTGGTTATTTTTCTAAATTATCTGTATTTAAACGTTTCAGTAAGACGCTTGTTTACGAGTATTGTTTCTCCGATACATATATTACAAACTTAGACTTTAGCTCTAACGGCAAGTACGCCTGTGCCGTGGGGTTATCGTCTGAAAATGGCTGCATGTATTCTAACCTTTTCGTTTTTGACTATAAAAGTGAAAAACCAAAGCTTAAGTTGAAGTACAAAGACTCAATGATAATAAAAACACTATTTTTAGAAAATGGAAACATTGCATTGCTTGGAGACAACATGTTCAGTGTAGTGAGCCCTAAAAATGGGAAACAAGAAAAATATGATTTTGATAATAAAAATTTAACAGCATTTGATATAAACAAAAACGATAAAAGTGTTATTTCTCTTTCGAGTTCTGACGATGGAAATGCATGTGAAATTTTAATTTTCGATAAAAAAGGCAAGCTTATATCAAATATAAAAACCGATATAAAAATAAAATCACTGTCATTTAAAGACAATAAAATAGCTGCACTTTCATACGATAAAGTTTTTGTTTATAATAAAAAGGGAAAAGTTTTAAAAGAGCTTAGCTGTGAACAAAATTCCAAAGAGATACATTTCTTTGAACCACGCAAATTGTATAGTTTAGGTATCTCAAGTATACAAAAAATTACTTTTTAATTTTATAATCTAATGCATTGAAAATAATCACTAAATATGGTATTATATTCTTTGATATTATTGTGAAATACCATCAATTATTTTCATTTTGTTTCATTTAGTATATATAGGAGCTGATTCTGTGGGGCTTATCCTGGATTTATTAATCATTTCTTTGGCAATAATATTTATTATAAATGGCTACAAAAACGGTCTATTTAAATCATTTATAAATATTTTAGGTGTTGTTTCGTCTTTAGCCATTTCAACCTTTTTGGCAAAGCATGTTTCTGAAATAATTTATAAAACGTTCGTGCACGATTATCTTACAAATAAAATAAACAATTCCATTTACAGCAACGCAACTGTAGTTTCCAAATCTCAGGACATCCTAGGAATTTTCCCTAAATTTATAGTTGAAATTTTTAATTATAACGGATTATCTTTAAGAGACGTAGAAAACACCTTAAAAGCAACCCCTCAAAATGCGTCTTCCAGCATAATAGAGCTCTTTAAACCTACAATTGTAAATATTATAAGTAATATTTTACTCATTATATTTTTAGCTTTGTTCTTTATGCTTTTGAAATTTATCACTAAACATTGTAAATTTACCAAAGTGCCAATAATAGGAAAAGCTGACGCAATGCTTGGAGCTTCTTTCGGTCTTATTAAATATTTTATATTATTGATAGTATTATTTAATGTGTTTTACTTTTTACTTCCGATATTTTTTAGCAGCTCCACTATTTCTACAGATGAGCTTATAGATCAAACGTTTATTTTAAAATACATAAAGAATTATCAATTTAATTTTTTTAATTACTAGTGAAATGAGGAAACATAAAATGAGCAAATTCAAGGGTCAATTTTTAACTATTCCGAATTTACTCTCTTACTTTAGAATAATCATAATAATACCTTTCGTTATTCTCTTTTTGAACGATAGCTATATTAACGCATCTGCTTTGCTTGTCGTGTCAGGCGTTACGGATATGTTAGATGGAAAAATTGCAAGGAAATTCAATCAGATAACAGAACTAGGGAAAATTCTTGATCCACTAGCAGATAAGTTAACATTGATTGCGGTAGTTTTGTGTATGGGAACAAAGTTTCCTGAAATTGTACCTCTGGTTATCGCTTTCTTGATTAAAGACGTTGTGATGCTCATAGCTAGCATATTTATATTAAAAAGAGATATAGTGCCGATAGCCTCGAAGTGGTATGGAAAAATGGCAACAATTGTTTTTTATTTAAGTGCTATCTGTATAGTCTTTTTAAAGGCTATATTGGGAATAAGCATTCCATTTTTGAATGTTACACTGTTTTCTATAACAGCTATATTTATGATTTTCGCACTGTATAAATATTCTTTACTGTATTTTCAGATGTTAAGTGATTATAAAAATAAAAAATAGGTTTATGATTTTAAAGAGGAGGAATATGTGTGTTGTGCATGAGATGCAAAAAGAGACCAGCTATGGTTTTTATAAGCTCAAATAATGAAAAGGCTCCTAATTCACAGGGATTTTGTTTACGATGTGCTCAGGAAATAGGCCTAAAGCCGTTAAACGACGTAATGAATAAGATGGGAATAACAGATGAAATGATTGAAAATATGTCTGAACAGTTTGAAGAGATGTCCAGCGAACTTGATAACGAATTTTCAGAAGGAACGGATGAAAATTCGTTTGAAACGGGAGTTCCAACTTTTCCTTTCTTAGGAAATTTATTCTCAGTTAATCCATTTAACAAGCCTGGTGTACTTCAGGATAAGATAAACGATGAAAAGGGATCTTCCGGAAAGAAAAATAAGAAACGTAAAAATCTCGAAACGTATTGTTACAATTTTACTGAAAAAGCACGAAAAGGAGAGCTTGACAGGATAATAGGTAGAGACAAAGAAATTTCTCGCATTATACAGATACTGTCTCGCAGAACGAAAAACAATCCTTGCTTAATAGGTGAACCGGGTGTAGGTAAAACTGCGATTGCTGAAGGCTTAGCAATAAGGATTGCAGAAGGTAAAGTTCCATTCAGACTGAGAAACCGCGAAATATATCTTTTAGATCTTACGGCTTTAGTTGCAGGGACTCAGTTTAGAGGACAGTTTGAAAGTCGCATAAAGGGCCTGATTGATGAAGTCAAAAAGTTAAAGAATATCATTTTGTTTATTGATGAGGTGCACAATTTAGTTGGGGCGGGAGACACAGAACATGGGTCAATGAATGCTGCAAATATATTGAAACCTGCCCTTTCCAGGGGAGAAGTGCAAGTTATAGGTGCCACAACATTTTCTGAATATAGAAAATATATTGAGAAAGACTCTGCTCTGGAGAGAAGATTCCAACCGGTTGCGGTCGAGGAACCGTCTATAAATGGAACTATTGACTTATTATTGGGGATTCGTTCATATTATGAAAATTACCATCGCGTAAAGGTGCCGGAAAACTTGATAAAAAAGATTGTGGTTTTATCTGAAAGGTACATTACTGACAGGTTTTTGCCGGACAAAGCAATTGACCTATTAGATGAAGCATGTACTTGTGCAGCACTTAGAAATAAGGCAATGGAAAAGTACGATAAGCTTTGCGAAAAGGTTGAATCGCTGAAAAAGGAAGAATCAAACTTATCTGATGCTACGAATGAAAATATAGATTATGAAAAACTAGCGAAGGTGCGTTCAGAAATAGATAAGCTGGAGCTTGAAAGCGGAAAACTTGAGCAAAGTGCCTTAGGGGCATCTATAACAGAAGATGACATAGCACATGTTATAGAGCTGTGGACAGGAATACCTGCATCTAAAGTAAAAGAAACTGAAATTAAAAAACTTGCAAAAATCGAAGATAAGCTAAAGGAGAAAATTATAGGGCAAGATGAAGCGGTTAAGCTGGTAGCTGTTGCCACCAAAAGAAGCAGGGTTCAGATTAATCCTCGCAGAAGACCGGCTTCGTTTATCTTTGTTGGACCTACGGGAGTTGGCAAGACAGAACTGGTTAAAGTGTTGTCGAAGGAACTTTTTGACACTCCAGAAACGTTGATTCGTCTAGACATGTCTGAGTTTATGGAAAAGCATTCTGTTTCCAGAATCATAGGGGCTCCCCCGGGCTATGTGGGGTACGATGAATCAGGACAGATGACCGAAAAGGTAAGGCGTAGACCATATTCTGTATTATTGCTAGACGAAATAGAAAAAGCTCACCCTGATGTGATGAATATACTGTTGCAGATTTTAGATGAAGGAAAAATTACAGACGCTCAGGGTAGAACTGTAAATTTTGAAAATACTATAATTATTATGACATCAAATGCAGGAAGTTCGTTAAAAAGCGGTACGGTTGGCTTTGCGAAAAGCCAGTACGACTTAACTAGAGAAAAAGCAGAAAAAGCACTTTCTGACTTTTTAAGACCAGAGTTTATCAGCCGCGTTGATGAAATTGTTGTATTTAAATCGCTTAACCAAGAAGACCTTGAAAAAATAGCTAGATTGATGTTGAATGAGTACGTGGAAGTTTTAAAGGAAAAAGGTATATCTTTGAGCTTTGACGATAAAGTTACCAAATGGCTTTCTGAAAAAGTGAAAGATGGAAAACATGGTGCTAGGGACCTTAGAAATGCAATACGCAAGGATGTAGAATATAGAATCGCCAACACTTTGGTAGAAAGCAATGTTGAAAAAGATATTAAAAATATTTATCTGACAGTTAAGGGAGACGCGATTGCTTGCATAAACAATAATATTTAATAGTTTTTCAGCAAATATTGACTTTTTTTTATGCTTGGAATATAATTGTTATATTATAAAGTAGAAAGGATGTGTTAAGTGTGAAAGAAAAGCAAACCAATAAGACAGATGAAAGGCTTTCATTGGATGCTTTGCAAGACGTTAGTGGAGGAAAGACATTACCTTGGAATGCAGCGAAAGGTGGACTGACAAAGGTTAGATGTGAAAAATGTGGTGAACCATATTCTTATAGTGCTGGAACTTCACTTAAATGTCATAAGTGCCCTAAATGTGGTACGATTAATTAATGGAGCGAATTAATTTTATTTTTTGAAGTGGCTATAAAGTTTAAAAAAACTTGATTTTCCTGTTGACATTCCGGCGTGGTTTATGATAAAATAATTCATGTCGGAAAATCGCGGGTGTAGTTCAATGGTAGAACTCCAGCCTTCCAAGCTGGTCGCGTGGGTTCGATTCCCATCACCCGCTCCACTGAGACGTTTCTTGCGCCAATAGCTCAGCAGGATAGAGCAACTGCCTTCTAAGCAGTAGGTCAGGGGTTCGAATCCCTTTTGGTGCGCCAAATGTGGTGGGTATAGCTTAGTTGGTTAAAGCGCCAGTTTGTGGCACTGGAGACCGTGGGTTCGAATCCCACTATCCACCCCACATTTCGCCGAATTTAATTTTTATTGGGGTGTAGCCAAGCGGTAAGGCAACGGACTTTGACTCCGTCACTCGCTGGTTCGAATCCAGCCATCCCAGCCATTTACATATTTTATGAGCCATTAGCTCAGTTGGCAGAGCACTTGACTTTTAATCAAGGTGTCCGGGGTTCGAATCCCCGATGGCTCACCAGATGATAAACCGCATGAATACTGAAGTTTCAATGTTTGCGCGGCTTTTAATTTTATATTGCTTTTTATGTTTTTTACGAATTTTTAAATAACATTATTTCTAAATTTTTATAATGAAAAAGTATTTTGAATATTTATTGCCATATTATTTTTTCTTGAGTTACTAATGTGTGTGTAAACGTTAGCTGTAGTTTTTATATCAGCATGGCCAAGCCAGGTTTGAATATCTTTTAATGCCCAGCCTTTGTCATACAGGATACTTGCACAGCTGTGTCTTAGGTCGTGAAATCGCATTTTAGGAAAATAATTTTTTGCTGACACTTTTTGAAATTCTTTTGTTATGTAATTTGGTGCATATAGTCGACAATCTGACCATGTAAAAATGCAATCTGAATGGGGATAACTTTTACCAAGTAATTTTTTATTGTTTTCGGTTTCCTTTTGAAGACCGAGTAAAACTTCCTTTAACTCTGGAAGTAGAATGTACTTTCTTCTACCAGCGATAGTTTTATCTTTATCTTTAGCAACTATAAAAAGATTTTCAACATAGTATGGTTTATGTCAACGGTATTATTTTCAAAATCTACAGCAGACCATTTTAAACCTAAAACTTCACTTCTGCGCAATCCATAATATAAAGTTGTATAAATTAAAGGTTGTAAATGGTGGCCTCTAAACATTCTTAAAACTTGATTTACACTTCTAGTGTCAAGGAAAGTATGTTTTTTCTATTCGTTACTTTTTTGTGGAGTTGATGGATTTCGTGATATTAATTCATAAAATACAGCTTTATCTAAAACTTGTTTGATAATAAAACTTAACATTCTAATACCATCGCTACGATCAGACTTAAATTTAATTTCGTAAAAATCTGCAATATGTGAAGGCTTTATTTCAGAAAGTTTTAAATTTTTACTTTTAAAGTATGGAAGTATGTGACACTTAACCTGTATTTCGTAGCCTTCGAAAGTTACAAGTTCTACTTTATTTTTCTTTTTCTCTAGCCATTGTTTTATGTAATCTGTAAAAAGAATATCGTGTGGCTTTTCACTTGCTATATTTTCTTCGTATCTTGCTAATTGATCATTCAAAAATTCAGTAACTTTGTGTTTGTTACCTTTGACATTCAATTTTGTAGAGATCCACTTTTGTTTATATTTACCTCCCTCTTTTAAGTTTAACACAGCGTAGTATGTGTCATTTTTTATTTTTAAACAACCTGTCATGTTAATGTATCCTCCTAAATTGCAGGGACACATTATTCTCTAACATTAACATTATATCATGTTAGTCAAGAAATATAGTGTTAATTGCAATTCAAATATTCAATAATAAAACGTTTTGGAATCCTGTATTGCTTACCAACTTTTATACTTTTTACAGCACCGCTTTGAAGTAGGCCATATGCGGTATTTTTGCCTATATTAAGCATAAGCATTAATTATAGAGGCAACGTCCGGGTAATTTGAAAATATTTTTCTCACGGTTATTCTTCCTTTACTTATAAAGTATTTACAAACATTTAATATTTCAGCCTGTTGCTGGTTAGGCAGCAACACACGAATCTCACGTCCCTGAAGTTATCGCAGGGTTTCCTTCATTGCTTGCGACAGTTTCTTCACGCTCGAGCTATGGCTGGGCAGGAGTATCTTTAAATGTTACTGAGATATTAATATTTGGTTTTCAAGGTTCAGGTAGTTGAATGGAAAATTATTCCTCCACATATATAAAGAGCCTTTTGGGGTATTTTTTGATACCCTATTTTAGAAAAAATCGTTCGACAAATTCTTAAATCAAATAAACATTTAATTTTTTTTATAGCGCGGCTAAATCTTTTACTTATATTTTTTTGTGCTACACCACATATCCGTGATAATTCTCGTTGGGTTCGTCCCTCTTTAACTATGTAACTGATGAATATTTGGTCTTCAATAGGGAGATTTTTTACCGCTTCATATAGTTTTTGATTCTCAATCAGTTCAATCCAGCCCAGTAAATTTCGTTCTTCTAAGTGCTTG
>CASEZK010000046.1 GCA_949292425.1 uncultured Oscillospiraceae bacterium
GAAAAGTTAAATGAAAATAAGAAGTCTCAAACTTTAAAAAACGAAGACCTTGCAAACAGAATAGCTGAACTTGAAGATACTACAAAGGTCCTAGAAAATGAGAAAAGTCAACTGGAAAATGAACTTGAGTTAAAACTAAACGAGCAAAAATGTGAAAATCAGGTACTGCTTGAGGAATTGAAAAAAACTAAAGAAAAATGCGAAAATATGGCTATGTTTGAAGAAGAAATAATAACTCACTCTACGCTAGAGAATGAAGTAGCTGGTGAAAAACAAGATGTACTGAAAGATTTTACGATTTAGCTGATTTAGAAATAAAATTATGAGTATATTTTGAGTTTGGTTGAAAACTATGTTGAAAATGTGGAGAATTCAGCAGGTATTCAACAGCCTTGTTACAAATTGAAAGCTCAGAAAATAAAGGATAATAATTTTTTTGTTGAAAGGTGGTATTAGTATGAATTTAAATAACAAAAAGAAAATATTTATAAAGAAAATCAGGGATAATGCGATTATTCCGTCGAGAGGCACAGAAGGTTCTTCTGGGCTTGACTTATACGCTGCGTCTGTTGAAACTATTACAATTAAACCTGGTCAGCTTGTGAAAATACCAACGGGCATTGCGATAGATTTACAGGATAAAAACTTAGTTTCATTAATTTTCGCAAGGAGCGGGCTTGGAGTTAAACATGGTATAACACTTTCAAATGGTGTGGGAGTAGTTGACAGCGACTATAGAGGTGAAATATTTGTAGGACTTTGCAATGTGGGAAATACTACATATGAAGTTCAGCCTGGTGATAGAATAGCTCAAATGATAATTATGCCGGTGCCTAGTTTCGACTTAGTTGAAAAAGAAAAACTAAGCGAAACCAAAAGAGGTGTTGGTGGTTTTGGCTCTACAGGAAAATAAATTCCTAATTTTTATTGTAAAAATTGTAAAATTTAGTTTAAAAAATAGATAATTAAATATTGTTGGTAATTTGTTGAGAAATGAGTATTAAAATAGTATAATAATTAAAAGAGTTTTATAAAAGAGAGCAACACGATTTTTAGAACTTATTGTCTATTAAATTCAATACAATTACGTTATTGTTGAAATTTTAGGAGGATCGAATATGTTTTCGAAAGACATAGGAATAGACTTAGGAACTGCGAATACACTAGTTTTTATGAAAAATAAGGGCATTGTTATGAGAGAGCCTTCCGTAGTTGCGGTCGACGTAAACTCAGATACGGTTTTAGCTGTTGGTTCGCAAGCTAAGAACATGATAGGCAAAACGCCAGGTTCCATAGTGGCGGTTAGGCCTTTAAGGGATGGTGTTATTGCGAATTTTGATATTACAGCAGCGATGTTGAAATATTTTGTAAGAAAAACAGTAAAAACTAGCTTGTTTAGTAAACGCCCTAGGGTAGTAGTTTGCATTCCATCTGGAGTTACCGAGGTAGAAAGGCGTGCTGTAGAGGACGCAGCTAGGCAAGCCGGTGCTAGAGAAGTTGAACTAATTCAAGAGCCAATGGCAGCCGCAATTGGAGCGGGGTTACCGGTATCTGAACCGACAGGTAGCATGGTTGTGGACATAGGCGGAGGAACTTCTGAGGTTGCAGTTATTTCACTGGGAGATATAGTTACATCACGCTCAGCGAGGGTTGCCGGCAATAAGTTTGACGAAGCTATAATAGCTTATGTTAAAAAGAAGTATAACCTGTTAATAGGAGAAAGAACAGCAGAAAACGTAAAAATCGAAATAGGTTCAGCATTTCCTTATGACGGTGAAGGCTCTATGGAAATAAAAGGAAGAAACCTTTTGGACGGGTTGCCAAAGAATGTGGAAATTACAGCAGCGGAAGTAAGAGAGGCACTGGACGACTCGCTTCATATGATCATTGATGCTATAAAAAGTACACTTGAAAATACCCCTCCGGAACTTGCAGGAGACATTATAGGTCACGGAATAATGCTGACAGGTGGTGGCGCACTTCTAAGAGGTATGAATCAATTGATCGCTCAGCAAACAGGAATGACAGTTCACGTGGCGGAAAACCCCTTAGACTGTGTGGTAGACGGAACAGGAAAAAGACTTGAAATTGTTTTACCAAAAGATTATTATAGATTTGGTAGAAAATAATTCAGTACTCGTTTTCTTGTAAAGTAAATTAAAAATAAGATTACGAGAATTGAGAGTGGTGAATTAAAGATTCTCCACTTTTTTATTTAAGATTAATTTATTTTGGAATTAATTACATTATTTGGGGGAACGCATGAGAAATTTCCTGAAAAAAGATATTGATAAAATATTAATAGCGCTATTTCTTATAACTACGGGTGTTGTCATATTGAATGTAGTACCGGGAACCGATAAATTTTCATCGGCTGTAAATGATGGGGTAGGTTCACTTAGTGCTGTCTTGGGTAAAGTGACCGGTACAGTAAATAAAACTGTGGAACATAAAAGGACTGCAAAGGAATATGAAAGTGAAATAGAAGCTTTAAAGAAAGAAAACAATAAACTAAAGACTATTGTTGTAGATTATTATGATGTGAAACGGGAAAATGCTCAATATTTGAAATTTTATAACTTTAAAAAAGAAAACAGGGGCTTAAAGTTTAAACCCAGTAAAGTAATAAGCAGAAACTTAGACGATATGTTTTACGGGTTTACTTTGGATAAGGGCAAAAACGATGGAATATCTGTAAACAGTCCTGTTATAAGTGAAAATGGTATGATTGGAAGAGTAGATGAAGTCTTTGCTAACAAATGCACAGTTAAGACCATATTATCTCCGGACTTTAAGGCTGGGGTTGTAGATTCAAAAACCGGTGACAACGGCGTGCTTGTAGGAAATGCAAAACTAGCAGATCAAAATTTATCAGGCATGATGTACTTATCAATGCAAAACTCCATACAGCCTGACGATATAATAGTTACATCCGGGCTAGGTGGGATATACCCCAAAAATTTACCAATCGGCAAAGTCAAAAAGTTGAATTATGATGACTTCGATTCATCTGTGTATGCCGAGATAGAGCCATATAACGACATAAAAAATATAGTAGATGTATTTATCATTACGGAATTTTCTGGGAAAAATCCAGAAGGAGTAACTTCAAAGTAAAGATTTTACAGAGGAACTATTTATGAAACATAAATTTTTTAGATATTTTGCTTACACGCTTGAAATGATAGTGCTGTTTATCTTAGAGAGAACGCCAAATGCTATTCCGGAAATATTTGGAGAAAAACCAACGTTTGTAATACTGGTCGTGTCGATGATAGCTTTATTTGAAGGAGAAAGCGCTGGTCTTATTTTTGGACTGTTGGCAGGCATTTTGCTAGATTCTGCCATTAGCGCGCAGCTGAGTTACTTGACTGTGATTGTAGCAATAATAGGGTATATAGTAGGGTTCATTTCTAGAAATGTTATAAATGTTAATTTTACTACAGCCGTACTGGTTTCTACGGCTTCAACGGTATTGATCTGTATGATAATTTTTGTTACAAATTATGCACTAAAAGGCTACGGGCAGCTGTGGTATGTATTTTGGAGGCATTATCTTTTAAGAGTTCTTTATTCTTTAATAGTCTTACCCTTGATATATTACGTAAACAGGCCCATTGCGATGAACATTAACAAACCTGAATAGAAAGGAGGAACTAAGTCTGAACAAAAATAAAAACTTATCTAGGTATGTTTTTCTGTTGGTATTTATGGGTATAGTGTTTTCGTTTTATGTTTTTAGACTTGTTGATTGGCAGATTGTGAACGGGCAGAAATACCTTGAAATAGCCAATAGAAGCAATATATTTATATCAAAGACAGATGCATTAAGGGGCGAAATACTCGATGTAAACGGTGTACCATTTGCTGAAAACGAAACGGGATACAGCATAGTGTTCGACAGATATTCACTGAATGAAGATAAGGAAAATGAGATTATAAAAGATCTTATAAAATTGATGAAAGATAAAAATGAAAAATGGATAGATGACTTGCCGATTTATCTTACTAGAGATGGCCAGTTTGAGTTCATTAAAAATGAGGATGCCAAGATTGATGAACTTAAAGGGAAAAATAGATTAAACTTGAACAGTTACGCCACAGCCAGCGATTGTATAGATAGAATAGTTCAAAAATTGAAAATAAATGAAGAAGATCCACAGACGTTAAGAGACCTAGCTAGCGTGAAATATGGCATGCTTTCCAAAGGGTACTACCAAGCAATAAATACCTCATATATTTTTGCAGAAAACATAAGTCAAGATCTTGTCTCTATTGTTTGCGAGCATTACCAAGACGTAAAAGGAGTTAGAATAGGACTTTCGGTAAAAAGAAAAATTTCAAACCCAGATTTAGCCCCGCATATAATTGGACTATCTGGTAAAATGTCTGAAGAACAGCTAAAAACTTTGAAAGATAAAGGGTATACAATAGAGGATATAGTCGGAAAAAGCGGAATAGAGCTTGCTATGGAGGAGTATCTCAGAGGAGAAGGCGGCGAAAAAAAGATAGAGCTATCTCGAGAAGGCAAGGTTCTGAACGTACTGCAATCTAAAAATGCTATTCCAGGGAAAAGCGTATTTTTAACTATAGATTCAAGGATCCAAAAAGCTGCAAATGACGCATTAAAGAAATATGTGCAAGCAGCTCGAGGTATTGCGCACGACTGTAAAGCCGGAGCTGTAGTAGCTTTAGATGTAAGGGATTTTTCAATTTTGGCCGCTGCTAGTTACCCTGGTTATGACTTAGAAAAATATGTAAATGACAGATCATATTATCAAGAAATATCGAAAAACAGCACTATACCGCTGTTTAATCGAGCATTTAATGGAAGTTTTGCGCCAGGTTCCACGTTTAAGCCTATAGTCGCTATAGGCGCCTTGGAAGAAAAGGCAATGACGGATAAAGACCGCGTAACCTGTAACGGACTTTACGTTTATCCTGGATCTACTTTTACAACTAAATGTCTAGGTCACCACGGGGCCGCTGATTTTAAATACGCTATAACGAAGTCTTGCAACGTGTACTTTTGTGAGATGGGTAGGCGTTTAGGGATAAAAAACATGAACCTCTACTGCAAAAAGTTCGGGCTAGGCGTTAAAACTGGAATAGAAATATCTGAAGCAGAAGGAGTTTTAGCAGGTCCAGAGCACAGCAAAGGTCAAGGCATGATTTGGAGCGACAAGGTTACCACCAAGTCTGCTATAGGCCAGTCGGATAACCTATTTTCGCCACTGCAACTGGCAACATATGTTGGAACCATCGCAAGTGGCGGCGTACGATATAGACCTCACTTAATACGAAAAATAACGGATTATAAGCGCAATGAAGTTGTGTTTGAAAATGACCCAAATAATCCTGAAATAGTTGAGAAATCGGGCGTATCGGAGCAAACACTGAACACCGTGAAAGCCGGTATGAGAAATGTCGTATTAGGTGGTACGGCGTCAGACTTTAGCTCTTATCCGGTGGCGGTCGCAGCAAAAACCGGTACGGCTCAAAATGGTGGTTCTGACCATGTTACATTTATATGCTTTGCGCCTTATGAAAAGCCGGAAATAGCGGTGGGAGTTGTTATAGAACACGGAGCTAAAGGATTTGCATCGAAGGGCGTAGCAAGAGAGGTTATGGATGCTTATTTTGCCACTAGAGCACAATAGTTATTTTAAGGAGAAGATAAAGATGTTGTCTAACAAAGAAAAGAGCATGGAAAAGATTGTAACACTTTGCAAGAACAGAGGTTTTGTATACGCAGGCTCTGAAATATATGGAGGTCTTGCGAATTCTTGGGATTACGGGCCTTTAGGCGTATTGCTTAAGAACAATGTGAAAAGGTTATGGATACAAAAATTTGTAAAAGAGTGCAAATACAACGTAATGATAGATTCTGCTATTTTAATGAACCCGAAAGTTTGGGTAGCGTCAGGGCATGTGGGTGGTTTTTCAGACCCACTTATGGACTGTAAGGACTGTAAAACCCGGCACAGAGCCGATAAGTTGCTAGAAGAAATCGGTATAGATGCAAATGGCTGGTCTTTTGAAAAAATGACTGATTATATAAAAGAAAACCACATAAAATGTCCTAAATGTGGTTCGGAAAATTTCACAGATATTCGCAATTTCAATTTGATGTTTAAGACATATCAAGGAGTAACGGAAGAGAAAAAAGATGAAATTTATTTAAGGCCTGAAACGGCGCAAGGCATCTTTGTAAATTTTGCAAATGTTCAAAGAACTACTAAAAAAAAAATTCCTTTTGGGATTGCTCAAATAGGAAAATCATTTAGGAATGAAATCACTCCTGGCAACTTTACCTTTAGAATAAGGGAATTTGAGCAGATGGAGCTAGAGTTTTTCTGCAAGCCAGGCACTGACCTTGAGTGGTTTAAATTCTGGCGAGATTTCTGTAAGAATTGGGTTACGGACTTAGGTCTTAAAGATGAAAATATACGGGTTCGTGATCATTCCAAGGAAGAATTGTCGCACTACTCTACTGCTACTAGCGACATTGAGTTTTTATTTCCTTTCGGATGGGGTGAACTTTTAGGTATTGCCGATAGAACAGATTTCGACTTAAAGCAACATCAGGCTCAGTCCGGCAAAAACTTAGAGTATTTTGATGAAACAGTTAACTGCAAATATTTTCCTTACGTTATCGAGCCTTCCATAGGTGCGGATAGGTTGACTTTAGCATTTCTGTGTGACGCTTATGACGAGGAAACAGTAAATGGTAATGATACCAGAGCGGTTTTGAGGTTACATCCAGCACTGTCTCCATTCAAAGCAGCTATTTTACCACTTTCTAAAAAGCTTTCGCAGGGAGCTGAAAAAGTATATAATATGCTACTCAAAGATTACGATGTTGATTTCGACGAAGCTGGTTCTATAGGGAAGCGCTACCGTAGACAAGATGAAATAGGTACTCCTTTTTGTTTAACATACGATTTTGAAAGCGAAAACGATAGCAGTGTTACTGTTAGGTTTAGAGACAGCATGGAACAGGAAAGAATAAGTATAGACAAGTTATCATCATTTATAAGACATGAAAGTAAATATAACTAATGGTATAAATTTGCACTGTTACGGTATGCAAATACTAAAAACAAATTTACTAATAAGTATCTCCCAGAAAATCTTTTCTGTACAGCCTCTTTATCTATCATATGGGAGCGTTTAAGAGCAGCCATAATGGCTTCTAGCTTCTCTGGTGTTGCTTGTGACACTTTTGTTTTTCCTTCATCAGTGTTATTTCCTTTATATGCTGCTTTCTGCACTTACTACATCTAATTCCAACATATCAAGATTTATCTTAACTGCAACATTTGGAACCTTTCTGAACAACAAAATTACAGTTTCATAGGTATTTCCAATAAGGTCGGAATAGAACTTCATCCGTTCTGCCCTCTTCTTTAAGCATTTTCCCTTACCCGTAATTCTTCTGAAACATAATCTTCGGAATATATCCGCTTTCATCAGCAAGAGATTCCCATGTTATTGTCATTCCTTCAGGCAATTTACATTCGTGGGTATATCCGTTGAAATTGCTGTTTTCGTCAAGAATGTCGAGGGGGGCAAATCTCATTACTTTGTATGCCGCAATCAGACTGTTTTGAATCTTCTGACCTTCGCTTCATTTCGGCAACGGGAACATATGTCAAATGCAGGTCACGACTTCCAAATTGGGACTTTTCATGAGACACCGTGGAGTTGGCCTTATTTTTTGCATTTCAAGGAGTATATCTTTACCACGGCATAGACATATTTAGAAATATCTTAACTTTGAGAGAAATTCACTCATAAGCATATTTCGAGGTATCTATACTACAGCATAACAAAAAGAAATAATCATCCGTAAAGCATAAAAGAAAATTACAAAACTGTTTTGCCCAAATAAAAAACCTTTCCTTCATATTTATCTCAGTAATGATTAAAGGCATCACGGCAAATACGAAATAAAAGAGAATAAAAACGGAAAAAATCGAGAAAGGTTATTCCACATGTGAAGCAAATAAAGTTACCATTCGTAAAGAGATTGACAGTCAGAATTTTGTAAAGGCGTTTATGGCTGACTTCTCGGTGGCATTCGGAGTTCTTAGTCGGTGTCCGTTGTTTGCTGAATATCAGATGCAGTAACAACACTTTAATTGCGACAAAGAGGAAAATTGCAAAAGGAAGTATAACTTCCGTTCGCATTGACATTGATTACTATAACCGTGCTGATGATTCTCATATATAAGAATGATAAATCGACTGTCAAAATTAAATGACTACACACCGCCATCACAAAATACTTATGTAGAAATTTTGAAAAACTGCTTATTTTATTATTCCTAAATGCTTAAATGCATCCGGAATTGCCTTTTATGGCGGGTATACAAGTTCCTCCGGGCATTGTAATTCTCTCTCCCGTTCTTGCAGGCTGTGTTTCTTGCTTATATATGCCTTTATTTCATTGTAGATGGGCTTTTCCGTGCTGACTGATGAAGGCCCTACTGCATCGACCGAAAAACCGATTGAGGTATACTTTTTACCGACTCTAATAAACATACAGTCTCGACGTGTGCAGTCCTCGGGAACATATCAACAGGTCTTATACTTTTTATTTTATAAAATCTCTCTGCAAAAAGTTTTAAATCTCTAGCTAACGTTGCAGAATCACACGAAACATAAATAACTTTAGGCACTTTAAAGTGTGAAATTAAGTTTACCACGTTTTCATCGCAGCCTTTTCTGGGAGGATCAACCACTACAACATCTATTTCGTTTCCTCGTTTTTTCAATTCTTCAAATTCAAGCTTTGCGTCCATACAGACAAAGTTTGAATTTTTTATATTATTCATTTTTGCATTACTTTTCGCATTTTCTATGGCCTGTTCAACAATCTCTACCCCTATCAATTTTTTGCACTTTTTCGCCATTGTAAGACCTATAGTTCCTATTCCACAATACAAATCTAAAACAGTTTCGCTCCCGCTTAAACTCGCATACTCTTTCACTAAACTGTACAATCTTTCCGTCTGACTTCTGTTGACTTGATAAAAAGAGTTCGGAGAAATATTAAACTTGAGTCCACATAGCTCATCTGTCAGACATCCTTTTCCCCATATTACCTTATTTTCTTTACCCAAAACAACATTCGTATCATCTTTATTTATATTTAAAATTATACTTTTCACCTGTGGCACAAATCTTCTAGTTGTGTTTAGCAATAACTCTGAAGCTTCTATGCCATCTCCATTTATAACCAGCGAAAACATAACTTCACCAGTTTTTTCAGCCACTCTTAAATATAAATGCCTCAAAAGTCCGCTGTGTAACCTTTCGTCATATACACTAGGTTTTGTTTTATTTGCCCAAGCCAAAAAAGCTTCTATTGATTTTCTAAAAACTTTCGGTTGCAATTTGCAGTCTTTACAGCCAACTACCCTGTGAGTATGTTTTGCATAAAAGCCTACTATGTAATTTCCACCTTCATCAATGCTTATCGGTAGTTGTGCTTTGTTCCTGTAGCCATCAATTTTCTCAGAAGGAATAATTTTCTCTATTTTTAAATCTTTCATCCCTCCTATTTTTTCAAGTGCATCCTTTACTTTTCTTTCTTTAAATAGCAATTCCGATTCATATTTCAAGTTTCTGAAAGTACAGCCGCCACATTTAGGAAAAGAATCACAGTTAGGTTTTATTCTATTTAAAGACGGTTCTAAAATTTTTTCTATTTTAGAAAAAGCATAACTCTTTTTTACCTTTAATATTTTAATAAGCAACTTATCCCCCGGGATGGCATTTGGTACAAAGACAACAAAATCTTTTATCTTACAAATACCGTTGCCTTCCGAACTTAATGACAGCACTTCTACTTCTAAAACGTCATTTTTTCTAATATCCATTTCTCGTTTCAATTATTTTTTCCCTTCTTTAATATTCCTTTCAGAACTTTCAATAAGTACTGCAATTCATTTGTACGATAAAAAAATAATAAATTAATCACATTGGGCACAACCAAACAGCACACCGCATTTGCAGACAATTGCAAGATTATATTGTTAAATTTAAAAATCTCGCATAAAAAATACGATATTATCACTTGGCCTAACGTTAAAAACAGGTACAACAGAAACTTTTTATAATAATTTAACACAGACTTTTCAAAAACATTTGCGTAAACAACATAAGGCTGTACCCAAAAAGGAATTAAAATTGTACTTATTAAATTTGCCGTTAAAATTCCATTTAGACCGTAATTCCCAACCAAAATCCAAGATAAACTTAAATTTATTACAGTTTCAGCTATGGCAAAGTATCTATCAGGCCGATACAAGCCCACACTGGACTTCACCATCGTCACCGATTGTCTCATTCCTAACAAATAAAAATTTAAAGTGATAAGTATTATAGTCTTTAGAGGAAATATAAAATCTTGTCCCATCCAAAGTTCCACAAACGGCTTTACCAAGCAAAAAAACGAAACTGTAAAAAACGAAAACACCATGTGATTTAACAAGTACAATTTCTTATAAAGTACATATACTTTTTCTTTAGTATTGCTAGCTAAGTAATTACCGAAACTCGATAGTATCGAATTGAACACTTGCGTAATAGCGCTAATGAGACCATTTGTTATGAGCGTGTATGGGTAATAAATGCCTGTAACGATTTTACCTAGTTTATTTGTCATTATTATAGTTGAGCCGGAAATTAAACTTTGATAACCTATTTTGTGGTAAAATAATGCATTCAAATTCTTAAATAAATCTTTCTTTTCAGATTTAGCTAGCTTTCCTTTTATTTTCAAATTTATAATATTCGAATACAGTTTTTTGTACTGTCTGTTTATGAGCACGCTTTCAATAAGTGTAAACAAAACCTTTACCACAACGTACCACATAAACGATTTAAAAATATAAATAACCATAACCTGAAAAATAAACATCAAAATCTGACAAACTGTCCTACATAAAGTGACAATGTAATTCTTTTGATCTGCTATAAGCATTGCCCTTTTGTGGCCAAACAGATAAGTAAATAAAGTGTCTAAAAGATACAGAAAAAACGCAAAGCTTAAAAAAACTTCTGGAACGCTCTTTGGTCCTTGGTTTTTTGCAAAAATTTTAGGTATTATAAAAGTCAACCATAGACCCAATAAAAAAACTACACCTGCAACCGCTTTAAAAGCATTTTTATAAAAGTTCAGCAATATCGCAACTTTTTCATAGTCCTTCTTCACAATGGGTTCATACAGTTTGTATATTATTCCATAGCTGATTCCCAATTCCACTATGCTCAAAAGAGCAACTGTGTCTACCAAAGTTTTTTGTATACCAAGATATTCTCCGCCTAAAATGGATTCTAAAAAAGGGCTCACAAAAAACGGACCCAAAAATAAAACAGCATACGATATTAAAGCAAAAGAGCTATTTACAATCGAATTTCTCGTTCTCATTGCGTTTTTTACCAACCTTTATATTTTTAACTTTTACAAGCTATATTGTATTAAATAAAATTTTCTTCAAAACAAAAAATGTATAAATGCCCACTGCACAGTTATGTTTTAAAAGTGTAAAAACTATCTTCAATTGCTTGTCATGTACTTTTAGTTTCTTGCTTATCGCTAAAACTTGTGGCAAATTTATGATTTTTTTTATTTTATTAATCTTTTCTTTTTTGTCATATTTATCTAGAAACACAACCTTTTTTAAAATATAATAAATTTCTTTTAAAAATACTCTATCTAAGCTACCATCTAGATGAGCATTACCAAATTTTTCTTTGCAAAATGATTTCACCATGTCGTTCAAGTACAGTTCTTGCTCTAAAATTTTTTCATCACATTTTAAACTCAAAGAATTATCTATATTTGCGTTATAATTATAAGGGCAAGCCTTTATTAGCCGAATTTTATCACAATTTTTAAAGTATTCTAAATTAAAAAGTAAATCTTCCCCTATGGAAAAATCTTGTGAGAAGTTAAAGTTTATTTTTTCTCTTTTGTAAAGTTTATTCCAAGGAGCATTAAACAAGGCATTTTCATATAAAAATTTAAAACCTCTTTCCAGCCCACTCTCTCCTTTTAAAAACTCCCCTACACATTTTTTCACTTGATTTAAAGACTTGTTTTGCCTTTTATAGCCACAAACAACAACGTCAGCATCGCTTTCATGCATTGCCTTAGCCATTTCTGAGCACATGTTTTCGTCTATAACATCATCAGCATCAACAAACTCCACGTACTCGCCCGTAGTGTTTTGGAGCCCAACATTCCTCGCTGAAGACACCCCTCCGTTTGCTTTAGTTATAACCTCCACCCTGTCATCCTTCAAAGCAAAATTTTCACATATGGACAGCGAGTTATCAGTCGAACCGTCATTTACCAGAACTACTTCAATGTTCTCATACGTTTGAGACAAAATGCTATTTACACAAGCTTCTATATTTTTTTCTTTGTTGTATACTGGAACAATTATGCTTATTTTCTTATAAAACAAAAATTTTTCACCTCTAATTTACATAATCTTCATTTTCTATAAAGTAAACACATTTTCCCATAGATAGCCAGAAAAACAACACACTAACGGTATTTACAAAGAATATTTCAGACAAAAATGCCGCTGATACCGCTATCATCGCAATGATAGTTAAGAAAAATGTAACATACATGTAATTACTTTTGTTGAATGCATTTTTAGAAAATAAATAGTTAAAAATATAAACCAAGTACTTTACGAAAAACATCACAATAGCTAGTGCCCCTAAAATGCCTGTGGACGTTAAAATGTCAAGGTACACGTTATGAACTGCATAGCCTCTCATCCCTATAAAATTATTGGGAAATTCGGTCTTAGCGTATTGCCGCATGTTGCGTGGAGAAGTTCCTAAAATAGCTTTAGATTTAAACAATTCAAAAGCCGCTTTCCATATTTTAAACCTACAGCTTGAAACGTCTGAAGTATCTTGTATATCTTCCCTTTTAGTCATAGCAGGTTTAATTTTATGCTGTGTACTTTCTTCTCCTTTAGCACTGCAAAAGCTAAACATCGGTGGTACATATGAAAGAAGTTCACTTGATAAATCTACAGAAAAAAATGCAAGGCTGGATAATAAAGTGCTGGAAATCACAATTTTGAGGTACTTGTAGACCTTGTTTTTTATATCAAAAAACTTATATCTAAAGGCAAAAAAACTAAAAACGAATACTCCAATACTAGCTGCAAGCTGTGCTGTTCTAGACCCTGATAAAACTATATAACAAAATTGCAGTACTATATTCGTTATGTAAAAAATATTTAATATCTTGTTTTTTAAAGCTTTTACATTCCAAATAGAAAACACAATTGTAATTATCGATATCATCGCAGCAAAGTTAGGATCTTCAAATATTCCAAAAAGCCTATTTTCTATAAACCCTTGTCTAGCAAATGAATCTGGATAAATGTAAACATAAAAGCCTATTTGAAGTATAAACATATACAGTGAATAAACTACTGCACAAAACCAAACTGCTATTAAAATATTTGAAAGTATACCTATTTCTTTCAATATGTCTTTTTTTTCTCTCTTTAAGTTTATTGCGTACAAAAGGAAAAACGAAATTAAAAGCCATACCAAGTTTCTTATATTTCCCAAAAATCCATACTTTACATTTAGTATACTTGAAGCTACTACTGTAACCAAAAACAAGCCCAAACGTTCTTTATATTTTACTGTGAACATTATTCTTTCACCAAAAAAATCTACGGCTAGTACAAGTAATCCAAAAAAGGCTACAAATCCAAAAACCGCACTATTAACAATTTGAGACTCATTTAAATCTATTGGCATCAGTACCCTTGTAAGTACTGCAAAGAGAAAAAGTATAATATAGGTAAGCCGCAGCTTTTCATATGTTTTTACACTAAATATTTTCTTTATTTTCATATGTAATCTTGTTCCTTTATTTGTAAAATGTAATTACTATTAATTTACTAAAGACATATTTCTTTTATGATTGTACCGTATTAATGCTTTATACAATTTATCGTTTAAGAATAAACAAACCATTCCAATTTTCCTATGAAGCGAAAAACAAGAGTTTAATAAAATTTTTGTTTTATTTTTTTTAAGTGTCTTAAGAATTTTTTTATATTTTTCAAAATCACTAAAATCATCTGTCATTATCATTTTGTCAAGCACACACATAAACGCCCACAAAAGCCTAAACTCTGCTTCTTTTTTTAGTTTAGGACATTTTTCTTCAACTAATTTTAAATTTTGAAAATAAGCTTCTATTACGTCAAGGTCCTTTTTCTTATAGCTAGATGTTGTGATTGTCCCACTCCTATGCACATAAAAATATAACGGCACAGTGTTTACTACCACACTCCTGCTTTTAAGTAAAAGTTTCGGTATGGTGAATGCATCTTCAGATAATTTATTTATAGGAAATATAACATCTTCAAATAAACTTTTTTTATATAATTTATTCACAGCATGAACTGAAAAAACTTTTCCTTCCAAAGCCATTTTTAAAGCCTGCTCATCGTTAAGTAAATAAAATTCCTTTTTGCTATATTGAGGGTAAACGTTATTTTCATAGCAATTATACAAACCGCAAATTGAGATGTCTGCATTGTTCTCAATTAAATTATTATACAAAAATTCATACATACTAAATGAGATATAATCATCGCTGTCCACGAAACCAACGTACTCCGCACTCGAAGCCTTTATTCCTTCATTCCTTGCTGAGCTTAATCCTCCATTTTCTTTATGTATAACTAAAATTCTGCGATCTTTTAAAGCATATTCATCGCAAATCTCACCAGAGCTATCCGCAGATCCATCATCTACTAAAATTAATTCAAAATTTTGAAATGACTGATTTAAAATAGAATCTACACATTTTTTTAAATATTTTTCGACATTGTAAACCGGCACAATAATACTTATACTAGGAACTTTGTTAGTATTTTTCCCCATCTAACTCTATACACCCCATTTGAACACAGTTTTAAATAAATTATAACTATCTTTCTTGAAAACTCTATGAATGTCTGAAATTTCTTTAACCTCCGGTTCCTGCGAAACTACAGCGCTCAGCCTACTTTGAAAATCACTTTTTCCCATAAGATTTATAGCCTTTTCAAAGTCTTTCCTTCCAGATCTACTGCAGCCTATGAAAGTTAACCCTTTTTCTAAAATGTCTCTAGTATTTATAGATATTTTATTCTCGCTCACACCAAGTAAAACAGCATAACCTTGCGGTCTTATAAAGCGAATTATATCATCTATTGCAAAGAAACTACCTTCCCCACCGGCACATTCAAAAGCATTATCAACTGAAAAATCTTCCGGCAAACTACCCACTAGAAAGGTTCTGTCTACAAAGGTAAAATAGGAAAGCTTTCTTACATCTTTACCTATAACTACCAACTTAGAATCGGGCAACTCTTCCTTTAAAACACAAGAAAGCACATAGGCTAAGCTCCCATCACCCCATATCCCAATTGTGCCGACTTTTTTGTCAGTAGCGAGATTAAACCGATTCACAGCATGGCATGCTACACTTACAAATTCACAAATAGCAGCCACTTCCATTTTTATATTTTCAAACGCTACCAATCTATCCGCTGACATACTCACAAATTCTTGCATAAAGCCATCTATTGAGCTTGACCTAAATTTTGAATTTAATGAATAATTTTCAAATACTCCATCGCATTTTTTGCCCGGTATATTCGGTATCAAAACTACTTTCTGCCCGGTCTTGAAAGTCTTTGTATTATCTCTAAGCACAGTGCCACTGCATTCATGTATGAGAGCCATTGGCAGCTTTTTACTTAAAATTTTAGCATCACGCGTTCCTAAGTAATATCTCTGGTCTGCATGACAAATGGACATAAAGTTGGGCTTAACTATAACGCCCTCGTTTAAGTTTACATCAGCGTATGACACCGAAAAAAAGTGCGGACTTACCAGCTGATAAATATGATTAATCAATATCCAGCCTCCCCACCATGCTTTGAGCGATTTTGTAGTCCGTTACGGTGGTGATTTTAAAGTTTGAGTACTCCCCCCTTACAAGCCTTACCGGTACATTCTTCAAAACACAAACTTTGCAAGCATCTGTTAGGGAACTTTTTTCATCATTTGTCAATTCATCGTACAACTTTTTAATTAATTTTAAGTTAAAACTTTGAGGAGTTTGTCCTTGATACATAGTGCTTCTTTCTGGCACTGAATTTATTGTGTCTCCTTGCTTTGAGGTTATTATCGTATCAACTGAGTTAACAACCGTATCGCAAGCACCAAACTTTAAAGCCATGTTTATATTTTCATCTATAATCCTACTTGTCACAAACGGGCGCACTGAATCATGTGTGACAATGATGTCATTGTCAGATAGGTTCAACGACTCATCATTCTCTATCTTTTTTATTATATTTAATATGCTTTCTGTTCTGTCTTCGCCGCCTCTCACCAGTTCAATCCTCTCATCAGCTAAATTATATTTTTTTAACAAGTCAGACATATGTAAAAGCCAGTTCGTATGCACACCTACATAGATTTTGTCAAATTTATCGTTCAATAAAAATTTCTCAAGAGTGTGTACTATTATAGGCTTCTCCCCCAACGGTAAAAACTGCTTAGGCATATCCGCTATATTCATCCTTGAGCCTACTCCGCCTGCTAAAATTGCCCCAAATATCATTTTTCTCCCTCCACGCAATAATACTTTCCTTTATATTTTTTGTAGCTATTGTTTAAGTCACAGAACACCACGTCATGGTGAGGTACCCGTTTTTCTTTTGGCGGAAGTTTCAAATACTCTCCAAAAGCTGTCTTCAAATATGTATCGTAACCGCACGGTAGAGGCATTTCATAGCCATCAAAGCTCTTGTAAACCTGCTTATCAAATGCACTCTTAGGGTACTTTTTCATCATATAAAAAGGTCCCGAACACAGTTCTGTGATATTATCACAATCTGAAATCTTATATTGTTTCATTTTCTTCTCCGCAAAACTCCAAATCCTATACCTGGTTTTTGACGATCTAAAAATCATTAGTCCTACTTTTCCTATTGCTTTTACGAATTTCCCATGATTCTCAGGTACCATTTCAGCACAAAAAAGCGAATATACCAGTGCCCAGAAAATTTGATTTGCTCGTTTTAATTTTGAATTCGGGTAACCATCAAGAGGTAAGATATCCAAAACTAGACCATGGTTTATATCAAGAGATGCTTGGTGGGTTTTAATAAACGTTGTGTTATTGTCATTTATAGTTGCAAAAAGGTTTCTGTAGTTTTTAGCCTCACTGGAACGACAGTATGAATACCTTTCGGTATCCGCTCTTTTGTTCCAAAGTTCTCCAAGTTTTTCATAATCTTCTCTTTTCATAAATACATCTATATCATCGTCCCATGGGATAAAACCACCATGCCGCACAGCACCTATGCAGCAACCACCACAAAAGTAAAAAGTTAAGTTGTTTTCATCACAAAAATTTTTAAAATATAATAGCATCTCTAAATTTTTTAGTTGTAAGTTTCGCAGTTCATCTTTTGAAAAATTTACTGTCTTTTTCTGTTTCAATATTTTTCTCCTACAATTTTTTGTTCAAGAACTTAAATATTCCCACAAGAAATCCCAAACCATAAGATATATGTAAAATAAAATGTACAAACACTAGTCTTAATTTGTCAGAAAAAGAGCTTAAATGCTTATTTTTAAAGGAGTAATATATATTTAAAATAAAATACAATGTCATAATGCTCAAAAAGACGCACATAACTGGTTTTGAGAAAAAGGATAAAAGCCCAAATAAAATCATAAATAAAACGAAACTTGCCGGCACTAGATGAGAGATTCTTGCAGGTTTTTTGTGTTTTTTTATAACTGCCACTTTGAAAAGCCCGTACTCATAATATTGTCTAAACAGCTCCTTGTAAGATCTCCTGGGATAATACACGCTTTTTATTTTTGGTGTTATGAATATTTTTCCGCTTGATTCAATTAATCTAAAATTCAAATCATCGTCTTCACTTCTAGGTAAACGCTCATCGTACATATTAAGCCTCTCTAACGTTTCTTTCTTAAATGCACCCAAATATACAGTGTCTGCATAACCTTCGTAATTCTCGTCATGGAATTTGCCACCACCCAGTGCAAACTTGCTGTGGTAAGCCGCCGCAATAACTTTTTGAACCTTTGTTTTGCCTCTAGCTATCATCGGCCCTCCTACATTATCAGCTCCTGTGTTTTTTAAGCACTCAACACAGCTGGATATGTAATCTTTACTATATTCAGAGTGTGCGTCCATCCTAACAATGTAAAAACCGTTCGCATTTTTTATGCCTATATTCAGAGCATACTGTACAGTTTTATTAGGGTTATTGCAAACTTTCAGCTGAGTAAATTTTCCTCTAAAGCTATTAATAATGTCCAAAGTTTTATCTTCCGACATGCCATCTACTAAAACTACTTCAAGGTTTTCTTTAGGAAAATCTTGAGAAAGCAACGAATTTAGAAAATTTTCAATATAATTTTCTTCATTTCTTATTGGCGCTATTACCGAAACTAAAATATTTTCTTTTTTTATCTCTTTTTCTATTTCTGACATTTTCTATCCCTCTATTTCATAATATGCCATTAAGTATTATATCAAAAAAACAAATAAATGTAAATTTGCAACCTGCTACACTATTGTCTATAAAATCTTTCAATAAAAGGTAAATATCACAATTTTCTTCAAAATTTACTTCTATTAAACCTTTTATTGAGCGTAGATAAAGCTTTTTTCTCTATTCTAGATACATACGAGTGCGATATACCTAAGATTTTTGCTACTTCTCGCTGAGCAAGCTGTTGATTCCCATCTAGGCCATACCTCAGCAAAATAACTCTTTTTTCTCTATCGCTTAGAACTTCATCCATATAAGATAGCAACTTTTCAGATTTCATCTTAGTGTCTAATTCATCTATTATGCAGTCTTCTACAGACATAACGTCCATAAGCACCAAAGCATTTCCATCCTTGTCCGTATCTATAGGTTCATTCATCGAAACGTCCTGTGCACTTTTTTTACTGTTTCTGAAAAACATCAACACTTCATTTTCTATGCATCTTGCTGCATAACTAGAAAGCCGTATCCCCTTCGACAAATCAAAACTATCAATTGCTTTTATTAATCCTATAGTTCCTATAGAAACTAAGTCGTCTTGGTCATTTGTTGAAGAATAATACTTCTTAACTATATGCGCAACCAACCTTAAGTTATGTTCAATCAGCTTACTCCTTGCTCTTTTACCTCCTTGCTTCATTTCAACTAAATATTTTTTTCTTCTTTTGCAGATAACGGTTGCGGAAACGAGCCCGGCCCTGTAATATGTAATACAAAAAATAAAAAATTTTGAATTGCCGCTAAAATCGTCCCTAAAAGCACAAATACCACCTCATTTGCATAATACTTAATCTTATGCAAAAAAAAGGCGGTAAGTGCTAGTACAGTCTATTTTATCAAATTTTTCAAAGTTTCTAAGATTAATTTGCCATTGGCTGCCCTATTTGATTTGGTCATTGCATCTTTAATTAAAATATTTATTGCGTTCTTCTTTCCTCTTTTATAATCATCCACAGCTTTTTGATTTTCTTTTATCGCTAACATACAAATCCCTTTGATTTTTCCTTCATCAAAATTTTCTATTTTACTTTCATCCAGCGGTACATTTACATTTTCATTGTTTTGCACCATTGTTTCAAAAATTTCTTTTGCAAAGCTAACAGTTATTTTGCCGCTATCTAAAAGTTTCATAAGTTTATTTAAACTTTCCACCTTTACCGGTAAGAGAAAATCTTGTTTTTTCGCTTCTGTATCTAAACTTTCAAAAATTTCATTTATAAAGAAATTCGCTACTATTTTTTTATTTTCTACTCCATTACAAACCGCTTCAAAACAGTCCGCCACCTTACGATACTTAATTAACGTTTTAGCTTGCAAGGCACTTAGTCCATACTCACTTGTAAATTTCGCTATCTTCTTTTGCGGCATTTCCGGCATCAATTTTCTTATTCTACTTACCTTTTCCTCCGAAATATTTATAAGCGGTATGTCTGGTTCCTTGAAATATTTATATTCCCTCTGTTCTTCCTTTTTACGCATAACTTCAGTCTTTTTTAAAAGTTCATTATAACGTCTTGTTTCTTTAGAGATAGCTTCGCCTTTCTCTAGCATTTCTGCTTGCCGTTTAAACTCATACTCAACTGTTTTTAAAATGTGCGATATTGAGTTTACATTTTTTACTTCTGTTTTCATATTAAGTTCTTTTTCGCCAATTTTTCTAACAGAAATGTTCACATCACAACGCATTGAACCTTCTTGCATTTTACAGTCAGACACCCCTATGTATCTCATAAGGTGCTGAAGTTTAGAAAGGTATTCTTTTATTTCTAATAGATCATTTAAATCTGGCTCTGAAACTACTTCTATCAGTGGCACACCACTTCTATTGTAGTCTATAAGTATATCCTGGCCTTTATACGTGAGCTTTGCGGCATCTTCTTCAATGTGTATGTGATTAATCCTTATTTTCTTGCCATTTTCAAGCTCTATATATCCGCCCTTGCATATTGGGAACTTATTTTGCGTTATTTGATAACCCTTGGGTAAGTCACAGTAAAAATAGTTTTTACGGTCAAATCCAATAGTTTTTTCTACTTCACAGTTTGTCGCAATACCTGCCATTATCGCAAAATCTAGAACTTTGCCGTTAAGCCTGGGTAAAACGCCCGGATGTCCTAAGCAAATCGGGCAAACATGTGTATTTGGTATGTCTCCAAATGAAGTTGCACAGCTACAAAAAATTTTGCTTTTAGTCAATAGCTCTATATGAGTTTCTAAACCGCAAATTAATTCATATTTCTCAAATAAACTCACAAGCTCACCCCCATGTCTACTTCCTTGTAATTTTTACCACATTGCATCTGCTCAAATTTATAAGCCGCATTTAAAATTTTATATTCGCAAAAACGGTCCCCTATTAGCTGCATGCCTACGGGTAATTTGTTCTGGTCCACTCCGCACGGAACCGATACAGCACAAAGTCCAGCGATATTTACGGGCACTGTGCATATGTCTGTTAAATAAGCCTGCATCTGGTCATCCGGCTTGAAATCATGCAAAAATGCAGTCTCAGCTACAGTAGCACTTATAAGTACGTCGCATTCTTTGAAGGCATTATTAAACATCTCAATAATTGCACTTCGGATTCTTAACGCCTTTTTATAGTAAATTTCATAATTATCTTTCATATGGAAGTAAGTACCCAGCAAAATCCTACGTTTAACTTCATCACCAAAGCCTTCTGCCCTGTCTTTAATAAAAAACTCATCCATATTTTTATACGAAGTAGCTTTGTGACCATAACGTATGCCGTCAAGTCTAGCTAAGTTCGATGCAGCCTCGCTACAAACTAAAATGTAATATATCGGCAAAGAATATTTCACATCGGGCATATCAAGATATACTATTTCCGCACCGAGAGATTTGTAAACTTTTATGGCGTTATCTATTGCAGTTTTTATCTCCTCTTTTACACCTTCAAAATATTGTTTCAAGATTCCTATTTTCATGCCCTTTAAATCATCATTTAAATGCATGTGACTTTCAGCATTTATCTTACCGCAACTTGTCATATCTCTAGGGTCTTTAACCGATAAAGCATCATATATTATGCTGGCATCTTCAACACTTCTCGTCATAGGACCAATTTGGTCTAAACTAGATGCAAGTGCTATCAGTCCATACCGCGATATCGAACCATATGTTGGCTTTAGCCCCACTATGCCACAAAAGCTAGAGGGTTGTCTTATCGACCCGCCAGTGTCTGAACCT
Organism: uncultured Oscillospiraceae bacterium; assembly: GCA_949292425.1. Lineage (GTDB taxonomy): Bacteria > Bacillota > Clostridia > Oscillospirales > Acutalibacteraceae > UMGS1224. The sequence goes on from CASEZK010000046.1 coordinate 21,867, forward strand.
AAACAATATGCCGCTAAATTTCCAGCTATTGCTGCAGCTGAGCCTCCAGAACTTCCACCCGGGACTCTGTTGCAGTCATGAGGGTTATTTGTCTTTGCAAAATAAGAAGTTTCACAAGAACATCCCATAGCAAATTCATCCATATTTGTCTTGCCTAGCAGAATAGCATTCTGAGATTTTAAAATTTCCCAGACCGTAGCATCATAGGGTGGGATGTAATTTTTCAACATGTTGGAGCTACAAGTCGTTTTTATGCCTTTTGTGCAAATATTATCCTTAAGTGCCATAGGGATGCCTTCAAGCGGTAAAAGTTTTTCTTTCCTTGAAAGTTTCTCATCTACTTTTTTGGCTGTATTCAGGGCCCATTCTCTAGTCACACTTACATATGACTTTAACTTTTCATCATCTTTTTCTATCGCGCTTAAGTACTTCTCAGTTAGCTCAGTACAGGTGATTTCCCCTTTTTCTAGCAGTTCATGAATATGTTTTATACAGCTTTTTCCACTGACCATATTACATCTCCCTTTCCTTTACTACATAGAAGCTATCTCTATTGTCGACATCTTTAAATATTTCTTCATGAGTTAATGATTTTCCGATTTCATCTTCAGCAAGATTTCCAATCTCATCATCAAACCCATTAAATTCAACATCAAAGTCCTTTTCATTCACAGTGTTAATGAACGCTAGCATGTCGTTCAAATCATCTGCAAAATTTCCAAGCTCGTTTTCTTTCATCATTATTTTCGCCGATTCACATAATTTTTTTATGTCTTCACTTTTTAACAAAATAAAACATCTCCTTTTCTATTTTAAATAAAAAGCAGTTTCATTGGCTAGCCTCAAAAGTCACCAAAACTCGGTAGCAAAAGAAACCCAGCCACTGCTCAAAT
>CASEZK010000047.1 GCA_949292425.1 uncultured Oscillospiraceae bacterium
GGAACAACAGGAGAATTTGCTCTGCCAATGAAGGCATGCCTCCTCTAATCAAAAGGCAACTATATTATGCTTCTTTAGGCCATGCATATTAAATTTTTAGTTCCGCTAATAAATTGTGTCAACCTTTATTGACAATTTCACTACTTTTGAGCAATAGACTCAAAGGCAGAGCTTACAGAGAAAAGTTGTACATATGAAGTAAAAATTAATAATGTTCACAGATTAAAAAACATAAAAAACGAAACTTGTTTTAAACCAAAACTCGCATGAAATATGCATGTAGTCGAATAGCATGATTGCCATAAAGGTATGACGAATTTTAACAATAGTTTCGAAAAAATTGTTATGTGTTAAATAATAAGGTTAAGTTTACTAAAGAACAGTTTTACGAAAATAATTTCACAGATGGAAAATTCAAAACTTGGAAATTAAGTGGGTGCTATCTAAAGTAGATGCCAAAAATCACCCCCAAATTGCTCTCCTGTTGTCCTATTTTCTACCCTCTAATGCCGTTTTTACTCCCATATTTACCTGTTACCTTTCAGGTTAAGCTATTCAGTCCGTTTGAGTATAAGAATACCCCAGAAAATCTTGATTTTCCGGGGTATTTGAATCCTTTTGATATAGTCTGAGCAGTTGGTTATCGCTTGCTGAACTGAGGAGCACGACGTGCAGCTTTGAGTCCGTATTTTTTGCGTTCTTTCATTCTTGGGTCACGCGTTAAGAAACCTGCTTTTTTAAGTGCGGGGCGAAGATCTTCTGCATCGTACTGAAGTAAAGCTCTGGAAATTCCATGACGTATAGCTCCAGCTTGACCGGCAACACCGCCACCAGTAACTGTACACTTAATGTCGAACATTTCATTTGTATTTGTAAGCATAAGCGGTTGACGAACAATAAGTTTCAGAGTTTCAAGACCAAAATAATCGTCTATATCTCTGCCATTAATTATAATTTTTCCTGTTCCTTTGTAGATTCTAACTCTGGCTATTGAACTTTTTCTTCTTCCGGTTCCGTAAAGATATGATGTATTATCGTACATAGTACTGCCCCTTTCTTTATATATCTAAATTTTCTGGCTTTTGAGCTTCATGACAATGTTCATTGCCTGCAAAAACTCTCAGCCTTGTTAATGCTTTTCTACCGATGGTTGTATCAGGTATCATACCTTTAACAGCCAACATCATAGCTCTGTCTGGTCTTTCGGTCATAAGCTTGTCATACCTGACTTCCTTTAAGTGACCTATATAACCTGTATGGCGATAATAAAACTTTTGAGTTAGTTTATTGCCTGTTAATTTAGCATCCTTACAATTTATAATAATAACATGATCACCGCAATCAACATGAGGCGTAAAGGTTGGTTTGTGTTTCCCTCTAAGCAATACAGCTGCTTTAGCTGCAACTCGTCCTAGTGGTTTACCTTTTGCGTCTAGAACATACCACTTACGTTCTACTTCATGCGGTTTTTGCATAAAAGTTGACATTTTTATTCCTCCTAAATTTTATAATTTTAATGCTAAAGTAATTTTATCACGCTGTAAAGTTATTGTCAACAATAAATCGCGATAAAATTAATTTAGATTATAAAGATCTGCATTTTTCTTTCATTTTTACACGTTATACTCACTCATTCTAAATTAATATTTAAAAAATAAAGATATTAATTTCATTAAAAAGATTTTAATCCATGATATTTTATTGTATAATTGATTTGTAATTTTTTATTAAGGAGTGTTTTTATGCCATTAGTGAATACTACAGAGATGTTTAAGAAAGCTTATGAAGGCAAATATGCCGTTGGTGCATTTAATGTAAACAACATGGAGATAGTACAAGGCATAACCAGAGCATGTAAAGATTTGAATTCACCATTTATTTTGCAAGTCTCGGCTGGTGCCAGAAAATATGCAAGCCATAATTACCTTACTAAGTTAGTTGAAGCAGCGGTTTTAGAAACACCTCAGCCAATAGCACTGCACCTTGATCATGGCGACAGTTTTGAGCTTTGTAAGGGCTGTATAGATGGTGGATTTACTTCTGTCATGATTGACGGCTCGCACTTAAGTTACGAAGAGAATGTTGCTCTTTCTAAAAAGGTTGCTGAATATGCTCATCCTAGAAACGTTACAGTTGAAGCTGAACTCGGCCGTCTTGCCGGCATAGAGGACGATGTAAACGTAAATGATAAGGATGCTTCCTACACAAATCCTGCACAAGTTGAGGATTTTGTAACCCGCACTGGAGTTGATTCTTTGGCTATAGCTATAGGAACAAGTCATGGAGCATATAAATTTAAGCCAGGCCAGAAGCCACAGTTAAGGTTTGACATACTAGAAGAAGTAGAAAAAAGGCTTCCTAATTTTCCGATAGTGCTTCACGGTGCCTCTTCTGTTATACCGGAGTTCGTCCACATGATAAACGAGCATGGAGGTAAAATGCCAGATGCAATTGGAATCCCTGAAGATATGTTGAGAAAAGCTGCACAAATGGCCGTTTGTAAAATAAACATAGATTCCGATTTACGTTTAGCCATGACAGCCACCATTAGAAAACATTTTGACGAAAATCCATCACACTTTGATCCTCGCCAGTATTTAGCTCCAGCGCGTGAAGCTATTTATGAGATGGTCTCAAGGAAAATTACGAACGTCTTAGGCAGTGCAAACAAAGCATAATTAAAAATAAAACAATGTGACGCCGGCAAAATCGGAGTCATTTTTGTTGTATACTCATATTTTGATGTTGCCAATATTTTTAACTGTAAAATACTTAAAAAAATACATTGACATATATTTTTTTCTATTATAAGATATAATTTAGATGTTGCGGAATTGTGTAAAGGTAGCACAGCAGACTCTGACTCTGTTTGTGAGGGTTCGAATCCTTCTTCCGCAGCCATTTTTTCGAGGTGTAGCTCAGTTTGGTAGAGCGCTGCGTTCGGGACGCAGAGGCCGCAGGTTCGACTCCTGTCACCTCGACCACTTGCAAAGCCGCATGACATATAGGATTTAGAAGATTTAATATTTCTTGTTTAATAATAAATTAAGTAGTTTCTACGAATTTTTCTACGAATTTTTTATAAGCAAGTTTTACATTGCAAAAGTGTTTTCTAAATCTTTTGTTAGAAATTCTTTTCTGGCTTTGCTAATATGTGTATAAATGTTGGCTGTGGTTTCTATATCTGCGTGGCCAAGCCAAAGTTGAATATCTTTTAAATCCCAACCTTTATCATACAGAATACTTGCACAGCTGTGGCGCAAATCATGAAACCGCATGTGTGGAAAATTATTTTTAGAGAGAACTTTCTGGAACTCTTTCGTTATGTAATCCGGACGATACGGTCTTCCATCTGGCCAAGTAAAAACATAATCAGAGTTTAGAAACTCTTTTCCAAATAATTTTCTATTCATTTTAGTTTCTTTTTGCAAATTTAGTAAGACTGCTTTAATTTCTGGGAGTAACGTATACTCCCTTCGGCTGGCTTCCGTTTTCGTTTTATCTTTGGCTACAATTATCGTATGTTTTACAATGGTATGATTTATTTTAAATTTATTATTTTTAAAATCTATTGCGCTCCATTTTAAGCCTAAAACTTCACTTCTACGAAGCCCATAATATAAGGTCATGTAAATCAAAGCTTGCAGATGATGCCCTTTGAACACTGATAATACTTCGTTAGCTTCTTTTGCATTCAAAAAAGTTTCTTTACGAATCTTTTCCTTTTGTTTAGGTAAAGGTACTTTTGATGCTACATTTTTAGGTATTATCTCTTTTATCAGTGCATCATCAAGAACTTCTTTTATAATTAGGCTATGACTTTTTATAGTGCGGACAGCTAACCCACCTGGTTTTCCGTCAAGACGCCCCGAAGTAAATTTAAAGTCGTAATAGTCTGAAACATGATGAGGTTTAAGTTGTGACAATGTTAAATTTTTGTTTTGGAAAAACGGTACGATGTGTTTATTAACATATATACTATAACCTTGCCATGTTATAGGGTCTACTTTGCTTTTCTTTTTTTCTAACCATTGCATTAAATAATCTGTAAACAAAGTGTCTGCAGGCTCTG
>CASEZK010000048.1 GCA_949292425.1 uncultured Oscillospiraceae bacterium
CGCTAATTTTAAGCTTTAGCACAAATTTATACGTTTTTGCAAACGACAAAGATTCAGAAAATGTAACTTCAGTAAATGAGGTACAAAATAACAAAAACAAAAGCTCATATCTTGGGGTAGCCATTGCTACTTTAGTTGCTGCTACGTCAACAGTAGCAGTGGCAAGAATAGCTTACATCCGTGGAGCTAAAAACGGCAAAGCTGATTATTGGCTAAGCGATGAAAAAGTAAAAGCAGCAATCGCTTCTGCATGGGATTGGACATCTGAAAATGTACCTTATGCTGCTTCGTTGGCTTGGGACAAAACTAAATCAGGTGCATCTTCTGCATGGGATTGGACATCTGAAAATGTACCTTATGCTGCTTCGTTGGCTTGGGACAAAACTAAATCAGGTGCATCTTCTGCATGGGATTGGACAACGGACCACACTTACTGCAAAGTGTTCAATTGTGAAAAATCTAGTGCTGAAGGACCTAGTGCTGAAGGACCTAGTGCTGAATAAACGTTAAACTTTTAAATTTTAATTATATCATCATTGTAGTTTTTAGCTGCAGATTCAACTTTATTGTCACCAAAAATATAATACAAACGATCTTTTAACTCATCAGGAAGATACTGCTGACATACCCAATGGTTTTCGAAATTATGGGGATAGAGGTAAGTATCTTCCTTTTTTAATTGTTCTCCACTTGTATCGCAGTGTACGTTTTGCAAATGTCTGGGGACAGGGTAAACTTGCCCAGACTCTATGTCATTGAATGCTGCATTTACGGCTTTGTAAGCGGAATTAGACTTTGGCGAAGTAGCCACCAAAATCACAGCATCAGCTAGCGGTATTTTTGCTTCAGGCATGCCCACTTGCATTGCTATATCTGTACATGCTTTCACTATTGGCATTATTTGAGGGTAAGCTAATCCAACGTCCTCACAGGCACATACGAGAAGTCTTCGGCAAACTGAAACTAATTCTCCTGCTAAAAGTAACCTTGATAAATAATAAACCGACGCATTAGGGTCAGAGCCACGCATGGACTTTTGGAACGCCGAAAGTAGGTCGTAATGGTCATCTCCTACGTTGTTGTAAGAGAAGGTGTTTGAATTGGATATTTGTTCCACTAGGTTTTTATCAATTATTTTTTTGTTGTCTTTTTTTATTGCAGACAAAAAGCAAACTTCCAAAAGATTTATAGCTTTTCGTACATCTCCACCAGACATGTTACTGAGCTTCTCCAGCACATCTTCAGGCACATGTATATCTATCTTGCTTTCATTTTTAAGAAATATTTTTGCCCGAGTTAGGGCTTTTTTTATTGAAGCTGAATTTATTTTCTTAAATTCAAATACACTACACCTACTAAGCAGTGCATTATATATGTAAAAAATAGGATTTTCAGTGGTGGAAGCTATCAAAGTTATTTTTCCATTCTCTATAAATTCAAGCAAAGATTGTTGCTGCTTTTTATTAAAATATTGTATTTCGTCTATATACAAAAGTATGCCGTTCGGGGCTAACAGAGTGTCTATTTCCAACAATATTTCTTTTATATCAGAAATGGACGCAGTTGTAGCGTTTATTTTATGAAGTTTCAAATCGGTTTGTTTTGAAATTATCCGTGCTAAAGTCGTTTTGCCGGTACCTGGCGGTCCATAAAATATCATATTAGGAATATGCTTAGATTTTATTAAATTTGAAAGCAACTTGTTTTTGCCTAGTAGATGCTCTTGTCCTACCATTTCTTCTAATGTATTTGGCCTGATTTTGTCGGCTAGTGGCACGTTCATGTTTGTCTCCTTGTTTGAACTTTTTATATTAAGTATATACCTATTTCTTTCATTTTGCGAGCTTTTTTGTTCTAGGCATGGTATAATGTCTTTAGCTTTAATGAAAAGGGTGAAATAATGCTACAGCTGCTATTAGGGCGGGCAGGATCTGGAAAAACTCATACAATAAAACGTAAAATTTTACAAAAAATAAATGAAAATAAAAAAAACATACTTCTTATCGTTCCAGAGCAAATATCGTTTGAGACAGAAAAAGATATGCTAAGTTTTCTGGGAGAAAAATTAAACACACAAGTATTAATTACCAGTTTTAAAAGATTGGCCGAGTACATATTTGAAAAAACCGGAAATTTTCCTAAAGAGCGCATAAGTACTGCTGATAAGACACTTTTGATGAGTTTGGCCATCGATTCTATAAAGAAAGATTTAAAATTATATAAAGATTCTGGCGACAAAGAACTGATTGACATTATGTTGAGTGCGAGCGATGAGTTTAAAAAGTGTTATGTTGAAAATGTTGAACTCGAAAAGATTAGCAATAAGCTACAAAATAAAATATTAAAGTACAAGCTAGATGACACTATCAAGATTCTTGATAACTACAACAAAATGCTATCCGGGAAATATCTTGACCCTATGGATGAACTTTCACTCGCGTACCGTGAGCTTCGTAGCTGTAAAATTTTCAAAGACTTTTATGTTTTTGTAGATGGGTTCGATGGTTTCACACAACAGCAAATGTTGATATTAACACAAATAGCTTTAGATTCGGCTTATACGTGTGTTTCCTTTTGTACGGATGAGAGAGAATTTGTAAAAGAGCAACCTGATTTGTTTTTTCCTGTTTATAAAAACATCAGAAAAATTTTGGACATGGCAAAAGAAAATAATGTCGCAATGTCCGAACCTATATTTTTAAGTGAGAACCATAGGGCTGCAAATGAGTTAAATATTTTAGAAAAAAACTTTTTCCGCTCAAATAAAACGGTTTATGAAGGTGCTGTAAACAACGTTGTAGTTTACAAAGCCAAAAACTTGTACGAGGAAGTCGATTTCGTTGCGAGGACTATCAAACGGTTGGTCCTTAAGGAAAACTGTAAGTACAGAGACATTTCCGTAATCTCCAGGAGCGTGGAAAGTTATGAAGGCGTAATTGAAAATTGCTTTAAAAAATACAATATTCCTCTGTTCCTCGATAAACGAGAACCGATAGACTCAAAGCCGCTTATACAGTTCATTATAGCTCTGTTGAGCGTAGTGAGAACAAATTTTTCGTCAGAATATGTATTTAAATATTTGAAAATAGGCTTGTTTGAGTTTTCTTACGAAGAAATTTCCAATTTAGAAAATTATGCTTTATTATGGGGAATAGACCATGACCAATGGAAGGCAAACTTTTCAGCTAGCCCAAGTGGCATATCTAAAAAAATAACAGATGAGGACAATGAAAAACTAAAAGAACTTAATGCCATCAGAGAAAAAATAATTTTACCTATTTTAAAATTTTCCGACAAAGTAAAATCTTGCGACGGAGAAAAATTCACAAAAGAATTATACAATTTCGTAGAAGCCATAAATTTGAGGAATAAATTGGAGGATCTTGCTGAAAAGTTAGCACAAGCCGGAAACGACGTCTTAGCCACAGAACAGCCTCGGTTATGGGAGCTAACGATGGATATATTGGATAAGATGGCGTTCCTTTTAAAGGGTACGAAAACCTCTGTAGGAAAGTACTTGCAGTTTTTGAAATTAGTAGTTTTATCGAGCGATTTGGGGACAATACCTGCAAAATTTGATGAAGTGACATTTAGCGCAACCGACAGACCACAGCCAAGGGAGTCCAATATTGTATTTATTATTGGTGCAAACGAAGGAGATTTTCCCCGAAAACCTGCCAGTGCCGGCGTTTTTTCAGACAGCGAGCGTTGCCAGCTTATTTCTCTAGGTGTAAATATGTACGATTCCCTTGAGGGCATTGCAATGACTGAAAGATTTTTAGCTTACAAGGCCGTAAGCAACGCTAGCAAGAAGCTGTTTGTGATTTTCAGCACTTCTACCCTCACCGGCGGCGTAAAAAAATCGTCGGAAATTATAAGAAATATTGAAAGTATTTTTCCAAAGGTTAAAATTTTAGATGAATTTTCATTTGAGCAATGTGATGAAATCTGGTCCCTTGAACAGGCTCTGGAGGTTTGTTCAGAACGTTTAAATGACGGGTCCAGGTTCTCTAACACTTTGAAACATTATTTTTTAAATAGTAAATATAAAAACTACATAGAAAATTTAGAAAAAGCCATAAAAGGGAAATCATTTGAACTGCAATGTGAAGAGAGCGGTAAACTTTTGTTCGGAGATAACTTAAAATTCTCTGCTTCACAGGTTGAAAAATATTATTCTTGTCCGTTTCAATTTTTTTGTCAGTATATGCTCCTTGCAAAAAGTAGAAAGAAAGTAATCTTCGACTCGCTAGAGTACGGTAATTTAATGCATTTTGTTTTGGAAAAAGTGCTATCAAACCTGAGCGATAAAGAGATATTGTGCAACACAGACTCAGAGCTTGAAAAAGTGATAGTTGAAAAGTTAAACTTATACATAAAACTAAACCTGGGTTCTTGGGACGGCAAAAGCAAAAGGTTTCAGTATCTCTTTTCAAGGCTCACAAAGGCCGCTGTACCTATAATACGTCATATTGCAGAAGAACTTTCTCAAAGTGAATTTAAAGCAACGGATTTTGAACTTAGTATAAGTGAAACCAGCAAAGTTCAACCTATGAAAATGCAATTGCCAGACGGAACCTTCGTTGAAGTTGAAGGTAAGATCGACCGTGTAGATATCATGAAGAAAAGTTCTGAAAATTACGTTAGAGTTATTGACTATAAAACCGGCACGAAGGAATTTAAACTGTCAGACATTTTGTATGGCTTAAACCTTCAAATGTTGATTTATTTGATGACACTTTCAAAAAGCTCAAGAGGAAAATATAAAAATGTAATTCCGTGCGGCATTTTGTACATGCCGTCTATAAAGCCTGTCGTGTCAGCCTTGAAAAATACTGAAAAAGAAAAAATAGAAAGCCAGAAATTAAAGAAGCTTAGAATGAATGGGATCTTGTTAGAGTCTACAGAAGTGATTTGTGGCATGGAAAGGGACGCCAAAGGAATATTTATTCCGGCATATTTGAAAAATGGGCAAGTGCAGAAAAATGAATCCGTGGTCAGTGCTGCAAACATGGGAAGAATTTTAAAACATATTGAAAAGCTCATCATCAATATGGCAAATGAGTTAAAAAGCGGAAAAATATGTCCTAACCCGGTAAAAGGTCTGTACGATGCCTGTGAATTTTGTAATTATAGTGAAATATGTAACTTCACGGCGGATGAAGCTGGAAAACACGTAGAGAAAAAATCTAACGAAGAAGTTATGAAGCTTTTACTGGATAAACCTTGAGCTAGATGAAAAGAAGGTGAAATTTTGGAAAACAGAAAATGGACAAAACCACAGCTTGATGCAATAAATGCAAGAAACGGGAGCATTTTAGTGTCTGCGGCTGCAGGCTCAGGAAAAACAGCTGTGCTTGTGCAGAGGGTGATTGAGATATTGGTAGACGAAGAAAAGCCATGCGACGCCAATAAACTCCTAATAGTGACGTTTACGAACGCTGCCGCCGCCGAAATGAAAGAAAGAATATCAGAAAGGTTGTCAGAACTAATACGGCAAAGACCGTTTGACGAGAGACTGAAAAGGCAGCAAGTTTTGCTGTCAAATGCCTACATAAGCACTATACATAGCTTTTGCAATAACCTTATACGGGAGCACTTTTATATTTTAGGAGTATCAAAAGATTTCAAAATCGCGGACACCAGCGAAATGTCCCTTTTGAGAGAAGACGCTATAGCCAACGTTCTTGACAGCAACTATAACAGTGGCAGCAGAGCTTTTTTTAACCTTGTAGAAGCTTTTAGTTCTGAAAAAAACGATAAGCGTTTGGTCGAAATCATAAATTTGCTTTATGATTTTATAAGATCGCACTCATTTCCCGAGTTGTGGCTTGATGAAAAAATTTTGATGTACGATAGTAACTCTCCAATAGAAAATACACCATTTGGAAAAGTTTTGATAAATTATAGCCTGTCATTAATAGAATATTGCATAACATCAGTAAAACGGCTCATTTCTTTAGTTGAAGGCCATGAACTCTTGTGCGCTTATTTGCAAACTTTCAATGAAGATTTAACGGAATTAGAAAAAGCAAGAGTTTCCTTGGGCAACGATACCTGGGACGAAATTTTTAAAGTTGTTGGCCTATTAAAGCTGGCTACTTTAAAAAGGGTATCTGGCGTTTCCGGTGACCCAATAAAAATTAAGGTTATGGAAAAACGAAAAGAAATTAAGAGTATCATCTCACAAGTACAAAGTTTATTTTGTTCGAGTAGCGATGAATGCAAAGCCGATACTGAAAAGCTGCGCTATATTGTATTAGAGTTGTTCTCTGTAGTGAAACAGTTTTCACAGAAACTCGATGAGTTAAAAAAAGAAAGAGACGTTTGCGACTTCGGAGACTTAGAGCATTTAGTTCTAAAGCTGCTGGTTAAGCCGGACAAAAATAATAGTTTAGGCTTTTCTAGAACGGAACAAGCCGTAGAGTTGTCTAAGAGATTTAACTTTGTGATGGTGGATGAATGCCAAGACATAAATGAAGCACAAGATATGATATTCCGCGCTGTATCGCGGGATGAAAGTAACTTATTTATGGTGGGCGACGTCAAGCAGAGTATATACAGGTTTCGCCAGGCTATGCCGGAGCTTTTTTTGAATAAAAAAAATAAGTATGCTTACTATGTATCGGATAAAGATAATTATCCGGCAAAAATAATTTTGGATAAAAACTTTAGAAGCCGTAAGGGTATTTTAAATGCTGTGAATTTCGTTTTTGAAAAAATAATGTCAGAAGAAGTTGGCGAAATGGAATATACAGATGAAGAGAAACTTGCTTATGGCGCAAAATGTGAAGATAAAGCAGGTGCGGACGTTTCTCTGAAAATTTTAGATCTTTCTCTTTGTGATAGCGACGCTGATATGAACAAGTTGGAAGCAAGATATATTTCTAAGCGAATATTTAAAATGATCAGCTCCGGATATACTGTGAAAGATGGCGATTCCTTAAGGCCAGTTACGTATAAAGACTTTTGTGTGCTGTTAAGAAACGCAAACAAACACACCAAAACTTTTGCCCATGAGATGAGCCTTTGTGGTATTCCTACATTTACCGAAAACTCAGGCAGCTTTTTTGCCACAAGCGAGGTTTCCACCATTTTGGCTCTTCTGAATATAATAGACAATCCGATACAAGATATCGCGCTAATAACAGTGTTGTTCAGCCCAATTGCCGGGTTTTCCGCAGATGAGCTATGTTTAATTCGACATGAAGATAAATGTAATCCATTTTATTTTGCGTTAAAAAAATTTTCAAGTAAAGACGCTAAATCTAAAATGTTTTTAGAAAAGCTAGAACGCTGGAGAATACTTGCCACCACTATGTCGAGCGATACTTTAATAAATTACATATACGAAGAAACAAACTACACAAACATAGTGCAGGCAATGGAAAATGGTTCTCTGCGCCTTGATAACTTGAGGCTGTTGCTAGAATATGCAAGAAATTTTGAAGCCGGCGAAACAAAAGGATTATCAAGCTTTATACGGTTTATAAATAGGCTTAAAGAAAACAAAATAGACTTAAATTGCGCTTCTTCTACGTCAGGGGTTGCTAACGCCGTCACCGTGATGAGTATACATAAGTCTAAAGGTTTAGAGTTTCCTATATGCTTTATCGCAAATTGTTCTAAGAAGTTTAATAAAAATCGCGATGAGATATTGCTAGATCCGTCCCTCGGCATAGGAATAAAGCTTTTCGATAAAAAATTAGGATATCGGTACAGCAGTTACCAACGAGACGCCGTGAAGTTAGTGCTGGAAAACTCAGCAATGTCGGAAGAATTGCGAGTTTTATACGTTGCAATGACCAGAGCAAAAGAAAAACTGATAATGCTAACAAGTTTAAAAAACATCGACAGTAGCATATTCTCTCTGGCAAACAAGCTCAGTTTCAACGGGACCGTTTCGCCCTATGTTGTAAAAACTGCTTCGAGCTTTTCGGACTGGCTCCTCCTGTGTGCTTTAAGTGCTTTGAGCGAAAATGTACTCTGTGAGGATGTCGAAAAAATTAAAAAAGCGTTGACGAAAAGCAGCAATGTTTGGGAGGTAGACTTTGTGACACCTTCGATCGGTGAAAAATTAAAGCCGCAGTCAAAAAGCATAGAGGAAGAAGTACCCGTCGATAAAAAGTTTTTAAAGTTGATAGAGAACAGACTGTCTTTCAAATATCCGCTCTCTCCACTTTTTAATATTCCCACGAAAGTAACAGTTACCGATTTATCTTCTGGAGAAAATAAACGCCATTTTGATTTCTCTAAAGTTCCTACATTTTCTTTGAAAGAAAAAATCACTCCTGCTCAAAAAGGAACAGCATTGCACGCTTTCTTACAGTTTGTAAATTTTCGAGAGGCTAGGTTGGACCTTGAAAATGAAGTTTCACGGTTAGTTACTCAAGGGTATCTACAAAGTGATTTAGCCAAAAAATTAAACAGAAGAGAAATAAAAAGATTTTTAGATAGCAGTCTTGTATCTAGAATCATTGAGTCTTCAAAAGTTTTGCGAGAGTATAAATTCACTACCAGACTTCGTTTGAAAGATTATGACGAAAGCGTACCGTTGGAATTTGCAAATGAGGAAATCATTTTACAAGGTGCGGTGGATTGTATGTTTCAGGAAGATGATGAGTTTGTGGTAGTGGACTATAAAACTGATAGGTTTAAGTCTATAAGCGAAATGAAAGCCAAATATGCTAAGCAGTTGCTCTTGTATAGCAGATCTGTGAAAAAATGCACAGATATCAATGTTAAACAAAATATTTTATATTTATTTTATACTGGAGAGCAAATTTTTTTGTAATTTTAGTATTGCAATTAATTTTCTTTTATGATATTCTAAGCTTAGGTATTAATGAAATTTTTGGAGGTAATTTTATGGGCACATTTGAAATCTTTTTAGGAATCGCTCTTATTATTTTTTCAGTTTCTATAGTTCTAGTGGTTTTGATGCAAGAAGGCCATCAAAATGGTGTGGGGGTCGTAACCGGTGGCTCTGATTCATTCTATTCTCGTCATAAATCACGTTCTATTGATGCGTTCCTAGAACGTTGGACTAGATTTATCGCTATTGGATTGTTTGTTTTAGTTATCGTTACAAACGCTATATTGTTCTTTTGCTAAACCTTGGATATAAATTTAGCGGGATAACCTTGCTATATATCTGCGCCTCCCTCTGAATTTCAGTGGGAGCTTTTTGTTAAAGAAAAGGAGTGTTGTTTTTTGGGCAGCAAGAAAAAACTGTTGGATTTCTTAAATTCGCAAAAGAGATCTATAAGCAAAGAGAAAGCCTTCTTGGAATGTGGATTTAAAAGTAAACAAAAATTTAAAAAAGCGATGGATGAGCTAAAAAGTGAAGCCTTGCTAGTAGAGAATGGTAAAGGGAAAATAGTTTCACCAAAAGTGTGTGGATTTGTAAAAGCTAAAATCGTATCTTATTGTGGAAACTTCCTGTTTGCACAGCCATTTGATTCCGTTGGCGATATATATATACCCATAGAAAAAAGTAGTGGCGCTTTAGTTGACGATATAGTTCTAATAAATAGAATAAAAAACTCCGAAAAAGGTTTAAGTGGAGCAGTAGAAAGAGTTGCAAGTAAAGGCAACAGGTTGTTTACAGGCTTAATAAGAAGAGAAAAAAAGCAGATATTTTTTATACCGGACAGTGGATACAAAAGAAGTTTACAAGTGGTAAAGAGCAATGCAAAAGGCGCCAAAGAAAACGATAAAGTGCAAGTGAAAATATTTTTGAAAGCATGCAAACCTGCTGCTAAAGTAGTAAAAGTATACGGCAAAGCAACTTGTGCGAAAATATGCGCAGATGCGATAATTGACGAAAAAGGCATAGCTACTGTTTTTTCTGATAAAGCCATATTGGATGCAGAAAACGCTGCGAAAAAAGACATTAAGAAAAAAGATATTTTAAATAGGGTTGACCTTCGAGGTGATTTAATTTTTACTATAGATGGTGAAGATGCAAAAGACCTCGATGATGCTATATCTGTAGCTAAGACGGAAAATGGCTTTTGCCTGGGCGTACATATAGCTGACGTATCTCATTATGTAAAGTTTAATAGTAACTTAGACATTGAGGCCAGGGAAAGAGGAACTTCTGTATATTTTGCGGACAGAGTAATCCCAATGCTACCCACAAAAATATCTAATGGGATTTGTTCTTTGAATCAGGGCGAGGATAGGCTTGCTTTTTCTGTATTTATAAAATTAGATGTTGCAGGAAACGTGCTTAATTATGAACTGAAAAAGAGTGTGATAAATTCTAAAGTTCGTGGAGTATATTCCGAAATAAATAAAATTTTGGAAGGTGCAGCTTCTAAGAAATTGCAAACAAAATATAAAGGTGTATTAAATGCCTTAAAAAACGCTAAAGAGTTGTCGGATTTACTTGAAAAAAATGCACGAAAAAGAGGAAAACTTGACCTTGAAAGCGTTGAGTCAAAATTTACTTTAGATGAAAACGGAATTTGTGTTAACGTAGAAGCCAGAGAAAGAGGCCAATCTGAAAAAATAATAGAAAATTTTATGGTTTTAGCAAACGAATGCACAGCAAACTTCGCTATAAAAAACAATTTGCCGTTTATATACAGGGTGCACGAGGAGCCAGATCCTGAAAAAATCTTAAACCTTTCTAAATTTTTAACTTTGCTAAATTTAAAATTACCAAAATCTGCAATAACTTCGCCTAAACCTAAACATTTTGTTGCATTGCTGAACAAAGCTAAAAATACCGAAATCTATGAGTTACTGTCTGATAAAGTTCTGAGATCAATGTCTAAAGCAAGATATTTCGAAAAACCATTAGGGCACTTTGGACTGTCACTTTCTGACTATTGTCACTTCACATCCCCCATAAGACGCTACTCGGACACCACTGTGCATCGCATATTGTCTGACTTTTTAGCTGGAAAAAGTGAAAAAGAAATATTAAAAAAGTACGGCAAGTTAGTTGTAAATGTTTCGGAAAGTGCTTCCCTTGCAGAAGTAGTTGCAACAGGTGCAGAAAGAGATTCCGAAAAATATTATATGGCGGAATATTTGAGCAAACATGTAGGTGAAACATTCAGTGGTCAAATAAGCGGGATGATTCAGAAAGGTGTATTTGTAAGATTAGAAAATACAGTTGAAGGGTTTGTAGATTTAGAACAGGTGAGAAAACACAAGTACATTTTTGATGGACTTTTAAGCTGCAAAGATGCAAGTACCGGGAAAAAATTAACTTTGGGAGACAAAGTGAAAGTTAAAGTTGACTATGTAAATGTAGCCGAAGGCATCATAGATTTTACTTTAGAAAATAATTGAATAAGTAATGGAATATTTGACCAATATATTATCATATAGTTTCAATAAATCTTTGTTGTACAATCATGCTGGCGTGTTGATTAGGAAGGAAGGTTTAAAATATGAATGATATGATGACAACGTTGAAAGATTACATTGCTGTAAAACAAAGGCCTCAGACAGATAAAAAGAGTAAAATATTTGCAGATGAAATAAAAATGATATCATCTCAGATAGCATGTGTAGATATGTGGTTCCAGATTGAAGATGATGCTGACTTGTTGGAAGCTTGCATATACGAAAGAGAAAGCCTACAAGCTCGTTACAGGTACTTAATAAAAAAAGCAAAAGAAGCACAAGCTTCTATATCTCCGTTTTAAACTTAACAAAAATACAGTAGGTGAAAATATGCCAAACTATGCTCTTATAGTTTTTTCTTTAGGATTAATTTTATTATTTATTTTCATGAAGGTAGTAATCAGGTCTAAATATCCGATATTAAGAACTGCCTGGAACGTTTTGGAAGGCTCTGTAGTGCTGTGGCTGGTAAATATCACAGGAGCTTTCACGGGAATTACCATCCCTATCAGTTTGTTATCACTTTTAGTCGCAACTTTATGTGGAATACCTGGAATTACAACCATGGTACTATTAAATACGATTTTTAATTAGGATGTGTAAAAATGAAATGCCCTTACTGTAGCTTTGAAGAAAGCAAAGTTATTGACTCTCGCCCCACGGATGACTGTGAAAAAATTAGAAGGAGGCGAGAATGCTTAAAGTGTTCTAGGCGATTCACTACATACGAGATAGTCGAAGTTTTACCTATAATAGTAATAAAAAAAGATAAATCCAGGGAAGCTTTTGACAGAAACAAGCTGTTAAATGGTCTACTAAAAGCTTGCGAAAAAAGGCCAATATCTATAAATCAGCTCGAAAAGGCTGTGTGTGATGTAGAACGGGAAATGCAAAACAGCTTAGATCGGGAAGTGAGCTCAAAGCTTATTGGTGAACTAGTTATGGATGCTTTGAAATCGATAGACAAAGTGGCATATGTAAGGTTTGCATCTGTATATCGGCAGTTCGACGATGTAGATAACTTCATGCAAGAATTAAAACAATTGCTTTCAGAGAAAAATAAAGTTTAATAAAAAGTCGCTATTTTTGATGTTATTCACAAAATGTAGCGGCTTTTTTATATTATATATTGCCATTATGAAATATAATAAGCAAGAGCAAAAAGTTATTATTTTAATATCAAAGAAAGGTGAATTTTAGAATTGATGCAAAAATAAAGTAAGGTAAATTAAAAAAATCACTAAATTTTTTTAATTAAGTAGTTGCAATATTCTGAAACTTTGTGTAAAATATACTTAGGTCATATGAATCATTTGTTTTTTATGATTGATGAGTTTAGAACCAATAATTTAAAAGGAGCAGATTTATGTCTAACAAATTATTTCAAGGTATTGTCCATCAAATGCATGATGCCGTAGGAAGAACAATAGGCGTTATCGATGAAACTTCTGTTGTAGTTGCTTGCAGTAACCTGGATAAAATTGGAGAAGTTCACGATAATATAACTGTAGACTTTTTCAAGCCATCCTCTACCTTTATAATCAATGGATATACCTACAAATCTTTTGAATGCAAAAGTCATTCAGAGTATGCAGTATTCGTAAAGGGAGAAGACGAAGCAGCTCAAAGATATGTTTCCATATTGGCTATTTCGCTCGGTAGTATAAAGCAATACTACGACGAAAAGTATGATAAAGCTAACTTCATAAAAAATGTTATATTAGATAACATTTTGCCTGGCGATATTTACATAAAAGCACGTGAACTGCATTTTTCAGCAGATACTACTCGTGTGTGCTTGTTAGTAAAAGTAAATTCAAAAACAGAATATTCTCCATACGAACTAATCCAAAATATGTTCCCGGATAAATCAAAGGATTTCGTTATAAACATAGCTGAAAATGACGTTGCAGTTGTTAAAGAAGTAAGAAAAGAAATAACTCCAGAAGACTTGAACCAACTTGCTAAGTCGATAGTTGATACGTTATTGAGCGAATACTACATACATTGCTGTGTAGGCATAGGTTCTGCAGTTTCCAGCATAAAAGATTTAGCTTTCTCGTTCAAAGAAGCTCAAATCGCAATTGAAGTTGGAAAAGTGTTCGATACTGAAAAATCGATTGTAAGTTACGACAACTTAGGTATAGCAAGGCTAGTTTACCAGCTACCTACTACACTTTGCGAAATGTTCTTAAAAGAAATATTTAAAAATGGATCTATTGATTCTTTAGATCAAGAAACTTTATTCACAATACAGAGATTCTTTGAAAATAACTTAAACGTTTCTGAAACTTCAAGAAAACTTTTCGTACATAGAAATACACTTGTTTATAGGTTAGAAAAGATTAAAAAGTTGACTGGCTTAGATCTTCGCGAATTTGAGGATGCAATAGTATTTAAAGTAGCTCTGATGGTTAAAAAATATTTATCTTCAAATCCGTCAAAGTATTAATGGATTGTAGTTGCAGCTTAAAGATAAGGATATAAAAGGAGATAAAGATGATAGAATTCAGAAACGTGTCGAAAGTATATCCAAATGGCACAACCGCTTTAAAAAACATCAGTCTTCATGTAAAAAAAGGTGAGTTCGTATTTGTTGTAGGTTCGTCGGGTTCTGGGAAAAGTACATTCTTAAAACTTATAATGCATGAAGAAGAACCATCATGTGGAGAGATATTTATTGACGGAGTAAATACAACTAATTTAGCTAAAAAACAAATTCCGTACTTAAGACGTAAAATGGGAATAGTTTTCCAGGACTTTAGACTTATTGAAAAAATGAATGTCTTTGATAATGTGGCCTTTGCAATGAGAGTTACAGGGGCTAGCGAAAAAGACGTAAAGAAACGAGTTCCTTACATATTGGCGCTTGTCGGTTTGCAAGATAAAGCAGATAGACGACCGGCTGAGCTTTCAGGGGGAGAACAGCAGAGAGTCAGTCTTGCGCGTGCACTTGTGAATAACCCAGCAATGATCATTGCAGATGAACCTACAGGGAATATAGACCCTGAGATGTCTTTTGAAATAGTAGAATTATTGAACGAGATCAATAAACGCGGTACCACCATAATTATGGTTACGCATGAGCATAATTTAGTTAAAAAGTTTGGAAAAAGAGTTATTGAAATAAACGAAGGCGACCTCACCTCCGACGGTAGATTGATGGAGGTGATTAAATGAAATTATGTTCTGTGAAATATTTATTTTCTGAAGGATTTAAAAACGTTTGGAAAAACTGGATGATGTCTACAGCTTCCATCGGTGTGCTTTTGTTATGCTTACTGCTAACAGGTGCGTCTGCACTTTTGTCTATAAACATAAGCAATACTTTGAACACGATAGAAGCTCAAAATGTTATAAAAGTCTACTTAAAGGACGAAGTTGACAGAGAAAAAGCTTTGCAACTAGGCGAAGTTTTAAAGTCTGTAGATAATGTTGCTGTATGTGAATTTTACTCTAAAGAACAGGCCGTAGAAAAGTTTAAAGACGAACTTGGTTCTGCCTTTGAGAGTATGAAGGAAAGTAATCCACTTCCTGACGCATATAAAGTTAGTTTGAGCGATATTTCTAAGTATGAAGAAACCGTTAATAAGATTAAAGCGATAGACGGTGTAGATACGGTAGTAAACCGAAGCGAATTATTTGAAAAATTGACAAAATTTGATAAATTTGTATCATTAGCCGGTATAATTCTCGTGGTAGTGTTGGCTCTTGTGTCTTTATTTATCATTTCAAATACGATAAGATTAACCATGTACAACAGACGCTTTGAAATAAGTATTATGAAATCTGTCGGCGCAACAGACTGGTTTGTAAGAATACCGTTCATGGTTGAAGGCGTAATTATAGGTATAATTGCCGCTGTAATATCTTCCGTAACTTTGAAATTTTTTTACGACTTCGTCATTAAATGCATAAAGAAAAATATCTCTTTCTTTAGCACACAATTCAGCGATGTATCCTTACCTTTATTTTTATCGTTTTTGTTAGCAGGTATATTGTTCGGATTAATCGGCGGGTTAATCTCAATAAGCAAGTACCTTAAAAAAGAAGGAGGAGAGATACTTGGGTGGTAAAAAATTATATTCGAGTATATTAAGTGTTTTAATATCGATTAATTTTTTGATTATCCAAAACAACTTAACCTCTTATTGTGCTGATATAAATATAAAAGAAAGCGAAAAAATAAGAAGAGAATTAAAGTCTGAAGAAGTTAAACTAAAAAAAGCATTGAGTGAAACCAAAGATAAAATCGAAAAAAAATCGGAGTATGGTAAAACTTTAAACTCTAAAATAGAAAATACAAGTAAGCAAATAAGGCTCGCTACCAGTAAAATTACGTCTTTAGACAGAGAAATTTTACAAAAAAACAGAGATATAAGAGCAACTGAAGAAGACATTGAAAAAAATAAACAGATATTACTTAAAAGAATAAAAGCTGTTTATTTATCGGGCGATGTAGGTGCTCTGGAAATCGTGCTTGGGGCTAAAAGCTTTAATGATTTTGTAGATAAATTTGAAGTTATTACACGCATGAGTGAACATGACTCTAAGCTTGTAGCTGAACTAAAAAAACAAATCGACCTGATAAGTAAAGATAAAAAAATTATAGAGGATAATAAAGTTAAAATTTCTAATGAAAAGGCTTTGTTGTCGTCAAAACAAGAAGAGCTTAAGAATCTAGTTGAAGAAAACGAAAAAGTGCTGTCAGAGCTAAATATTGAAAAAAATAAAGAACAAAGTTGCATTGATGAAAACACAGCCGAATATAAAAAAATAGATGCGGAAATTAATAAATATTACGCAGAGCAAGCAAAGAAAAAAGCTGCAAATAAAGCTAAGGTTGTAGAAACACAACCTTTAGTCGGCAAAAACAACTACGTTTGGCCTGTGCCAGGTTTTACCCGGATTACTTCGCCGTTTAATGAGAGAAGGGGTAATGCCTTTCACAAAGGTATCGATATCGCAAGGACTAACGGCAAAAGCATTCATGGTGTGCCAGTTGTAGCTGTTGCAGACGGAGTCGTTATAAAGGCCTTCAATGGTTGTGTGCACGATTACCCGAAAGTAGGCAGCTGCGGTTGCTGTGGAGGCTATGGAAATGTAGTATTTATTGACCAGGGCAATGGCAGAATGACAGTTTATGGGCATTTATCAAACGTTTTTGTACATAAAGGTCAAGTAGTAAAACAAGGGCAAGTAATAGGTCTTGCGGGATGTACAGGGCGCTCTACTGGCTCACATTTGCACTTTGGATGCAGACTTTACAATGAGTATTATGATCCAATAAATGAATTTTCTAAATGACTTTGTTTTGTACTTAAACTAAAAACCACCAATATACTTGGTGGTTTTTAAATTATTAATCATTGCTGTAAGGTAACAAAGCTAGATGTCTGGCTCTTTTTAAAGCAACAGTAAGAGCTCTTTGGTGGCTTGCGCAAGTACCAGTGACTCTTCTTGGTAAAATTTTAGCTCTTTCTGAGAGGAATCTCCGCAACTTAGCAACGTCTTTATAATCTATATTTTCAACCTTATCTACGCAAAAGCTACAAGCTTTTTTTCTAGGTTTACGGTTCATTCTACGAGAATCTTTCTCTTGTCTTTCTGCCAAAACATAACACTCCCTTCATGTTTTAAATTTTAAAATGGTAAATCATCGTCAATAGGTATCTCTTTGAAATCGTCAACACTTCCGTTTTCAAACGAGGAAGGTGCTTGAGATTCAAAAGAGGAATTATTTTCAGGAACTCTTTGTGATGACTGTGAGTAATCTCTTTTAGGCTCAGCAAAATGGACATTATCAGCTACAACCTCAACTGCATATCGTTTGTTTCCATCTTTGTCTTGATATGTTCTAGTTTGGATCGATCCCTGAACTGCCACTAACTGACCTTTATTGAAGTATTTAGATACGAACTCTGCTGTATTTCTCCATGCTACGACATTGATAAAATCAGTAACTCTCTCGGAGCCGGAGCGAACATATGATCTATCCACCGCAAGAGTAAATGAAGTAACTGCAATATCGTTGCTCGTATGTCTTAGCTCTGGGTCAGCGGTAAGTCTTCCCATTAGCACTACTGTATTGAGCATTTATAACTCCCCACTTTATAATTCTATTTTTTTACTATGATTGAACGCAACAAACCGTCTGTAATTTTATAAACTCTGTCGAGTTCTGCCGGAAAACCTGCTTCGCTAGTGAAGTTAAATAAAACATAGTAGCCTTCAGTTTCCTTGTTGATTTCATAGGCTAATTTTCTTTTTCCCCATTCATCAACACCATCAAGTGTAGCGTTAGCTTCGATTAAGTCTTTAAACTTTTGCACCAACGCAGAGACAGATTCATCTCCCATTTTTGTAGAAATAACTACAACTGTTTCATAAGATTTTTTTACATTTGACATTCTGTATACACCTCCTTTTGGACTTATGCCCCTTAAAAACATTTAAGAGTAAGGAATAAGTAACGACAGTTACTTTAATATTTTACTAATTTTTCTTTATTTAGTCAAGCAACCAAAACAACTTTTATTTTTGAAGTAGGGCTATCATGCATTCTTCGCTTGATTTGTAATTGATAAAATATTATAATTTTTATATGTTTTGAAAATATTATCATCTTTTAGACATTTTTGGAGGGATAAAATGAAATCTATTTGCAAAGCTATACTTATTTTCATTTCATTATTTCTTTTGTTCACTTTGCAAGCAGTAAGTGCTTTTGCTTTAAATAGTGTAGATAAAATCAAGTCAGATGGTTTTATAACAATGAGCACCAGTGCTCCTTTTGAGCCGTTTGAACATCTTGAAAATAACGAGATTGTAGGTATAGATGTAGACCTTGCACAAAAAATAGCAGACAAGCTTTCTGTAAAGCTTAAAGTGAAAAATGTTTCTATAGATTCTTTAACATTTGAGTTGAAAAATAATTTCTGTGATTTTGTATGTGCCGGAATCAGTTCGACTCCGGAAAGAAGCAAAAATTTAGACTTTTCGGATCCGTATTTTAGTGCATCTCAAATGATTATCACTTCAAAAAATAGCCCTATTTCTTCAGCAAAGGACTTATCGGGGAAAAAAGTAGGTGTGCAAATAGGCACAACTTCTGACATATATTGTACCGAAAACAAAAATATAACCGAAACTGTGCGATTCAACAAGCATATAGATGCCATACAAGATTTACTAACAGGCAAAGTCGACGCCGTTATAGCTGATGATTTTACAGCAGATAAATTAGTTTCATCAAGTCAAAATAAAATTCATAAACTCGACCAGGCAGTTTCAAAGGAAGAATATAGAGTAGCCGTTATTAAGGGCAATAGAGAGCTTTTGAACGTTATAAATGAAACCATTTCAGAGCTAAAAGAAAGCGGTGAGTTAGACAGGATTATAACATCGCATTACGAAAAGGGAAACAATTCTGAAAGTAAATTTAAAGAATATTCGGGTTATATTACGGAGGGGTTAAAAAATACACTCATTATGAGCTTTGGAGCGGCTATTATTGGAATTTTTATTGGTATAATAATTGCAAGTTTAAAAGTTTTTTCAAAGGGAAACAAAAAACTTAAAATATTTGTTTTACTTGCCGACATATACACTACTGTCATTAGGGGGACCCCTGCACTTATTCAGCTTTTCATCATGTATTATGTAATCTTAGGCTCGTTCAAAGTGAACAGTCTTGTAGCTGCTATTTTGTCTTTCGGTATAAACTCTGGAGCTTACGTGGCTGAACATGTACGAGGAGGTATACAATCGGTGGACAAAGGACAAATGGAGGCAGGTAGGTCTTTGGGCCTTTCGCAAAACGTCACATTAGTAAAAATAGTCATTCCTCAAGCAGTAAGAAATATATTGCCATCTTTAGCTAGTGAAGCAATCACGCTTGTGAAAGAAACCTCTGTAGCCGGGTTTATCGGGGTAGTGGACCTATCAAGGGCCGGCGACATTATAAAAAGTATGTCATACGAAGCGTTAGTTCCGTTAAGCGTAGTGGCCGGAATATACCTGATATTGGTGGTTGGTTTAACTTCGCTTTTAAAAGTTTTTGAAAGGAAACTGGACAGATGATTAAAATCAATGATTTACATAAGATGTTTGAGCAAAAAGGGAAAAAAGTAGAAGTGCTGAAAGGCATAACGAAACATATAAAGAAGGGAGAAAAGGTGGTAATTGTAGGACCTTCAGGGTCTGGAAAAAGCACTTTGTTAAGATGTTTAAATCTTTTAGAAGTACCAAGTTCAGGCCAAATTATCTTTGAAGGAGAAGATATAACATCTCCAAAATGTAATATAAATAAGGTTCGCAGAAAGATGGGAATGGTGTTTCAAAAATTTAATCTGTTTCCGAACCTCACAGTACTTGAAAATATTACCTTAGCGCCAACTCAACTGAAGCTAAAAACATCAGAGCAAGCAAAAAAGAACGCTTTGGTTCTTTTAAAACGTGTTGGTTTAGAAAGTAAGGCAAGTGCCTATCCTAGCCAACTTTCAGGTGGGCAGCAGCAAAGGATAGCAATAGTTAGGGCTCTTGCTATGAACCCGGATGTAATGCTCTTTGATGAGCCGACTTCTGCCCTCGACCCAGAGATGGTTGATGAAGTGCTAAATGTTATGAAAGAACTTGCTGGCACTGGAATGACGATGTTTGTAGTAACTCATGAGATGGGCTTTGCAAAAGAGGTTGCAACGAGGATATTGTTTGTGCATGAAGGCAAAGTAATAGAAGATGCTCCACCTGAGAAATTTTTTAACGATCCTAAACATCTAAGAGTGAAAGATTTCTTGTCTAGGGTTTTGTAAGGCGTAACTTGATTTAAGGAATGGTGAATTAAGAAAATTTTTCTTATAATAAAAAAATTGGGAAAATATACTTGATTTTTTGTTTTATAGAAGATAAAATATATTTAGCACTCGCACGTAAAGAGTGCTAAATAATATTGTCTTTAGGAGGAGTTTTGTATGACATTAAAGCCTTTAGCTGACAGAGTTGTCATAAAAATGGAAGAAGTTAAAGAAACAACAAAAAGTGGAATTATTTTAGCAAGTACCGCTAAAGAAAAACCACAAATTGCAATTGTAGTTGCAGTTGGACCTGGAGGTATAGTGGACGGCAAAGAAGTGAATATGTACGTAAAAGTTGGTGATAGGGTTATAACGAGCAAATATTCTGGTACTGAGATTAAGCTAGACGATGAAGAATATACCATAGTTAAACAATCAGATATTCTTGCTATTGTAGAATAATAATAGATATTTTTAAATGCACAAGTTTGTTTGGGGCGGCGCCTTTCAAAAAATATTATTTTTTTGAAAACCAGCCTAACCTCGGCTGGTTCACAAAAATTTTTACAAGGCGCCGCCCCTCTGAGAAGTAATGCTCGATGAAAATTATAAAAAATAAAAACATGTTGGAGGATTTATTATGGCTAAACAAATAATTTACGGAGAAGAAGCAAGAAAAGCGTTAATGAATGGAGTAAACAAGCTTGCAGATACTGTAAAGATAACTTTAGGGCCAAAGGGCAGGAATGTAGTGCTTGATAAAAAATTTGGAGCACCACTTATCACTAATGACGGTGTTACTATAGCTAAAGAAATAGAGCTCGAAGATCCATTTGAAAATATGGGAGCACAGTTGGTAAAGGAAGTATCCACAAAGACAAACGATGTAGCTGGAGACGGAACAACTACCGCTACACTTTTAGCACAAGCACTTATTCGTGAAGGCATGAAGAACGTTACAGCTGGTGCAAACCCAATGGTAGTTAAAAAAGGTATAGAAAAGGCTGTAGAAGCAGCTGTTAAGGATGTAGTAAACAACTCTAAGAAAGTAAGTGGCAGTGAAGATATAGCTAGGGTTGCTACGATTTCCGCAGCTGATGAATTTATAGGGAAATTAATATCTGAAGCGATGGAAAAAGTAACTTCTGATGGAGTTATTACTGTAGAGGAATCGAAGACGGCTGATACTTACTCAGAAGTTGTTGAAGGAATGATGTTTGACAGAGGATATGTTTCACCTTACATGGTTACAGACACAGACAAAATGGTTGCTGCAATTGATGATGCTTATATTTTAATTACAGACAAAAAAATTAGCAACATTCAAGAAATTCTTCCACTTTTGGAACAAGTTGTGAACTCGGGCAAAAAGCTTGTTATTATTGCAGAAGACATTGAAGGAGAAGCTTTAGCAACACTTATTTTAAATAAACTTCGTGGTACATTTACTTGTGTAGGAGTGAAAGCTCCGGGCTTTGGAGACAGAAGGAAAGAAATGTTACGAGACATTGCGATTTTAACTGGCGGAGAAGTTATAACAGAAGAACTAGGTCTTGAGCTTAAGAATACAACTCTAGAACAGCTTGGTAGGGCTCGTCAAGTGAAAATAGAAAAAGAAAATACTATTATTGTAGATGGCGCGGGCGACAAAAATGAAATTAGTTCAAGGGTATCTCAAATACGCTCACAGATAGAAAGCACCACATCAGATTTTGACCGTGAAAAGCTTCAAGAACGTCTAGCAAAACTGTCTGGCGGTGTAGCGGTTATTAAAGTAGGTGCAGCTACTGAAGTAGAGATGAAAGAGAAGAAACTTAGAATAGAAGATGCACTAGCAGCTACAAAAGCAGCAGTGGAAGAAGGCATAGTAGCCGGTGGCGGAGTAGCATTAATTAACGCTATGAGAAGCGTAGAAGAGCTAATGAATAACACTATAGGTGACGAGAAAACAGGTGTTTCTATTGTACTCAAGGCATTGGAAGAACCAATTCGTCAAATATCTTTAAATGCGGGTGTTGAAGGGTCTGTCATAATTGACACGATTAGAAGAGAAAATAAAGTTGGCGTTGGCTACGATGCAAAAGAAGGAAAATTTGTAGAGATGATTTCATCTGGAATAGTTGATCCAACTAAAGTAACAAGGTCAGCACTTCAAAATGCTGCATCTGTTGCAGCTATGGTTTTAACAACCGAAAGTTTAGTTTCAGACATAAAGGAGAAAGAAACTCCAGCAATGCCGGTTGATCCAGGTATGGGCGGCATGTATTAAAGATGATATTTTAGTAAAATATATAAAAAGGAACTCCTAAACTTTTTAGTTTAAGGGTTCTTTTTTTATCTATATTTAATCTTATTACAAACAACAACGACCATAGTTTTCGAAAAATTTAAGTACTTAAAAGAAAAACTTACCAAAAGAGAACAGATATTTTTCCTTTTTGCAATAATATTCTAATTTTTCTTTTTGAAATTATATAAAGGTAATAAAACAATCCGAATTTTAGTTTACTGTAAAAATAACGTAGATCTTTTTTTAAAATTTTAAACCTTTTTTTTAAAGAAGCAATATCGTTTGTATTTGCAGCAAAATTTTGTTTTAGTTTACAGTTGAATATAACAACTTTTTTGTGAAGATATCTCATATCTCTCATAAATGCATGATCTACAAAATCGAGAAAATAGTTTTCATCGTACCTATAAGTTTTGAAAATTTCTGAAGATAATACCATGCCGCTGTTTATCGCGCTGATTTCACCTATATTTACTTTATCTATGCTATTAGCTCTGTGGCAAAAATATTTTTTCATAATATTTGGCGATAAAAGCCCTATTTCGTCATAAACAAGCGGCAAATATATGTCAGCTTTTTGGGTACGTTTTGTTTCAGAGAGTAAAGTAAAATATTCCAAAGGAACAGATGTATCATCATCGAAAAGGCAAATCCATCCGGGAGATAATTTTACAATATCTTCAATGGCTGCGTTGTAAGCTGAAGACAACCCTTTGTTTCCGTTCATGGGTTTGTAATGTACATTTTTATAATTACTTGCTATTTTATTATTGGCCGCATATTTTTTATCGTCGCTGTTATCGCATATAAAAATTTGAATATTGCTATCAATACTTTTCAAACAGTTGAAGGTTATTGATTCGCTTAAATTTTTATTATAAAGTACAACTATAGCATATATGTTTTCGCTTTTCATTTTTTAGTGTACCTCAAAATTTACTTAGTTGTGTGGCTGTACTCGTTACAAATTTCCTGAGTCTCGCCAATTTTTACAACCTGTCCAGCCTTTAACCACATAACCCTGTTGCATAACCTTTTTATCTGGTCTATAGAATGAGAAACTATTAAAATAGTTGTACCGTTTTTCATGAGCTCATTTATTCTCTGTTCACACTTTTGCTGGAAAAGGAAATCTCCAACAGACAAAATTTCATCTACAATTAATATATCAGGATCTGTTATAGTAGCGATTGCAAACCCGATTCTCGCAACCATACCTGAAGAATAATTTTTCATAGGTACGTCTATAAACTGGTGAAGTTCGGTAAAATCGACTATTTCGTCGAATTTACTATCTATATAATTTTTCGAATATCCCAAGACAGAACCATTTAAGTAAATGTTTTCTCTTGCGGTTAAGTCCATATCAAACCCAGCACCCAGTTCAATTAACGGAGCGATACTTCCATTTACCTTTACACTGCCTTTACTTGGAGAATATATACCGGATATAATTTTTAATATAGTTGATTTGCCACAACCGTTAAGACCAATGATACCGAAAACTTCACCTTTTTTTACATCGAATGAGACATTATTTAACGCTGTAAATTCTTCAAAAAAAAGTTGTTTTTTAATGAACTTTAAAATGTATTCCTTGATGCTATCAACTTTTTCTTTAGCCATATTAAACTTGATGGTAACATTTTTCACTTCAATAGCGTTTTGCATTTGAGTCCTCCGCTTAAATATATAAAATAAATGTTTTTTGTTTTTTCTTAAATATTATTGTACCGATTATCAACGAAGAAAGAGAAAAGCCTATACAAATGAGATTAAAATTAAAATCTGGGACATGATTGTACATAATGACCTCTCTAAAATAAGTGACGTAATAGTACATGGGGTTGAACTTCATGACTTTAAATAGTTTTCCCTCTATAGCTGAGGCCGGATAAATAACAGGAGTTAAATACATCCACGTTGTTACGATGACAGAATATAGATGCTGTATGTCCCTAAACCTTACAGTCAAGGCGGCTAAGGCGAGCGAGATACCAAGGGAAAAAACATAGCAATATAAAATAGGAACTGTGAAAAGCAATGCTGAAAATCCAACTTTTACACTGGAAAATAAAATAACGATAAGTACAGCTATAAGTGAAAAGCCTAAATTTACAAGCGCAAAAGTAGTTTTTTCCAGAGGGAAAATATATTTTGGCATATAGACTTTTTTTATCAAAGCGCCGGAACCTATAATGGATGATATAGAGCTAGTGGTAGCATCCGACATGAATGAGAAAATAACAGAGCCTGTTAAGAAATACACGTTAAAATTTTCAACATTAAATCGGAAAATCCTAGAGAAAACCATAGATATTACAATCATTGTAAATAGGGGATTGAGCACACTCCACAATATTCCTAAAATAGAACGCCTGTATTTAACCTTTATTTCGCGGGATATCAAGTTGTATAGCAAAAACCTATATTTAAAAAAGTCATTAATTTTTTCTTTTATATAATCCATAATTTCCTCCGAAATTTATATTCAATTTACTAACTTTCAAAAAGTATAATCTTTTTATATTTTTATGTCAAATTAAGTACAAAATTAGGGTTAAGGAGCTAAAGTCTTTATATTTTCCATGATTTTGCGACTGAGATCTCTAAACTCTTTGCTAGTGCCTTGAACTATATTACAATCCTTTATGTATATAGGTTTCCCGATATTGACAACGTTTTTTCTGAAAATCTTGACTGAACTTTGCTTTTTACCTCGTATGCATATTGGTATGATGGGAGAATATGTGTTGTAGGCGATTAAAGCGGCGCCTGTTTTTGGTTTTAGAAACTCTCCTGTTTTTGAACGAGTTCCTTCTATAAAGAGTCCTAACAATTGACCTTTTCTTAAGATTTCTTCAGCAGAGGAGATAGCATTTTTGTCACCCTTACCGCGGCTTACAGGGAATGCGCCTAAATGAGATATAAATTTGGCAAAAATTTTATTTTTAAAAAGTTCAGATTTACTCATATAAAAGACTTGTCTTTTGCACACAACCCCTAAAATGATAGGATCCGCGTTAGACGTGTGATTAGGACACAGAATAGCTCGTCCGCTTTTTGGAAGGTTCTCCGTTCCGTTTATTTCGAGCCTATATATGCATTTAATTATTGGTCTAAAGATGTGCCATAAAGCTCTATACAGTTTTGATGTTTTCATAGTTACCTCCAATTTAGCTGTGTAATTTGTTGCTGATTATTTCTATTATTTTTTGTATTGATTCATCCAAAGATAGGCTTGATGTATCAACTAGTATGGCGTCTGGAGCTTTTTTTAAAGGTGCTATTTCTCTTGTTGTGTCGGCTATGTCCCTTAAGTTTACATCTTTTAAAATTTCGTCATAATTACAATTGATGCCAGAATTTTGTAGTTGTAAATATCTTCTTTTAGCTCTACATTCAGGGGAAGCTGTCAAGAAAATTTTCACGTTAGCTTTAGGTAAAATAACTGTTCCAATGTCCCTTCCGTCCATAACGACATTGTTCTCTGAAATGATATTTTGCTGAATACTTAATAAAAACTTTCTTACTTCTTTTAACTTAGAAACCTCGGAAACTAACAGAGTAACATCAGGAATTCTTATTAAATCAGTTATGTCATCGCCATTTAAGATGACAGCTTGACATTTATCTTCAAAACTTATTTTTATATTTATACTTTTTAAGGCCTTGTTAATATCTTCCGCGTTTTTTATATTATTTTTTATCAAGTAAAAGGCAATAGCTCTATATAAAGCGCCTGTATCCACATGGATGAAACCCAAACTCTCGGCAACAGATTTAGCTATTGTACTTTTACCGGCACCTGCCGGTCCGTCTATGGCTATTGATATCATAAATTTACTCCTTATTCAAACTGAGCTTCCGGCCAAAAATCCTGTAGAAAATGCTATTTGTAGGTTATACCCTCCTGTGTATGCATCGACATCTAAGATTTCCCCTGCAAAATATAAATTATTTACCAATTTTGATTGCATAGTTTTAGGGTTAATTTCAGTTACGTCTATTCCGCCGGAGGTGATGATGGCTTCCTCTAAAGGTCGGGTTTGTGTTATATCAAGCAATAATCCTTTTAGCAAATGTACAAGTTTGAGTCTCATCTCTTTAGTTACTTGGTGGCACTTAATATAAGGGCTTATGCCTGACAGTTTCACCACTACTGGTATTAATTTTTTAGGCAACAAATCGTTTAAAGAGTTGTCGAAATTTTTATTTGAGTACTTTTCTAAGTCTTTTATTATACGCTTATCTAGCTCTTTTTCGGTCAAAGCGGGCTTTAAGTCGACTTTTGCCGTATACTTTCCAGTCATAGGGTTGATAAGGTGACAGCTGGCACTTAAAACGAGTGGGCCTGAGATCCCGAAATGAGTAAATATCATTTCTCCAAAATCTTTATAAATTTCCATATTTTTTGATTTATCGAAAATAGACAATGTGACGTTTTTCAAAGTTAAGCCTTGCAGGTCTTTGCAAAAGTGCTGTTCACATTCTAAAGGCACTAAAGATGGCTTAAGTGGAATAATTTTATGTCCTATATTTTTAGCAAGTTTATATCCCTGACCAGTTGAGCCTGTTTGTGGATATGATTTCCCGCCGGTTGCGATAATCACAGCGTCAGCGTTTAATTTTTTCCCATTTTTTAGGATAACTGCTTTACAGTCATTTTCGCTGATTATTAAACTTTTAACATCACCTTTAAGTATTTTACAATTATTCTTTTTTAGAATATTCTTAAATGTTTCTACAACATCGTTTGCGTCATCAGAGGTAGGAAAAACTCGATTTCCCCTTTCTGTTTTTAGCGAAAGGCCGTTGCGCTCAAAAAAGTTCATTATATCTGCGGGAGAAAAAGAGTAGAGTGCACTGAATAGAAATTTTTTATTTGTTATTACGTTTTTTAAGAAATCATCCACGGTGCAGTTGTTGGTTACGTTGCACCGACCTTTTCCCGTTATTCTAAGTTTTTTCCCCAGAACGGCGTTTTTTTTAATTAAAGTTACATCATTGTTTTTACAGGCTGTAACCGCCGCCATGAGTCCGGCAGCACCTGCACCGACTACCAAAATTTTTTTTCTGTTTTCCAAGATTTTTCTCCTATTATAAAGCTATTTTTGATCCACTCTTTGTAAATTGGGATAAAATTTTTCTAAAAATTCGTCAGGGTAAAGCTTATCTAGAGTAGAGCTAAGCCAAGAATTAGCAGGAATGTTTTCATATCTCTGTTTTTGCCTCAGCGCGGCAAGCCCCGATATTGTCATATTTAAAACCATATATACTAGTAAAATTAATGTAAGAATTTTTCTTTTTCTTGCAGGTATTTTTTCTATAAGACGCGACAGTCTAGGGAAAATATCTTTCACCCAAACAAGCCCTAACAGCCCCCAACAAAAGGCATAGAGCAAATTAGTTCTGCCATTGAAGTTAAACTGAGTGTCTTTGTAGTCCCATGATATGGTATGGAAGATTTTTTCTTGAAAGAAACTACAAAAATATTCGCAAACTCCGCCAGAGAACATACATATCAGAAAAATCCATAAATCTCGCTTGTTTGCAACTTTGCAAGAAATTAAAGTCATAACCAAAGCACCGAACCCATAAACCGGATTAAATGGTCCGTAAATAACGCCCCATCTAATCTCAAAATGTCCAGTGACTGCTAAGCAGTAAATAGTTTCAACAATTGCACCAACAAAACAGCCTATAAAAAATATCCAAAAAAGCTTATAAAAACATATACCTTGAGCGAAAGTTTCTCTTTTTATATTCAACTTCATAAAAATACCTCAAAATTTAGCTTTTCATTCTGTACCAAAGACCCTATCGCCAGCATCACCTAAACCCGGTACTATAAAGCCATTTTCATCGAGTTCTTTGTCGAGCGCAGCACAGTATATTTGAACATCAGGATGAACCTTAGCTAATTTGCCAACACCTTCAAGGGCAGCAATTATGCACATGAACTTGATAGATTTCGGGCAAAATTCCTTAATTTTACTAATTGCAACGACAGCTGTGTTTCCGGTAGCCAGCATAGGGTCAAGGATGATAACTTCTCTGTCCGAAATGTCTTTTGGCATTTTATTATAGTAAAATTTCATTTCTGAGCTTTTTTCATCCTTGCATAAACCAATATGTCCGACCTTAGCTGCAGGGACAAGTTCAGTGGTGCCATCCACCATGCCGAGCCCCGCCCTTAAAACTGGTATAAATGCCATTTTTCTGCCGGCCAGCACATTCGTTTTGGCTGTAGCTATAGGAGTTTCTATTTCAACTTCTTTAAGTGGTAAATCTCTGGTAGCCTCATAGCACATCAACATTGTAACTTCAGCAACCATTTCGCGAAACTCTTTTGAACCGGTATTTTTGTCCCTTAAAAGAGAAACTTTATGTTGAATTAGAGGATGATCCATTATGATAACTCGATCTTCCATTTAAAGCACACCTTTCGTTAAAATCATCTCAAATTTAAGATTAACTTAAAGTTTGAATTTATTATTTTCGATTTGTGTTATTTGGTTTATGCGATTTTGATGTCTACCGCCTTCAAATTGTGTAGTTATGAAAATTTCTACAAGTTTTTTAGCAAGTTCACCGTTTATAACTCTGCCACCAAGACAAAGTATGTTGGCATCGTTATGCTTCCTGCACATTTCTGTACAAAATTCACTTTCACAAAGTGCTGCCCGTATGCCTTTAACTTTATTTGCGGCTATGGATATACCAATGCCGGTACCACAACATAAAATGCCCAAATCAGCTTTTTTGTTGACTATTTTTTCTGCGACTTTAAATGCGTAAACAGGGTAATCGACGGATGCGATGCTGTCTGTTCCAACATCTATGCATTTTATATTATTTTCAGTGAGGTATTTTTTTATATATTCTTTAAGTTCAAATCCACCATGATCTGACCCAAGTGCTATTATTTTACTCATATTTCGCCTTTCATAAAATTGGTCTTAAGTAAGTAGGGACCAATTGAGTATGATTTATACTTTTGCCTTCTAAGAATGCTTTTTTAGCAAGGAAGGCAGTATTTTTAGCGCTTTGGTGCTTAAAACCTTCGTGCGATAGGAACACATTTTTTTTATCTTTCAACACATTATAGCATAAATCTGCACCATCTCCAACAAAAATAATTTTTTTGCTATTGTTCTTGTACTGTTCGAGCTCGTCCATAAGGCTATCTATAGCTATAGCTCGGTCTTCATTTAGCCTCTTAATAGAGCTGTTTTCTACCATAAAATTCGCATTATAAACTTTATCGCATCTTGCGTCCATAACAGCGCAAGCTATACAATTTGTATCTATCAGGCTGTTCGCTATGCATTCGAGAGTAGAAACGCCGATGCAAGGTAAATTATTTTTCATAGCCATTCCTTTTATAGCGGCGACACCGATTCTTAAGCCTGTAAATGATCCGGGCCCAGTGTTTACAGCGAAAAGGTCAATGCTGTCTGGAGATATGCTGCATATAGAAAGTAGGTTATATACCATAGGTACTAAAGTTTGGCTGTGAGTGAGCCCGACGTTTACATAAAATTCACCCAGTAATTTTTCATCCTCTACAAGTGCAACAGAGGCGGACTTAGCTGAAGAGTCCAAAGCTAATATTTTCATAAATCTATCCCTTCGATCGACAAAACCCTTTCATTTTCGTTCTGTCCGTAGCTAAAATGAACTTTAATTGCACCGTTTGGCAAGAATTCATCAATATTTTCGCTCCATTCGGTTATTATTATTCCGGCATCTAAAAAGTCGAAGAACCCTACAGAATATAAGCTATCGAGACTATTTATTCTATACATATCAAAATGATAAACTTTAAACTTACCCGAGTATTCATTTAAAAGGGCAAAAGTAGGGCTGTGCACAGTATTTTCTTTTACGGAAAGCCCTTTAGCAATGCCTCTTGTAAAGCAAGTTTTCCCGGCACCCAGACCTCCATACAGCGCTAAAGTTTCATTGCCGGTTAACTTTTTTGCCAACTTTTCTCCGAAGGATTCTGTTTCTTTTTCTGAAAAACTTTTTAATATCATCTTTTGTTCCTCAAAACAAGCCGGATATGACAGAATTTTCATCAATGTCTATACCATTTGCAGCAGGAACTTTGGGAAGGCCTGGCATAGTCATTATATCGCCTGTGAATACAACTATAAATCCGGCACCGTTAGAAATTTTAATATCGCGAACAGTCAAGTTAAACCCTGTGGGTGCACCGAGTAGATCTTTGTTATCCGAAAATGAATACTGTGTTTTTGCAACGCATATAGGCAAATTATCTCGACCAAGGAGTGAAATTTCATCCATTGCTTTTTTAGCTTTGTCGGTAAAGGTTACAGTTCCCGCATGGTATATTTCCTTTGCTAAAGTTTCTATTTTTTCTTTTATAGAAATATTAAGAGGATATAAAGGCTTAAAATTAGCTTTTTTTTCGTCTAATATTTTACATAAAATTTTAGCTAATTCTAAAGCTCCGCTTCCGCCTTGTGAGAATACTTCCGATAAAGCAAAATCTACACCTTTTTCACGGCAATAATCTTCTACAAAATTGATCTCCGATGAGGTGTCGCTGTCAAATTTATTTATAGCAACGATGACCGGGATACCAAATTTTTTCATGTTGTCGATGTGTGCCCCAAGATTTTTTATACCGTCATTTAAAGCTTTTAAACTTTCATTTTTTAATTGATCAACTTTCATTTTACCATTATATTTTAACGCACGCACAGTGGCAACAAGAACGACCGCTGCAGGCGATAAATTTGCAGAACGACATTTTATGTCGAAAAATTTCTCAGCACCGAGGTCAGAACCAAAACCAGCTTCTGTTATGCAATAATCGGCAAGCTTTAAAGCAAGATGAGTGGCTCTTACGGAGCTGCAGCCGTGTGCAATATTTGCAAAAGGTCCACCATGCATTATAGCGGGTGTATTTTCAAGTGTCTGGATTAAGTTGGGTTTTAAAGCTTCTTTCAAAAGTGCCGCCATTGCGCCATGTGCTTTTAAATCTTTTGCAAATATTGGTTCATTATCAAATGTATAAGCGACCAATATGTTACTCAAACGTTCTTTTAAGTCGCAAATATTTTTCGCAAGGCACAATATCGCCATAACTTCGTTGGCTACAGTTATTATAAATCCATCTTCTCTGGGAATGCCGTTAGTCTTTCCACCTAAGCCAACTATGATATTTCTAAGTGCTCGATCGTTCATATCAAGGCACCTTTTTACAAGAATCCTTCTTGGATCTATTTTTAAAGAGTTGCCTTGCTGTAAGTGATTATCAATTAACGCACAGAGTAAGTTATTTGCAGCGGTAATAGCATGCATGTCACCGGTAAAGTGGAGGTTAATGTCTTCCATAGGCAGTACTTGAGCATATCCGCCACCTGTGGCACCACCTTTTATACCAAATACTGGCCCAAGTGATGGTTCTCGCAATGTTATAACAGCATTTTTACCAAGTTTAGACATAGCTTGCCCCAGCCCGATAGTAGTGGTGGTTTTGCCTTCTCCTGCAGGGGTGGGGTTTATAGCTGTGACTAAAACGAGTTTTCCATCGGGGTTATTTTTTATTTTTTCAAATAGTGAATCGTTTATTTTAGCTTTATATTTTCCGTAAAAGTCCAAATAGTTTTCGTCTACACCTAGACCTTTAGCTATTTCTTTTATAGGTTTTATGTTAGCTCTTTGAGCAATTTCAATATCTGTTAACATACAATCCACCTCATTTTATTTTTTTACATTATATCATATTTAGCTGTCTTTGTTAAACTTAAAAGGTCGAGATGCACCTAGATGATTTACTCTTCGAAGTAAATTTGTGCATAAAGGGGACAAAAGCAGAATATAAATGCTTTATAAATGTAAAAGGAGAGATTATTTTATGGAATACAGTGTTGATAAGGAGGTACTGAATACCTGTAAAATTACATTTGAGGGGTGTTCTGAAGAAGCTATAGATTTAGATTTTAATTTACCTGATTATTGTCCGGATATTCAAAAAATATTAAAATGTCAAGTTTACCCGAAAGTAAATGCAAGAAATATAGTTGGTGACAGGTTAAATGTTGAAGGTGTATCGATAGTAAATTTACTTTACCTAGATTCAGAGAAATTGTCAATAAGGTGTTGTGAACATTCAAGTCCTTTTTCCGTGTCGTTTAATTTAAAAGAACCAATGGAAAACGCGATAGCATTTACAAAAGTAAAAGTAGAATATATAAATTGTAGAGCCGTAACCCAAAGAAGATTAGATATTCATGGGGCATTTTCAATATGTGCAAAAATAAAACAAAAGAATGAAAAAAGTATAGTTTGCGAAATAAATGGCGACACAATAGAACAAAGAAAAACTCAAGTAAGTCTAAGTGATTTAGTGGGCTTTTCTCAACAAATGTTTACCGTGAACGAAACTGTAGAGTTAGATTCAGCGTTACCGCCGATAGAATTGATAATAAGAAGTAACGTGGAAGTTTTTATAAATGACTACAAAACTATAACTAATAAATTGATAATAAATGCTACTGCTAATTTAGATGTATTTTACATTAGCGACATAGAAACAGGGGAGACAGAAAAAGCAAACTATAGTGTGCCTATTAGTCAAATAGTGGATGTAAACGGCATGGAGGACGAATGCTTATGTGACATAAACATTGACGAGTTAAACCATGATTTGCAGCTGAAAACAGATAGTAATGGTGAAGGTAACTTACTGGAAGTGGAAGCAAGATTTTCAATAGCATGTTTTGCTTATAAGGAAAAAGAGATAAATGTTTTAAACGATGTTTATTCAACTGACTATGAAATGGAAAACAAGAGCGAAAGAGTAACTTTACCAAGGTATATAGATGGCATAGATACAACTTGCGCTATGAAAAATGATGTTGAGATTAACGAGGCAAGATTAAAAGAAGTAATAAATGTATGGAACGAAATAATCGATATAACTGCAAATTATGATGGAGATAAGATACTTTTTAAAGGCAAGTTCAATATTTGTGTATTGGTACTGAATGAAGATGGAGAGACAGTATATTCAGAAAGGCTGGTAGACTTTGAGTACCCGTACAGCTGGAAAAGTGACTTTAAGGATGTGAATTTTGACCCGCAAGCATTGGTGCTGTCGCTTGATGCGGATATAAAAAGTGACAAATTTTTAGAAATATCAGCTCAAGTTAAAATTACAACTCCAGTTTATACAAGTAGTCAATTTAGCTCAATTTGCGATTTAAGCATTGACGAAGAAAAAGTGCTCAATAAAGACTCGGCTGCAGCACTTACTATTTATTACGCTAATGCAGGCGAAGAAATGTGGAACATTGCAAGAAAGTATAATACATCTGTAAATTTAATAAAAAAAGAAAATGAAATAGATGAAGATGTTTTAAGCGAAAGGATGATGATATTAATTCCAATGTAATTGCAAGGTTAATATTAAAAAAGATTCAACAATGGAGGTAATATTTTGGAAGAAAGAAACATTTATAAAGATATTGCACAAAGAACAGGTGGTGATATTTACATAGGGGTAGTAGGACCTGTTAGGACCGGAAAGTCAACATTTATAAAGAAATTTATGGATAATTTAGTTATTCCCAACATAGAAACAGAGTTAAAAAAAGATCGTGCAAGAGATGAACTACCACAATCTGCTGCCGGCAGAACCATAATGACTACAGAGCCAAAGTTTATACCTGAAACGGCTGTTGAGATAAACGTTGACAACGTGGCAAGTTTCAAAGTAAGATTAATAGATTGTGTAGGCTATATAGTGCCTAGTTCGCTGGGGTACATAGAAGATGATCAGCCGCGTATGGTCATGAGTCCGTGGTTCGAGGAGCCTATACCGTTTAATATGGCAGCTGAAATTGGCACTAAAAAGGTAATAACAGAGCATTCTACCATAGGGTTGGTTATAACCACAGATGGAAGCATAAGCGACATACCAAGAGAAGAATACGAAGAAGCAGAAGAGAGGGTAATAGAGGAACTAAGAGATATAAATAAACCTTTTATAGTGCTTTTAAATACAGCTCACCCTAATAGCGCTCAAACGAAGGAATTAGCACAAAAACTTAGCGAAAAGTACAATGTATCTGCTATACCGGTTAACTGTCTAGACTTAAGTGAAAACGAAATAAAAAGAATTTTAGCGGGTGTGTTGTTTGAGTTCCCAGTAAAGGAAGTAAAAATCGATATGCCGAAATGGCTAACCTCACTTGAAAATGACCATTGGCTGAGGGCATCTATCTATTCTGCTATAAAGGAAGCTTCGAAAGATATAGGAAAGATACGAGAGATACAGTCTATATTAGAAAAAATTCGGCATTGTGAACATATAAATGATGCTAAGGCTGTTTCTATAGATTTAGCAGTTGGTAATGCACGTATATCGTTAAGCCTAGAAGAAAGTTTGTTTTACAAAGTGTTGAGCGAAAAAACGAACCTTGACATAAGTGATGAGGGTATGTTGTTAGATTGTATTTTGGAGTTATCTAAAGTTAAAGAAAAATATGATAAAATCAGTACAGCGTACGATGATGTACTTGAAACAGGCTATGGAATAGTAATGCCGTCAACAGAAGAGCTAACTCTAGAGGAACCGGAGATTATAAAGCAAGGTGGAAAATATGGTATAAGGCTGAGAGCGGCAGCTCCGTCTGTACATATGCTAAAGACGAGAATAGCTACAGAAGTCACACCTATTGTGGGGTCAGAGCAGCAGTCTGAGGAGCTTGTAAATTATTTATTAAAAGAGTTTGAAGAAAATCCAAGTAAAATCTGGGAATCAAATATTTTAGGGAAATCTTTGTATGAGTTGGTAAATGAGGGGCTTCACAATAAACTTTATAGAATGCCAACAGATGCAAGGGCTAAGGTTAAGGAAACCATAGAAAAGATTATAAATGAAGGCTGTAATGGTCTAGTGTGCATAATTTTATAAAAGCATATACTTATTGATAACCACCATAAAAGTTTATGTAAGAAATTAAAACGTTAAAAATATAAAAATCCATATGGAAAACCATATGGACTTTTAATGACTATGTTAAATTTTCTTTTTTTATTTTAAAGATCCGTCTTAAGAAAAAACTTAAAAATTTAGGGCTCTTAACTACAACAACTTTCATTTCTAAAAGACCTCCTTTAAAATGCTCAACATCTCATTAAGCAAATCGCTAAAACTACAAGAATTGCAACTAAAACCTTAATGATAAGATGTATGGGGCACAGGTAAGATATTGTTAAACCAGACACAAAAACTAAGGCCCATTTGGCTTGTTTACAATAGCAATTCATAATTAAATCACCGTCAGTTGGGGGATGATTGTATAGAAATAATACATTCAATACATCATATACAAGTCCACATAATGGTGTGACAAGTTGTTAACCACTTCAATCTTTAAAACTCGTTAATTTTTTCTTTTAACATTTCTTCAACAGTTGCTAATTTTACACATAAGCACAACAAATCCATAGATTTACTAAGTTCAGATAGTGTAAGATAAGATGGAGCTAACCTTATATTGCTGTCATTTGGGTCTATTTTTTTCGGAAAAGTAGACCCTGCAGGCGTTAAAGAAAGTCCGGCATCTTTGCAAAGACCTACTACTCTTTTTGCGCAGTTTCTTTTTACGTCTAAACTTATAAAATATCCTCCTTTTGGGTCGTTCCAAGATACTATTTTGTTATTTTCAAAATTGCTTCGCAGCTTTTCAAGCACTAAGTCAAACTTTGGTTTTAGTATTTTCTTATGCTTTTGCATATGATCTAGCAATTTGTCAAAACTCTCGAAGTATTTAACATGACGTAGTTGATTTAACTTATCATAACTTATAGTTTTGAAATAGTACATGTCCTTTAATTGTGAAATATTTTCACAAGAACCTCCAACAGCAGAAACTCCTGCTCCTGGGAAAGTTATCTTTGAGGTAGAGCAAAAAAGTAAAGGTAGATTTTCATTTGAGTTTTTTATGCACTCATCCATTAAGTTTAAAAGAGTATCTGGCTGGTCGCATATGTCGTGAATTGCATACGCGTTGTCCCAAAAAACTCTAAAATCTTTAGCTTTCGGTCTTAGCTTTGAAAGCCTAATAACAGTCTTATCGGAATAAGTTATGCCTTGTGGATTTGAGTATTTAGGTACGCACCAAATTCCTTTTATGCTTTCGTCTTCTATAACAAGCCTTTCAACCATATCCATATCCGGCCCTGAGCTCGTCATAGGCACAACTACCGGCTCTATATTAAAATAATCTAAAATAGCAAAGTGCCTATCGTAACCGGGACAGGGGCACAAAAATTTAATTTTTTCCAGTTTACTCCAAGGTGTAGAACCTAAAACACCGTTCATCATAAAACAAGATATTACATCGAACATCAGGCTAAGGCTTGAGTTTCCTCCAATAAATATATTCTTCTCGTTCACTCCTAGTAGCTTCGAAAACAATTTTTTACATTCTGGTATGCCATCTAACGTTCCATAGTTGGCACAATCTACACCGGACTCTGATTTCAAAACATCATCACTTTTCAAAGTATCTAAAAGGGCTCTTGAAAGATCTACCTGTTCTTGAGATGGTTTGCCTCTAGACATATCTAGCTTTATAGGATTAGATTTGATTTTTTTATATTCATTTTCAAGATCCGTTTTTATTTCCTTAAGTTCCAAGGTCGTTTTTTCAAAATAACTCAAAGTAATTCCTCCATTTAACAAAACTACAAAAAGTATAATGCATTATTTTTTTGTGGTCAATGCAGTTTATAAATGAATCACAAAATAGTTTTAGTTTATCTTATTTGCAAACGAAAGAATTTGTGATATAATAAAAATAATGATAATATAATTTGTGATAAAAGGAGATGGTATTGTGAAACCTGGTCCTACGTTGGGTCAACTAAATGTAAAACTTTTCAGGACACAATACTATTTTTGGTTTGTGTCCTCTGTAAATTAGGAGGAGCTATGATTACTTATTATAAGACGATAAACAACAGGGTAAAGAAAATAAAACAATACGAAGAAAACTGTTGGATAAATTGTATAACGCCCGATGAAGACGAAATAGAAAGCTTGATAGATGACTTTAATATCGATCCAGAATTCTTAAAGGCTGCGCTGGATGCCGAAGAATCATCACATATAGACAGCGAAGACGGAAATACGTTGATTATAATAGATGTGCCGATAGTACAAAAAACGGAGAAAAATATCAGCTATCAAACGATGCCGCTCGGTATTATAATTACAAGTAAAAACGTCATAACTATTTCACTGAGGGAAAATACTGTAATAGGTGAAATTTCAGACGGCGTTGTAAAAAACATAAATACCGAGTTGAGTGCACAGTTCGTTTTAAATATAATATTGCGAACGGCTTATAAATATTTGCAGTATTTAAAGCAGATTGACAAAATAAGTGATCATGCAGAAAAAGAACTCAGACGTTCAATGAAAAATAAAGAATTGATGCAATTTCTAGAAGTTGAGAAATCTTTGGTTTATTTTTCCTCCTCACTTAAATCAAACGAAGCTACATTAAAAAAGATAATGCGTGGCAGGATCATAAAACTTTACGAAGAGGACCAGGATTTGCTAGAGGATGTTCTCATCGAAGTTAGACAAGCTATTGAAATGTCTAGTATTCAAATGAACATTATATCCAGCACCATGGATGCATTCGCTTCCATTATATCTAACAACTTAAATATCGTCATGAAAATTTTAGCCTCCATAACTTTAATTTTTTCCATCCCGACTGTTATTTCCGGATTTTACGGCATGAATATAGGTGTACGTGCGATGCCGCTTGACGATTATTGGTGGTTCCCATGGGTACTTTCGGGCGTGTTGATGCTTATCTCCGGGTATGTCTTAAAGAAAAAAGATATGCTATAATTAATGGTAAATTT
This sequence comes from uncultured Oscillospiraceae bacterium, assembly GCA_949292425.1. GTDB lineage: Bacteria > Bacillota > Clostridia > Oscillospirales > Acutalibacteraceae > UMGS1224. The sequence continues at coordinate 38,377 of CASEZK010000048.1, forward strand.
GATTTTAAAGCCTAACAAAAAAGAACAATCGTTTACAATTGTTCTTTTTCTTCCATATTTTCTATTTATTAATTTTTGCTTTCATTTTCACTAACTGTATCATTAACAGCCGCCTCGTATTTGCCACTTAGACGGAATACAGATACAATCCATCCAATAACGGACACTGCAAATATCGCTAAAATAGCAATAACGTTGTTCATAACGTCTGGGCTGAACGCATACATGAACTGTTGAATAAGCGATGCACCAGCTTTACCAGCTCTTCCTCCAACAACTTCAACTGCAGCCTGACCTTTTGTCTTTGTGTCTTCATCAAGAGGAATGTAAACCATGCTCTTAGTTGTATCAAACAGAGTATACTTAACACTTTTAGCCATTGAGTCTTGGATTATACCGGCCCAAACTGCAAGTGCTAAAGCTGAAAATCCAAATAGTTGTGGACTTACATATCTGTTATACAAAGTGACACCAAAGAATATTGAACCTGCAAACAAGAATATAGCTGGAGTAACAATAGCTGCTGTTTTCCATTTACATCTTCTAAGAATATTCGAAGCAAGTATAGTAACAAATATAGTTAATATACTTATGATCTTTGACATAGTACTATACATATGCATATATTCACCTTGAGTTGTACAAAGTGATTTCATTTGGTCTTTCATAACAACTTCAGAGAAATTAATAGCCATGCCGTAGCCAATAACTAACATAGCTACAAGACCCATATAAGAGTTTGTGAAAAGAATTTTGATTCCTTCCATGATACTGACTTTTTCTTTTTTCTTCTTTTTACTTTTTATCTGATTTGGATCAAAACACCTAATGTCAGTTAAAACCCACTTGTGTATTAAAGTATACATAACTAAAGCTAATATACCACTCAAGCAGGCACATATCATTAAGAACAAAACGTTGCGATCATTTAAATTTTTGGAAGATTTAGCAATAGCTTCTGCTGCAACAAAGGAACCAATGTTTCCTATAATTGGGAATAAACCGAAAAACCTTTTTACTTCGTTTTTCATTGTGGTAGCATTTGCAAATTGCCAGAACAAAGACGATATTGCCATTGTCCCCCATATTTCTGAAAAGATGTAGAACAAGGTGATTGGCCAGTTAAAAAGACAAGTTAAAAATGTATGAAAAGCTTTCGGGCAAGAATTTAATATTTCGGTGATTTGCTCTGCTGGCATTATTAAAACATCTAAATTTGGATAAACAAACAAGCCAAATATTGCAAAAAACGCAACAAAGAAAGTTATAATTATGTAAAAAGTCTTTTTAGACCCAAATTTATTTACAAGCAACGTAAACAACATAACAGCCAAAAATGCACAAGGCAAAACATACCACATTTTTAATGCACTGATTAAAGGAGTTGTTTTTGTGCCGAAAGCGATGTGACTTCTATATTGCAAAAAAGCATCCTTAAGGTCTCTAACAAGAGTATAAACAAAGAGAATAAAAAACATCAAAAAGCTCATAGGGACAAATTTTTTAAGTTCATGCCTATGAATAGGCCAGAAAAAAGCGCGTAACTTACTAAACTCTTTAGGTTGAGTAGTCGTCATTTTACATTTCTCCTTAATAAAATTTTATAAAAGGGTCGCTGTGCCAGGTAAAACCGTAAACAAAAAATGGAAGCCATTCGAATTGACTAAATTATTTCCAGACAAAAACAAATTTAATCCCTCCTCTTTTGTCATTTTAGCTAAAACTAACATTTCGACGGAATATAACCTGTTACATTTATTATTATATCAAAAAACAACCGCATTTTCAATACCTTGTTGCCCTATTTTGTAATAATATTAAATTTAATTTATATGTTTTTGTAGATGTTATGTTGTTAAGTGTAACGTGAGATATTTTTTGTGTACGAAAAAAGTATCAATTTTTATCATATCTAAAGAGAAACAATTATTATGAATATGTAAAATTATACAAATTTTCTACTAAGAATAACATTACAGATTATTATTTCAATTGAGATCATCCTTTGGAACAGCTTCACAAAACCTTATGAATTTAACTTTAGTTACATTAATATACTATCGCTTTTTTTAATAAGATGTGCATTCGTTTGCTAAAGATATAAACTGTTCCATCGTCAAGTTTTCAGCCCTTAAATTAATATCTAACCCTAACTTCAACAGAACTTCCTCAATAACAACTTTGTCTAAGTTTAACCCTTTAGATAGTGAATTAAGTATAGTTTTTCTTCGTTGTAGAAATACAGATTTTACTACTTTAAAGAAAACTTCTTCATCTTTTACTTTCACAGAGTTGTCATCGTTTATGTCAAGCTTTATTACCGCCGAGTCAACCTTCGGGGAAGGCATAAAATCGGATCTACTAACCGGAAATAAGATCTTAGGCTTACTGTAATAATTCACAGTTACTGTTATGTTGCTTGATTCCCTGGTACCAACACCTGCGCAAATCCTTTCCGCAACTTCTTTTTGTACCATAGCTACTATAGATTTCAGTCTTAGCTTACCTTCCAACAATTTTATTATCACAGGAGATGTTATATAGTACGGGAGGTTTGCGCAGACCACTATGTTTTCAACGTCATTGAATTCCTCCAGGATTAGTTCCTTTAAATTTATTTTTAATATGTCGGCATTTAAAACTTTTACATTGCTAAATTCAAACAAAGTTTCGCTTAATACAGGCAAAAGCCTTCGGTCTATTTCAATTGATATAACCTTTTTGGCTCTTTTGGCAAGCTCATTTGTCAAGACGCCAATCCCCGGGCCTATTTCAATTACACCTGTGCTTTCATCTAATTCACTTAGATCTGCCATTTTGGGACAAATTTCTGGATTTATAATGAAATTTTGCCCAAGAGAATGTGAAAATTTAAAATTATGTTTTTTTAAAATCTTCCTAATGTTATTTATGTTAGATAAATTTTCCATATTTCCATCCTTATTCAGCTATATTTCCTCTATGTAAAATAAAATGTGCGCATTTAGAGTGCGCACCGTTTTTATTCAACCGTTACAGATTTCGCTAAATTTCGAGGTTTATCTATATCACAGCCCTTATACAGAGCCAAATAATACGAAAGTACTTGAAGTGGTAGTACTGTCATGGATGGTTGCATCATTTTATTTGTCTCTGGAACGTAAAACACAAAGTCCGCTACATTTTGAGTTTTTGCTAATTTTTCAGTGGTTACTAGCAAAACAACTGCGCCTCTCGCTTTAACTTCACGTATATTGCTAATCATCTTCTCAAACAAATCTTCATTTGTAGCTAGAGCTACCACAAAAGTTCCATCCTCCACTAAAGAGATGGTACCATGCTTCAACTCACCAGCGGCGTAAGCTTCCGAGTGAATGTACGAAATTTCTTTCGCTTTCAATGCACCCTCAAGTGCTACTGCATAGTCCACATTTCTTCCGATAAAGAATATATTTTTACAATTGAAAAAGTCCTGTGCAAGCTTTTTTATTTTGTCTAAATCCTTCAAGACAAGTTCTGCTTTTTGCGGTAAAGCCTTTAAGTCTTTGATAAAAGACTCATATTCATTTGAAGAAATTTTCCCAAGTTTTTCAGCCATGTATATCGCCAGCATGTAAATAACCGTAAGTTGTGTACTGTACGCTTTTGTTGTAGCTACAGCGATCTCAGGCCCTGCGAAAGTTGGTACGACTATATCTGCTTCGTTTGCAATGGAACTTCCTACTACGTTCACTATTGCCAAAACCTTAGCACCTTTGTGCTTAGCTTCTTTCACAGCTGCTAAAGTATCCGCAGTTTCACCCGACTGGCTGATTGCAATGACCATCACATTTTCGTCTATCAAAGGATCTTTGTAACGAAATTCAGAAGCTATTTCCACGTCAGTTTGTATTTTTAAAGTCCTTTCAAAAACGTATTTTGCCATACAGCCTACGTGATAAGCAGACCCACAGCCTATCATGCAAATTTTTTTAATGCCCTCTAGCTCCTCTTTGCTTATATTCAACTGGGGTATATTTATTTTTCGTTCAATAATTCTGGGACAGAACGTAGCTTTTATAGCATTTGGCTGTTCCATAATTTCTTTCATCATAAAGTGGTCGTAACCGTTTTTTTCAGCACTCAAAATTGTCCAATCTACATGACATATTTCTTTTGAAATCTTGTTAAATTTCTTGTCAAAATATTCTATAGAATCGGGTTTTATAACTGCAAGTTCTCCATCACAGAGTCTGACTACGTCTCTGGTTTTATCGACTATAGCTGAAATATCTGAAGCTATAAAGTTTTCACCTTTTCCTAGTCCTATAATGAGCGGGCTGTCTTGCTTAGCCACTATAAGTTCACTTGGAAAGTCGCTACACATTATTGCAATACCATACGAGCCTTCTACAGCACTTAGAACTTTCTTTACTGTTTCAAAAAAGTTTCTATTGTAATAATATTCGAGCAAATTTGCAACTACTTCGGTATCTGTATCGGACTTAAACTTAAAACCGGCAGATAGCAACTCCTCTTTTAGAGGTATGTAGTTTTCAATAATTCCATTATGTACAATCGCAAATTTGCCGTTTGCACTTAAATGCGGGTGTGCATTTTCGATGGTAGGCTTGCCATGAGTCGCCCATCTGGTATGTCCTATTCCTACATTTGAATTTAAATTAAGCTTGTTTATATCATTCCTAAGTTCAGCTATTTTTTTCGTGTCCTTAAAAACTTTTATTTTATTTTCATATATAGCTATTCCTGCAGAATCGTAACCTCTGTATTCCAGCTTTTCTAAAGCATTCAACAGTATTGGTGTTGCCTGATTGCATCCTACATATCCAACTATTCCACACATAAAATCCTCCATGTTTATTTAGCATTTTATTTGCATGTTAAATTATTTTAATATTTTACCACAGTTTGATTTGGCAATCAATAATTCCACACGTCATTACAGAATATACCATTTATTTATACTACGATGTAACATGTTTTTTTGTGATATTTAATAGTCTTGAATTGTTGTTAATATATATAGATTTTAAACAAATAATAATATATAATAGAACCAATTGTACTTAATGATACATTTGAATATAAAGTAATCTCACAAAGGAGAACCTTTTATGCTAAAAAAAATTAGTAATAATCAATTTACCGGTACTGAAGAAAAAAAACAAAAGTTATTTAAAGTTATTGAAAAGTATAAATACCAACCCGGTGCCACTATGCCGATTTTGCAGGAAGCCCAAGAAATATATGGATATTTACCGTTGGAAGTTCAAACAATAATAGCTGAAAAATTAAATATCCCTTTAGAAGAAATTTTTGGTGTGTCTACTTTTTATTCACAGTTTTCACTCGTGCCAAAAGGTAAATATAACATATCTGTTTGTCTAGGAACAGCTTGTTATGTAAAAGGTTCTGGTGAAATACTTAAAAAGGTTAGCGCTCTTTTAGGAATAGGGGCAGAAGAATGCACTAAAGATGGTTTATTTTCACTTACGGCTTGCCGCTGTGTGGGTGCTTGCGGTTTGGCTCCGGTAATGACAGTAAATGATGACGTTTACGGCAGGCTTAAACCTGAAGACATCGAGGGTATCCTTAATAAATATAAAGATAGAGAAAATTAAAAGTGAAGCTGTTTGAACCGGCATAGAATTTTTCAATAAAAATTCTATGCCGTACAGAGCGGATAAATCCGCTCTGTACGGCAACATCAATAAAATTGATGTTGCCGGTTCATCGTACTGTAGCTAACTAATAAGAATAAATTTTATAAAGGTGGCATCACACATGAAAAGCATAGAAGACCTTAAAAAGATCAAAGGAAAAGTGCGTCCTAATATAGAGATTCGTTTAAAGCATTCAAATCAAAACGCAAAAAGACAAAATATAAAAAAACAAATAGCAAAAGGAGAGTAAATATGTACCGTTCAACTGTATTGGTGTGTGGTGGCACAGGCTGTACATCTTCTGGCAGCCAACAATTAATTGATGTACTAAATGAAGAAATAAAAAAGCATGGTATACAAAAAGAAGTAAACGTAATAAAAACAGGATGTTTCGGACTGTGCGAACTGGGACCTATTATGATAGTTTATCCAGAAGGCAGCTTTTATAGTAGAGTAGATGTAAAAAACATACCAGAAATTGTGATTGAACACTTGATAAACGGTAACGTAGTCACTAAATTTTTATATAAAGATACCGTAAAAGAGGACAGTATCATTTCTTTGAATGAAACTCCATTTTACAAAAAGCAAATGCGAGTTGCACTTAAAAACTGCGGTGTTATCTCTCCGGAATGTATCGATGAATACATAGCGATGGACGGATACTTTGCACTTGCTAAAGTTTTGAGCGAAATGCAACCTGAAGACGTAATAAAGGTAATAAAGGACTCGGGACTTCGCGGCAGAGGCGGTGGAGGTTTTCCTACAGGAGTTAAGTGGAGTTTAGCTGCTGCTAATAAATCGGACCAAAAGTTTGTATGCTGTAACGCCGACGAAGGTGACCCTGGAGCTTTTATGGATAGATCTATCCTTGAAGGCGACCCTCATGTGGTGCTTGAAGCTATGGCAATTGCAGGTTATGCCATCGGTGCTTCGCGCGGTTTTATATACGTTAGGGCCGAGTACCCCGTTGCAGTGAGACGACTTAAAATCGCTATAAAACAAGCTTATGATTATGGTCTCCTCGGGGGAAATATTTTTTCATCTGGGTTCGATTTCGACATAGAAATACGCCTAGGAGCAGGTGCTTTTGTCTGTGGTGAAGAAACTGCACTTATGATGTCTATTGAAGGCAAAAGGGGCGAACCTCGACCGCGACCTCCGTACCCAGCTGTGAAGGGGTTATTTGGTAAACCAACTATTTTAAACAATGTTGAAACTTACGCAAACGTCCCACAGATAATTTTAAATGGTGCTAATTGGTTTAATTCGATTGGAACTGAAAAATCTAAAGGAACCAAAGTTTTTGCTTTGGGTGGCAAAATAAGACGAACAGGGTTAGTGGAAGTTCCTATGGGTACTACCTTGAGAGAAATTGTTGAGGAAATCGGCGGAGGTATACCCAATGGCAAAAAATTTAAAGCAGCTCAAACAGGTGGTCCGTCCGGAGGATGTATACCTGCCAAATATCTCGACATAGAAATGGACTATGATAACTTACTTGAAATAGGCTCTATGATGGGATCTGGCGGACTTATAGTTATGGATGAGTCCACCTGTATGGTAGATATAGCGAAATTTTTTCTTGAGTTTACTGTAGATGAATCTTGCGGTAAATGCACCCCTTGCAGAGTAGGCACGAAGCGTCTATTAGAAATGTTAACGGACATTACTGAAGGAAAAGCCGACATGCAAGAACTTGAAAAAATGGAAAATTTGTGTCATTACATTAAGGAAAATTCTTTATGTGGCCTGGGGCAAACAGCACCGAACCCAGTTTTATCTACATCGCAGTATTTCCGAGACGAATATGTAGAACATATAAAAGAGCATAAATGCCGCGCTGGAGTATGTAAAGCAATGTTGAGGTATACTATATTGGAAGACAAATGTAAAGGCTGTTCAGCATGCTCTAGAATTTGCCCTGTGGGTGCCATCTCAGGTACTGTAAAAAATCCGTTCAAGATAGATTGGGACAAATGTATACGCTGCGGAGCTTGCTTAAATACTTGCAAATTTAAAGCCATTATTCGAGAATGAGAAAGGAGAATCGTTGTTTAAATGGGAAATACAGTAAATATTAAAATCAATAATATTGAAGTTGCTGCAAAAAAAGGCCAAACCATTTTAGAAGCTGCCAGAGATGCCGGCATTCATATTCCTACGCTTTGTTATTTAAAAGATATAAATGAAATTGGCGCTTGTAGAATCTGTGTAGTAGAAGTCAAAGGAGCTAAAAACCTAGTGGCATCATGTGTAGCGCCAGTAACTGATGGCATGGAGATATTTACAAATACTGAACATGTAAAAAAATCTAGAAAAACTACGCTTGAACTTCTGCTTTCTACACACAAACGGGCATGCCTTTCTTGCAGTAGAAACGGCGAATGCGAATTACAGAGTTTAAGCAAACAGTTCGGTATACAGGATGAAGGTAACTTCGATGGGGCATTGCCGGATTACAGATATGATGACAGTTGTCTGCATTTAATTCGCGATAACAGCAAGTGTATATTATGCAGAAGATGTGAAGCGGCTTGCAGAGAACAGCACGTAGGGGTCATCGGTGCAAACAATAGAGGGTTTGATACTCAAATAGGATGTGCTTTTGATAAAGACTTAAACGATGTCACGTGCATATCTTGCGGGCAGTGCATAGTAAACTGTCCGACAGGCGCACTAAGGGAAAGAGACAGTGGAGACGACGTGATGGAAGCTATAAACGATCCATCGAAATATGTTGTTGTCCACACAGCTCCGTCAATTAGAGCTACTTTAGGCGAAAGTTTCAATATGCCCATAGGCACCAACGTGAAAGGGAAAATGGTAGCAGCATTGCGTAGACTAGGGTTTGATAAAGTTTTCGATACGGACTTTGGTGCAGACTTGACAATAATCGAGGAGGCGCATGAGTTCATAGATAGACTGAAAAATGGTGGTACTCTTCCTATGATAACGTCTTGTTCACCAGGATGGATCAAGTTTTGCGAACACTATTACCCAGAACTCTTGAAAAATCTCTCAAGCTGTAAGTCCCCGCAACAGATGCAAGGGGCCATAATAAAGACCTGGTATGCAAAAAAGAACAATATAGACCCTAAAAGTATAGTGGTAGTTAGCATAATGCCATGTACAGCGAAGAAATTTGAAATAACACGCTATGATCAAAACGCAGCGGGTGTTCCAGATACTGATTTTACATTAACGACAAGAGAACTTGCCAGAATGATAAAAAGTGCTTGCATAGATTTTCAGTCACTGCCTGATGAAGATTTTGATCCTATTCTTGGCGTTTCTACAGGAGCTGGAGCTATTTTCGGCACAACTGGTGGTGTAATGGAAGCAGCTCTTAGAACTTCTAACGATATTTTAACTGGCAAAAGTCAGGGGAATTTGGAGTATCATGAGTTGAGAGGGCCTGCGGGTATCAAGGAAGCTGTATATAAGATTGCCGAGTTCGACGTAAAAGTGGTTGCTGTAAGTGGCCTTAAAAATGCGGTTGTTATTTTGGATAAAATAAAAAATGGTACAGCTGATTATCATTTTATTGAAATAATGTGCTGTCCTGGCGGCTGTGTAAACGGAGGTGGGCAGCCGTTACAAAGCGCAGATGTCAGAAATTTTTCTGATTTAAATAAACTAAGAGCAGAAGCCCTTTATAAGGAGGATAGAAGTCTTTCTCTGAGAAAATCTCACGAAAACCCCGCTATAAAAGAACTGTACAAGGACTTTCTGGGCGAACCCGGTAGCCATAAAGCACATGAGATTCTACACACAAGCTATAAAAAAAGAAATCGGTTTTAAGAAGCGTATTAATCTGTTGCATTTGTTCGCACCAAGCGTGATTTTATGCTTCACAAATGTTTTTATGTAATATATTTCCTTTCACTATTGCAATGCTAATTAAAATAAGTTAAAATTATAGTATTTTAAAAGGAGGTATTTTTATGAAACTTAAAGGAAGCAAAACAGAAGCAAATCTTTTAACTGCATTTTCCGGTGAATCTCAAGCTAGAAATAAATATACGTTTTATGCTAGTGTTGCTCGAAAAGAGGGGTTAGAACAGATCGCGCAAATATTCGAAGAAACCGCTGCAAATGAGCGAGAACATGCAAAATTGTGGTTCAAATATTTGAATGATGGACAAATTCCAAATACAGAAAAAAATTTATCTGACGCAGCTAGCGGAGAAAACTTTGAGTGGACTCAAATGTACGCATCTTTTGCAGATGTCGCTGAGCAAGAGGGGTTTACTGACATAGCAAAAACTATGCGCGAAGTTGCAAAAATAGAGAGTGAACATGAAAAAAGATATTTAAAGCTTCTATCTAATTTAAAAGAAGACTTAGTGTTTAAGAAAGATGATAAGGTTATTTGGGTTTGTAGAAACTGTGGTCATGTGCATGTTGGCAAAGAAGCTCCTCTTGTTTGTCCAACATGTAAGCATCCTCAATCATACTTTGAGATTAAGTGTGAGAATTATTAAAAATTGTTTTGTTAATTGGACCAGTAATTAAATAACGCTTGACTTTAATAGTCAAGCATTATTTGTATATATAAAAAGTTATAAAAAAATACTTTGAGAAACAACTTTCAGTATCTATAATGATCTTTTTCCTAAAATATTGGAATGCAATTTATCAAACAGAATATAGTTGCAAACTTACGATTTCAGGTCGGTTATTTAGTCTTACCGGTACAATACTATTTCCGATCCCGCGGCTAACGACCATAGTAGTTCTGCATTCTTTAAAAGATACCACTGTCGTATTTTGGGAAGAAACCTTGATCTGGAGCAAAAAGTCCACCTATAATAGGAATTCTAAACTGCCCACCATGTGCGTGACCACTGAAAACTAAATCTATATCAGCTGAGACGTATGTGCGAAAAGCTTCCGGCCGATGGAATAGCAATATCTTAAATCCTTGCTGTAAGTTGAGATTAGTTAACTTCATTTTCAATAATTTTCATGAAATTGTCAATAAAGGTTGACACAATTTATTAGCGGAACTAAAAATTTAATATGCATGGCCTAAAGAAGCATAATATAGTTGCCTTTTGATTAGAGGAGGCATGCCTTCATTGGCAGAGCAAATTCTCCTGTTGTTCC